>CAMFLW010000081.1 GCA_945957575.1 uncultured Aeromonas sp. | reverse complement strand
ACAAGGCGGCACTGACCAGCCTGATCATTCTGACCATCATCGGTCTGGCGGTCATCTTTGGCCCCCATTTGTCCCAATACACCTTTGACGATCCGGACTGGGGCGCCATGCAGTCGCCGCCCGATATGGAAGCGGGTCACTACTTTGGTACCGACAGCCTGGGGCGCGATCTGTTCGTGCGCACCCTACTGGGCGGTCGCATCTCCCTGATGGTCGGCATCATGGGCGCGATGGTGGCGGTCATCATCGGTACTTTGTATGGCGCGGCCTCCGGTTTTATCGGCGGGCGGGTCGACAGCCTGATGATGCGGGTACTGGAGATCCTCAACGCTTTCCCCTTCATGTTCTTTGTCATCATGCTGGTCACCTTCTTTGGCCGCAATCTGGCACTCATCTTTATCGCCATCGGGGCGGTGAGCTGGCTCGACATGGCGCGGATCGTGCGCGGCCAGACCCTGAGCCTCAAGAGCAAGGAGTTTATCGAGGCAGCCCACGTCTGTGGCGTCTCCAAGTGGAAGATCATCACCCGTCACATCGTACCGAACGTACTCGGTATCGTGGCCGTCTACGCCACCTTGCTGGTGCCGGGCATGATCATGTTTGAATCCTTCCTGAGTTTCCTGGGCCTTGGGGTTCAGGAACCGATGACCAGCTGGGGTGCCCTGCTGGATGAAGGCTCCAAGTCGATGGAAGTGGCCATCTGGCAACTGCTGTTCCCCGCCTGCTTTATGGTGGTGACCCTGTTTTGCTTCAACTTCCTCGGGGATGGTCTGCGTGACGCCCTCGATCCGAAAGATCGTTAATCGAGCATCGGATCGACAGGAAAGCATCACGAAAGATCGATAAGGAGTTTTTATATGAAGTTACTGGATGTGAAAGATCTGCGGGTCGAGTTCAAGACCCCGGACGGCAATGTGGTGGCGGTCAACGACCTCAACTTTTCTCTCTCTGCGGGGGAAACCCTGGGGATCGTCGGCGAGTCCGGCTCCGGCAAATCCCAGACGGCCTTTGCCATCATGGGGCTGCTGGCCAAAAACGGCATTATTACCGGTTCCGCCAAGTTTCAGGGCGAAGAGATCCTCAACCTGCCGGAGTCCAAGCTCAACAAGATCCGCTCCGAGAAGATCGCCATGATCTTCCAGGACCCCATGACCTCGCTCAACCCCTACATGAAGGTGCAGGATCAGCTGATGGAAGTGCTGATGTTGCATAAGGGCGTTAGCAAGGCGGAAGCGTTCGAAGAGTCGGTACGGATGCTCGATGCGGTGAAGATCCCCGAAGCACGCAAGCGGATGGGGATGTATCCCCACGAGTTTTCCGGCGGTATGCGTCAGCGGGTGATGATCGCCATGGCGCTGCTCTGCCGGCCGCAACTGCTGATCGCCGACGAGCCGACCACCGCGCTCGATGTGACCGTGCAGGCCCAGATCATGACCCTGATGAACGAGCTCAAGCGCGAGTTCAACACCGCCATCATCATGATCACCCACGACCTTGGCGTGGTCGCCGGTATCTGCAACAAGGTGCTGGTGATGTATGCCGGTCGTACCATGGAGTACGGCAAGGTAGACGATATCTTCTATCGCCCGAGCCACCCCTACACCGAAGGCCTGCTGCGCGCCATTCCTCGTCTCGATACCGAAGGGGAAGTGCTGCCCACCATCCCGGGCAATCCGCCCAACCTGCTGCGTCTGCCCACCGGTTGCCCCTTCCAGGAGCGTTGCCACCGGGTCAGCGAGATTTGCGGCCAGCAGTCACCGATCCTGACCCCGTTCAACGACGGTCGGGAGCGTGCTTGCCACTGGGTTTCGGATGCCATGAACAAGGGGGCCAACTAAATGGGTGCCGACAAAAAATTGCTGTTGGAAGTGTCTGACCTCAAGGTCCACTTCAGTATCAAGAGTGGCAAGGCGTGGCCCTGGGCCAAACCGTCCGACCTCAAGGCGGTCGATGGGGTGACCTTGCGTCTCTATGAGGGTGAAACCCTCGGTGTGGTGGGTGAATCCGGCTGCGGCAAATCGACCTTTGCCCGCGCCATCATCGGTCTGGTACCGGCCACCGATGGCAAGGTGGTGTGGCTGGGTGACGATCTCACCAAGCTCGATCAGAATGCCCTGCGCGAGAAGCGCAAAGAGATCCAGATGATCTTCCAGGACCCGCTGGCTTCTCTGAACCCGCGCATGACCATCGGCGACATCATCGCCGAGCCGCTCATCACCTTCTATCCCAACCTGCCACGGGAAGAGGTGAAGGAGAAGGTGCGGGCCATGATGAGCAAGGTGGGGCTCTTGCCCAACTTGGTCAACCGCTACCCGCACGAGTTCTCCGGCGGCCAGTGTCAGCGGATCGGGATTGCCCGGGCGCTGATCCTCGAGCCCAAGATGATCATCTGCGATGAGCCGGTGTCAGCGCTTGATGTCTCTATCCAGGCACAGGTGGTCAACCTGCTCAAATCCCTGCAAAAGGAGATGGGGCTGTCGCTCATCTTCATCGCCCACGACCTGTCGGTGGTCAAGCATATCTCCGATCGGGTGCTGGTGATGTATCTGGGCAACGCCGTCGAGTTGGGGACCCGCAAGGAGATCTTCGCCAACCCGTTGCATCCCTACACCAAGGCGCTGATGTCAGCGGTGCCGATCCCGGACCCTGAGCTTGAGCGCAACAAGGTGATCCAGATCCTGGAGGGGGATTTGCCATCGCCGATGAACCCGCCGTCCGGTTGCGTGTTCCGCACCCGCTGCCCGGTGGCTGGCCCCGAGTGCGCCAAGACCCGCCCTGTGCTGGAGGGGAACTTCGATCACGCAGTCTCCTGCCTCAAGGTCGATCCGCTCTGATGGGGATGTGTTGAACCTGTTTGCGGGGCTCCTTGATGGGGCCCCGATTTATTTTTGACGGCAGTGAAGATGCCTCTTGGCGTTATCTTTCGCCGCTGTTACTATCCGCGCAACAAGGGGAGTAACTTCTCGCCGGTTTGTCGTCATTACGGTGCACCCATATCCTGCAGTGCACCCGGCAGCCGGGCAGTTGACGCAAGTCGGCTGTAAGTGAGACCTTGCCGAGAGGCAAGGTGTATCTGCTCCAAACGCAAACCCACGCCTCTCGGTCGTGGGTTTTGTCGTTTTTGGGAGAAGTGAATATGGGTGAATGGTGGATGTGGACCGGTTTCTTCAGCATAGTGCTGGTCCTGTTATGGATTGACATACGGTTTGTCGGTGGTGGCAAATCCCACAAGGTGTCGCTCAAAGAGGCAGGCATCTGGTCCCTTATCTGGGTCAGCGTGGCCCTGCTCTTCAACCTGGCTATCTGGCTCTGGCTGGATCACAGCGCGGGCCGTGAAATCGCCAACCAGAAGGGACTGGAGTTCCTCACCGGCTACCTCATCGAGAAAGCGCTGGCAGTGGACAACGTCTTCGTCTGGCTGATGCTGTTCGGTTACTTTGCCATTCCGGCCGAGCTGCAGCGCCGGGTGCTGCTCTACGGGGTGCTGGGTGCCATCGTGATGCGTGCCGGTATGGTGTTCGCCGGCAGCTGGCTCATCGAGCAGTTCCACTGGATCCTCTACCTGTTCGGTGCCTTCCTGCTGCTGACCGGTGCCAAGATGCTGTGGGCGGCCGACAAGGAGCCTGATCTCGCCAACAATCCGCTGCTGGGCTGGATGCACCGTCGCTTCAAGGTGACCGAGACCCTGGAGGGGGAGAAGTTCTTCGTCTGGCGCGACGGTGTGCGCTACGCCACCCCGTTGCTGCTGATCCTGGTGCTGGTAGAGGTGAGCGACCTTATCTTTGCGGTGGACAGCATCCCGGCCATCTTCGCGGTGACCACAGATCCCTTTATCGTGCTGACTTCCAATATCTTCGCCATCATGGGTCTGCGAGCCATGTACTTCCTGCTGGCCGGTGTGGCTGATCGCTTCGCCCTGCTGAAATACGGTCTGGCGCTGATCCTGATGTTTATCGGGGTCAAGATGCTGTTGCTGGATATCTTCAAGATCCCGACCGGCATCGCATTGGGCGTGGTCGCACTGATCCTGCTGGCATCCATGGGGCTGAGTCTGTTTGTGACCCGTAAAAAGGCAGCTTGAGCGCGGCATACGGTAAAACGTGAACAACAAGGGGGCTCAACGGAATTCCCCTTGGTTGATGAAGAACCCCCTCTTTTTCAAATAGGGGGTTCTTTTTTAGCTTGGAGCCACTGGGTTGCTCACTGGCTGGACAGTCGGCATATTTGCTATCTTTGCCACTCAAAAGGCATCAGATACCGCTATAGCCGAAAAAGAGACCAGGCGAACGAATACTCCGGTTTCCCATCCCTGCTCTGGAGCAATACGATTTCCGCATGTTTTGATTCGCAGCTACCAGTGCTCCCTGCATCCATATTGCGGTGCTATCAATTGGACCTGATGAGCAAACGCGAGGAGCTTGCGGGCTAACCTGTGGGCGCCACAACAGGCCATCACTATGCGGTTGGTGAGGCAGGTCATGAGCGCAGCGCGCGTGAACGGACATTTATAGACGGGATTACCGAGTCTATTCGGTGCCCGCAAGATGAAAGGGAGGATTCTGAAGTAGAAAAGAAACAGCCCAGCAAGCGTCGCCGGCTGGGCTGTGGGTCAGGCTGAGCATCGCATTAATCCGAAACCAATCAACAGGTTTCTGATCCTCACACATCAGAAGGTGCGGTCAATGGCTCCTTAACTGATCGGCTGCCTTTTCCGATCACCCGCGTAACAGGAGCTTATTCCTGCTCCAGCTCACCACAGAAACGATAGCCTTCGCCATGGATGGTGGCGATGATCTCCGGGGTATCGTTGACACTTTCGAAGTGCTTGCGAATGCGACGAATGGTCACATCGACGGTGCGGTCGTGGGGCTTGAGCTCGCGGCCGGTCATCTTCTTCAGCAGCTCGGCACGGGTCTGGATCTGGCCCGGGTTTTCGCAGAAGTGCAGCATGGCGCGGAACTCGGAGCGCGGCAGCTTGAACATGTCGCCAGTCGGGCTGACCAGTGCGCGGCTGTTGATATCCAGCGCCCAGCCGTTGAACAGGTAGCGCTCAACCAGCTTCTTCTCTTCGCCACCGGCTGCCACGTTCATGGTGCGGCTCAGCAGGTTGCGAGCACGGATGGTCAGTTCGCGCGGGTTGAACGGCTTGGTGATGTAATCATCGGCGCCGATCTCCAGACCCAGGATCTTGTCCACTTCGTTGTCACGACCGGTCAGGAACATCAGGGCGATGTTGTCGTTCTCACGCAGTTCACGGGCCAGCAGCAGGCCATTCTTGCCCGGCAGGTTGATGTCCATGATCACCAGATTGATGGTGTGGGAAGTGAGGGCCTGGTGCATTTCGTCGCCGTTGTTGGCTTCGAGCACGATGTAGCCTTCCGCTTCAAAAATGCTTTTCAGGGTATTGCGTGTGACCAGTTCGTCTTCGACGATCAGAATGTGTGGTGTTTGCATGAATATTCCCAGATTCTTATCAGTTGATTATCTTAAATTTAACACTCTTTGGCGTTTTAAACCGATTTCCTGACTGATCCTGAAAATTTATTACGTCATCCTGAGCATGAGGGTCAGGTCGGAATATCGCGAATTAGGCATCAGTACCGGCAAGTATCCCTGTGCCACTTATAGGTTCCCGACAAGTCTGGTCGAGCAGAGCCTGGAAAGGTCGTCCATTACGAAAGTGGCAGCATTTTATCAGTTAACAGGAGCATAACAACACTCTTTGCCGTCAGATAGCAACTTTTTAACTCTGTTTTGATATAGGTCAAACCCTGGTACAGCAGCATCATACTTGGCCTGAACCGGATTTTCGCCCCTGTAAAATGTAATGGAATGTAACATGTGATTGACATGAATTTGTGGGAAAACTACAAGAAAATCTGCTTTATCGCGCCATTTGAGCCCCCAGAATGGTCTGCTTTTGCCATCATCACAGCTTGGAATCCGGCCAGCCAGTGGGTCACAGAACGACGCAATATGCGGCGGGAACGGGCGATGTGGCGCCATCTGACTGTGGATTTGCAGGTGCCCGTGGTGGGGCCATTTTGGGGTTCTGATCCGGACGAACGCTGGCAGGAGTCATCGCTGGCGGTGGCGCTATCCCTGCCGCAAGCTCGTCGGCTGGCAGCCCGCTTTGGCCAGAATGCCATCTACTGGGTGGAGGATGGTCAGCTTTGGTTGGTGCCAATATTGACTGATAAGTCAGCAGTCTGTCTGGGTAATATTGAATTCTGTTGGATTGCCAGAAACCTTGCCTGATGAAAGAATGAACACCTTCATGAATCTGAAAGGAATCAAATCATGCTGGATCTCCTGCCCGACCTCTGCGATCAACACGGCGACTTGCTGCAAGTGGCCGACCCGGTGTTTCAGGATTTTGGCGGCAAGGCCCTCTTTTATGGTCGCGCCGTGACGCTCTCTTGTTATGAAGACAACAGTCTGGTGCGGGATCTGGTGACCCGCCCCGGTCACGGCAAAGTGATGGTGATCGACGGTGGCGGCTCGCTGCGCCGGGCGCTGCTTGGTGATCAACTGGCCATCAAGGCGATGGAGCAGGGGTGGGAGGGGATCCTGATCCACGGCGCGGCGCGGGATGTAGGCACCCTGGCCACACTGGCGCTTGGGGTCAAGGCGCTGGCGGCCTGTCCGGTCAAGACCGAGAAGCGGGGATTGGGTCAGCTAGGCGCGGTGGTCAGCTTTGCCGGCGTGACCATCCACGAAGGGGATTACGTCTATGCGGATCGCAACGGCGTGGTGGTGAGCGCCACACCGCTGCTGTGATCATCAGAAGTTGAAGCCGACACCCAGACTCAGCGCCTGATCGGCGGTGATGGCGCTGACGCCGTAGTTGGCGGTGAGGGAGAGTTTGGGGGTCAGCAGCAGGCTGGAGTTGAGCTCCAGCAGGGTGCTGGCCTTGTTGAGATCGAGATGCTTGATCTGACTGCCGATATTGAATGCCGGAGATAGCTGGTAACGTACCCCAGAGCTCATATTGAAACCGGATGTGCGATTCTGATCCGCCGCCGCTGGCCCTGCTTCCATAAAGAGGGTCACATCATCCACCACAGGATATTGATAGCCGCTATTGACCAGCCAGAGATCAAAACTGTCGCTGTGATGGCTATGGCCATTGAGCAGCACACCCGAGTAACTTTTGACATAGAGAGACGGGTTGGATTGCGGCTGAACCACTGCCCAGTCGGCGGCCTGTGCGGCCATGCTGGCGCAGGATGCAAGCAGTGTGATGAGAAGCGCCTTGGTCATTCTTTTCCCCTCCCTGGGTCCGGAACTGAGCCTAAGCATGGCACATGCCAGCTGGTAGTAAAGTGAAGCGAGATCACAATAAAATCCTTTGGCATGGGCGCCAGCCATGATAAACAAGCTGCCGTATTGATGGCTCTAATCATGAAGAGGTGAATCCATGAATAAGAAACTGACTCTGCTGGCCGTGCTGGCACTGGGAGGCTGCACAATGGCAACAGGTTCCAGCATGGCTCAACTGCAAGCATCCAGCTGGCAGTTGCAAGGTGCCACCGGCGATACCTTCACCCTGCAAGTTGCTGATGGCAAAGTGGTGGGAAAGGGCGGTTGCAACCGCTATTTTGGCGGTATCACCAAGCAGGGTGACGGTGTCTTGGCGCTGGGCGCCATGGGGGCTACCCGCATGATGTGCATCGGTGATGAGATGAACAAAGAGGTGGAGTACCTGCAAAAGCTTGACAAGGTGGCTACTTACTCCATCAAGGGTAACCAACTGACTCTGAGCGATGCCAACAAAGTTGCTTTGCTCACCTTTAACGCCGTGCCTGCTGCCAAATAAGGCACGCCGTTCGTCTGACAGCCCTGGTTGTTCTGCCTGCTTTCGGGGATCAACCGGTCTGGTACGCCCTCCCTGTGGAGGGCGTCTGTTTATCTGCGGCACGCTCAATGTGGTCATCCGCAACAGCTGTTCACTCGTTCATTCCCCTGTCAGCCCGGCTGGTTGCTGAAACGTCGTATCTTCGCTTCGGTACGTACCTTGATCGTTTCAATAGTTCTTGTATAGTTGAAATGAAAGAGCATCCAACAAGAGGCAACTATGAACAAAGAGACGGCTACCAAGGTCTTTGAATCGCTGGCTTCCGGCATCCGGCTCGATTTGTGGCGGCTGCTGGTCAAGGCCGGGTTGGAGGGGCGGGTCGCGGGCGAACTGGCCAGCGAGCTCGATATTGCCCCCAACACCCTCTCGTTTCACCTCAAGGCGATGCTCAACGCTGGTCTGTTGTCGGTGGAGCAGGAGGGTCGCTTTCTGCGCTACCGCGCCAATATTCCCCTGATGCTGGATGTGATCGCCTACCTTACCGAGGAGTGCTGCGCCGGTCATCCCGAGGCGTGTGGCATGATGCGCGCCGAGTCGGCCTGCTCCCCCCATGTTCTGCCCGCGCAGCCCTGCTGCAACAAGGAGTAATACCATGTCAGCCATTCAGATTTTTGATCCTGCCCTCTGCTGCTCCAGCGGCGTCTGCGGTACCGAGGTTGATCAGGCACTGGTCACCTTCGCAGCCGACCTTGCCTGGGCCAAGGAGCAGGGGGTTGCCATCGAGCGTTTCAATCTGGCCCAGCAGCCGCTGCAGTTTGCCGAGACTCCTGCCGTCAGCGCTTTTCTGACCCACGCCGGGGAGGAAGGGTTGCCGCTGGTGCTGGTGGAAGGGCAGGTGGTGTTGACCGGCCGCTATCCGAGCCGCAGCGAGTTGGCCCGTTATGCCGGACTGCCTGCGCCACAAGCGGCTATCAAGGGGATCGTCAAGGGTGGCTGCTGCTCCGGCAGCGGTTGCTGCTAAGTCGCGACGCACCATTCGGGAGAGACTATGTACCACTTTCTGACCAATCCACCGCCGTTTCTCTTTTTCACCGGCAAGGGCGGGGTGGGCAAGACCTCGCTGGCCTGCGCCAGTGCGGTGGCTCTCTGTGATATCGGCAAGCGGGTGCTGCTGGTGAGCACCGATCCTGCCTCCAACGTGGGGCAGGTGTTTGCCACCGAGATCGGCAATCGGGTCACCGTCATCGCCGCTGTGCCCGGTTTGTCGGCGCTGGAGATAGATCCCCCCGCGGCGGCCAAAGCTTATCGGGAGCGGATCGTCGGCCCGGTGCGCGGCAAGTTGCCCGAGAGCGTGGTGCGCAGCATAGAGGAGCAGCTCTCCGGCGCCTGTACCACCGAGATCGCCGCCTTTGACGAATTCACCGCGCTGCTGACCGATCAAACGCTGCTGGCCGAGTATGACCATATCGTCTTTGATACGGCGCCTACCGGCCACACCATCCGGCTGCTGCAACTGCCGGGAGCCTGGAGCGAATTTCTGGAGCAGGGCAAGGGGGATGCCTCCTGCCTCGGCCCGCTGGCGGGGCTGGAGAAACAGCGCAGCCAGTATGGCGAGGCGGTCGCCGCGCTGGCCGATGCCGCTCGCACCCGGCTGGTGCTGGTGGCGCGGGCCCAGCAATCCACTCTGCGGGAAGTGGCTCGCACCCACGAGGAGCTGGCCGCCATCGGCCTAGCGAACCAGCAGTTGGTGATCAACGGCCTCTTCCCCGCGGCGGCCATCGCCGGTGACGGGCTGGCGCAGGCCATCTGGCAGCGTGAACAACAGGCGCTTGCCCAGATGCCGCAAGGGATCAAGGGGCTGGCGCAGGATCATATTCCGCTGCTGGCCACCAATCTGGTGGGGCTCGACAGTTTGCGCCAACTGCTGCAACCACAGGATGCTGGTGAGCAGGCACCACTGGCAACGTCAGTCCATCAGCCAGTCCAGCCCGAGTTGAGTTCGCTGGTGGACGAACTGGCCGCCGACGGTCACGGCCTCATCATGCTGATGGGCAAGGGCGGGGTGGGCAAGACCACGCTGGCGGCTGCCGTGGCGGTGGAGCTGGCCAGTCGCGGCTTGCCGGTGCACCTCACCACCTCGGATCCCGCCGCGCACCTGAGCGAGACGCTGGCAGGCAGCCTGCCCCATCTGGAAGTGAGCCGCATCGACCCCCACGCCGAGACCGAGCGTTATCGCGCCCAGGTGCTGGCCACCAAGGGGGCGGCGCTGGACGAGCAGGGGCGGGCACTGCTGGAGGAGGATCTGCGCTCCCCCTGTACCGAGGAGATCGCCGTGTTTCAGGCTTTTTCCCGCATCATTCGCGAGGCGGGCAAGCGCTTCGTGGTGATGGATACCGCTCCCACCGGCCACACCCTGCTGCTGCTCGACGCCACTGGCGCCTATCACAGGGAGATCGCCCGCCAGATGGGGAACAAGGGGCTGCACTTCACCACTCCCATGATGCAGTTGCAGGATCCCAAACAGACCAAGGTGCTGATTGTGACCCTGCCCGAGCCAACGCCAGTGCAGGAGGCTGCCAATTTGCAGGCCGATCTGCGCCGCGCTGGCATCGAGCCCTGGGGCTGGCTCATCAACCACAGTTTGCAGCAAGCCGCGGTCAGCTCGCCGCTGCTGCAACTGCGGGCCGAGCGCCAGTTGCCCCATATCGAGGCGGTCGAGCAGCAACATGCCAGCCGCTACGCCGTGGTGCCGTTGCTCGCCGAGGAGCCGGTGGGGCCCGATGCCCTGCGCCGCCTCTGCCAGCACCATTGAGTCGCCGCCCCGGCCAGCAGCCGGGGCGGCTTGAATATGCCGCTACTTGTTATAACCCTTTGTTTTGAACCAATAGAAGATGCGAAATTGCGCCGCATCGGGAGCTGTGATGTCTGCAACATGTGATGCCAAGGCCGTGCCTGCCATCGGCTTTTTTGAACGTTATCTGACCGCCTGGGTCGCCCTCTGCATTGTGGTGGGCATTGGCCTCGGTCAAGGATTGCCGGATCTGTTCAAGGCGATCGGCGCCATGGAGGTGGCCAAGGTCAACCTGCCAGTGGGGCTGCTGATCTGGGTGATGATCATCCCCATGCTGCTCAAGATCGACTTTGGCGCCCTGCATCAGGTGAAGGGCCATATGAAGGGCATTGGGGTCACCCTCTTTATCAACTGGCTGGTCAAGCCCTTCTCCATGGCCTTCCTTGGCTGGCTCTTTATCCGCGTGCTGTTTGCCGACTGGCTGCCAGCGGATCAGCTCGACAGCTATGTTGCGGGGCTGATCCTGCTGGCGGCGGCCCCCTGCACCGCCATGGTGTTTGTCTGGAGTCGCCTCACCAATGGCGATCCCTACTTCACCCTGTCGCAGGTGGCGGTGAACGACCTCATCATGGTGTTTGCCTTTGCCCCGCTGGTGGCGTTGCTGCTCGGGGTCTCCAGCATCATAGTGCCGTGGGATACCCTGCTCACTTCTGTGGTGCTCTATATCGTCATCCCGGTCATCATCGCCCAACTGCTGCGCAAGGCCTTGCTGAAAAAGGGAGAGGCCCATTTTGACTTCGTCATGACCCGCATCCAGCCCTGGTCGGTGGCGGCCCTGCTGCTCACTCTGGTGCTGCTGTTCGCCTTTCAGGGCAACGCCATCATCGAGCAGCCGCTGGTTATTGCCCTGTTGGCGGTGCCCATCCTGATCCAGGTGCTGTTCAACTCAGGGCTGGCTTACTGGCTCAACCGTAAGGTGGGGGAGAAGCACTCGGTTGCCTGTCCTTCCGCCCTGATCGGCGCCTCCAACTTCTTCGAGCTGGCGGTGGCCGCCGCCATCAGCCTGTTCGGCTTTCACTCCGGCGCGGCGCTCGCCACCGTGGTCGGGGTGCTGATCGAGGTGCCGGTCATGCTGCTGGTGGTGCGCATCGTCAACGCCAGCAAACCCTGGTACGAAGCGGGGCTGAGCCGTTAACTGATGGCTATTAACAGATGGCCGCGAACTGATGCTATCCACTTTCTATTCACTTGATTAATGAGAGACAG
Source organism: uncultured Aeromonas sp. (assembly GCA_945957575.1). Lineage (GTDB taxonomy): Bacteria > Pseudomonadota > Gammaproteobacteria > Enterobacterales > Aeromonadaceae > Aeromonas. The sequence continues at coordinate 1,528 of CAMFLW010000081.1, read as the reverse complement.
GCAAATGAGTGTAATCACCATCTATCACAACCCGGAATGTGGTACCTCCCGCAACACTTTGGAGCTTATTCGCAACAGCGGCGTGGAGCCCACGGTTATCCACTATCTGGAGACGCCCCCCTCCCGTGACCAGCTGGTGGCGCTGATCGCCGCCATGGCCATGCCGGTGCGCGATCTGCTGCGCAAGAACGTGCCCCCCTACGAGGCGCTCGGGTTGGTGGAAGATCGTTTCAGCGATGATGAACTGATCGATGCCATGCTGGCCCACCCGATCCTCATTAACCGCCCCATCGTGGTCACGCCGCTTGGCACCAAACTGTGTCGCCCGTCGGAACTGGTGCTCGATATTTTGCCCGATCAGCAAAAAGGGGCCTTCGCCAAGGAAGATGGCGAGCAGGTGGTGGATGCGAGCGGCAAGCGCCTCAAGTAATCATCTGAGTACTCAAGTACGGATTGAAACAGGGCCAGCTTCAGGTCTGCCTCTTGCTCACAACGCTTGACGCTCAAGAGACAGTGCCAGCTCATAGCTTTCAAGGAGGGGATCTATAACCAGAATCAGCCCCCCATTATGTCAATATCGAAGCCCACCAACTTGATGGGATGCTAGCGGGTCTTTTATTGCGGGTTTTTGTCGGCCCACGCCATATCAGGGGCCTCATTCGGCTGGTTTTTCTATTATGGCTGCGGGTAAGGCTTCCTTTCCCTTCCAGGGCAGCTAAGCTGCTGGGCAAATAGCGTCAAGCAGGAGAAGGGACGATGACAGAACAACATATCGCCGGAACGATCGGCATTCTGGGGGCGGGTTGGCTCGGGCTGCCGCTGGCGCGAGCCCTGCTGGCGGCAGGCAAGCAGGTAGCGGTCACGGTCAGCAGTGCCGAGAAGGTGGCCCGTCTGCAGGGGGAGGGGATCAATGCCCATCCGCTGACAATCTCTGCCAACATGGGCTCTGCCGAGATGCCCGTTGCAGATCAAAAAGAGCCGTGGCCCATCCCCTGCGAATCGCTGGTGATCTGCGTACCGCCCAGCAAGACCGATGACTATCCGCAGGCGGTCGTAAAGGCCTGTCAGCTTGCCAAAGCGAGTGGCACCCGACGGGTGCTGTTTGTCAGCGCCACCTCGGTGTGGGGCGCGGGGCAGCAGGAGGGGGAACAGCCCAAGCCACGCCATGCCCGTGGCGAGCGGATGCTGGCGGCGGAGCGGGCGGTGCTGGCAGCCGGTTTCGAGGCGGTGATGATAGTGCGCCCCTCCGGCCTGTATGGCCCTGATCGCCATCCCGGCCGTTTCCTCGCGGGCAAGACCCTGGATGGCGGCGCCCAGTCGGTTAATCTGGTCCATCTGGACGATGTGGTGGCAGCGTGTATGTTGCTGCTGGAGCAGGGCAAGGACGGAGATGTCTTCAACCTGAGCGCGCCGGTACATCCGCGCCGCGAGCAGTTCTACCCCTTTGCGGCGCGTCAGCAGGGGCTGCCCGTACCGGTCTTTATCGAGCCTGCCGGTGAATTTCAGCCCATCGATGGTCAGCTGATTT
>CAMFLW010000080.1 GCA_945957575.1 uncultured Aeromonas sp. | reverse complement strand
GTTACGACACCTATATCCCCTGCTCCATCCGCTCCAGCAACCCCTCCACCTCCGCTGGCCTGCGCTGCTTTGGCGAGGATCTGCTGAGCTGGGAGCCGGGCGTGCGCAGCATCGCCGTCAAGTGCGATCTGTGCGAGTTTCGCGCCGATGGCCCGGCCTGTGTCGGAGCCTGCCCCTCCCAGGCACTGAAGCTGGTCAATGACGGCGACACCGAACGCGCCGCCCGTATCCGTCGCCAGCAAGCGGCCGACACCAACCCGCAAGGGGCCTCCGCCTTCTCGGCGCCAGCCACGGCGCTCCCTGCATCCGATTTATCCACCACAGAGGGAGCGTGCTGATGTTGTCCCCCCTTGTAATGGCTACGCTCCTGCTCTTTTTGCTGGGCGCTGCCGCCGGTTTGCTCCTGCAAAAGCTGCCCGCACTGGCCAACCGTCTCAATAGCGGTTTTGCCCTGCTGGGCTCGCTCGCGGGTCTGGTCGCCGCCATCCAGATCTTTGCCCAAGGCGCTCCCGTCGACGGCCAGCTCTGGCTGCTGGGCTCGGTGCACCTCGACATGCTGGCCGCGCTGATGCTGCTGGTGATTAGCACCGTCGGCGTCGCCGTCGCCCTCTACTCCTTTGCCTATATCCGCGAATATCAGGGCAAGGGGGATGTGGCCATCGGCGCGCTGATGAACCTCTTCCTGTTTGCCATGGTGGGTATGGTACTGGCCGACAACGCGCTCGGTTTCTTGCTCTGCTACGAGCTGGTGACCCTCACCACCTACTGGCTGGTCAAGACCAACCCGGAGGCCGCCAAACAGAGCCGCCTCTATCTGGTGATGAACCATATCGGCATGGCGCTGGTGCTGATCGCCTTCTGGCTGCTCTGCCGCGAATCTGGCTCGCTGGAGTTCGCCGCGCTGCGCGAGCACCATCTGGCGGGCGCATTGGCCTCCCTAGTGTTCCTGCTCAGCTTCTGCGGCTTTGGCCTGCGCGCCGGTTTCGTGCCGCTGCACGGCTGGCTGCCGGTGGCCGAGCCCGTTGCGCCGTCCCATATCTCGGCGCTGATGTCTGGCGTCATGGTGAAGCTGGGTCTCTTCGGCATCTTGCGGGTCAGCATCGATTTTCTCGGCGCCAGCCAGCTCTGGTGGGGCTATGTGGTGCTGATCTTCGGAGCCTGCTCGGCAGTGCTCGGGGTGCTGTTTGCGCTGGCCGAGCACGACCTCAAGCGGCTACTCGCCTACCACACGGTGGAGAACATCGGCATCATCCTGATGGGGATGGGGATCGGCATGATCGGCATCGCCAACCAGCAGCCGGCGCTGGTGGTGCTGGGGCTGCTCGGTGCGCTTTATCACCTGCTCAACCACGCCATCTTCAAGAGCCTGCTCTTTATGGGCACCGGCTCTGTGATGTTCCGCCTGCACACTCGCGACATGGACAAGATGGGGGGGCTGGCCAAGCTGATGCCCTGGACCGCGCTGGCGTTCCTCATCGGTGCCATGGCCATCTCGGCGCTGCCGCCGCTCAACGGCTTTGTCAGCGAGTGGTTTATCTACCAATCCCTGCTCTCCATGACCAAGCTCGGCACCTCGGTCGTTGCACCGCTCGCGGTAGTCATGCTGGCAGTAACCGGCGCCATGGCGGTGATGTGTTTCGTCAAGGTGTACGGCATCTGCTTCTGCGGCGCACCGCGCAGCGAACACGCGAGCCACGCCCGCGAAGTGCCGGGCGCCATGGTGGCAGGCACCCTGCTGCTGGCCGCCATCTGTCTGGTGCTGGGTCTGGGCGCCCCCTGGATTGCCCCCCATATCGCCAGCTATGGCCAAGCCTTGGTAAGCGGCCAAATGAACGTGGCCACCGGCGCCACCCTGCTGCCACTCGACAGCTCACAAGCGATCCTCTCCCCGCCCGTTATCGCCATCACCTTGCTGGGTCTGTTCCTCATTCCGCTGCTGGTACTGGCCATCTTCAAGGGGCACAAGCTGGGTCGTCGTCACGCTGGCACCCCGTGGGCCTGTGGTTACGCCTATGAGGAGCGCATGAGCCTTACCTCCGGCGGTGTCACCCACACCTTGCGCCAACTCTGCGCGCCACTCTATCGCAAGCAGCCGCAGCTCGATCTGGCCAGCGCCCTGCACGGGGTGAGCGATACCAGCGGGACAACCGGCTGGCTGCTGCACGGCTTGGTGCTGGCGCTCTTTATCCTGATGGCTGTAGGAGTCTGATATGCCTGTTCTTGAAATGCCGAGCTGGGGCATGGTTGCCCTCGCCCTGACCCAGGCCATCGCCATGCTGGCGCTGGCGCCGCTCGCCACCGGTTTCAACCGGGTGCTGCGGGCCAAGATGCACTCCCGTCAGGGGCCGGGCCTGCTGCAGGATTACCGGGATATCGCCAAGCTCCTGCGCCGTCAGGAGGTAACCCCCGAGCCTGCCGGCATCATCTTCAACCTGATGCCTGCGCTGCTCATCGCCGCCCTCTTGCTGGTGGGGATGGCGCTGCCGACCCTGACTCACGAGTCCCCCTTCCCCATCGCCGGGGATCTCATCACCGATATCTATCTGTTCGCCATCTTCCGCTTCTTCTTCTCCCTCTCGGGGCTCGACAGCGGCAGCATGTTTGCAGGTATTGGTGCCCGCCGCGAGCTGACCCTCGGCATTCTGGTGGAGCCCATTCTGGTGCTCGCCTGCTTCATCATGGCGATGATGGTGGGCAGCTCGGATCTGGGCAACATCAGCAGCTATGTGGCGACACAGCCACTGGCCGCTCCCATCGCCACCCTGCTGGCCGGCGCCGCCTGCGCCTTCGCGGTGTTTGTCGAGATGGGCAAGCTGCCCTTTGACTGCGCCGAAGCCGAGCAGGAGCTGCAGGAGGGGCCGCTCACCGAGTATTCCGGTGCGGGCCTGGCCCTGCTCAAGCTCTCCATCGGCCTCAAGCAGCTGGTGGTGGTGCAGCTCTTTCTGGTGATTTTCCTGCCCTTCGGCAAGGCGGCCAACTGGAGTCTGCCTGCGCTCATCGGCGCAGCGCTGATCCTCGCCTGCAAGCTGCTGGTGGCCTTTTTGCTGGCTGGCATCATCGAAAACGCCATGGCCCGTACCCAGTTCGTGCGCACCCACAAGCTCACCCGCTACGGCTTGGGGCTGGCCCTGCTGGCGCTGCTCGCCTATCTGGTCGGGGTCTGAGCCATGCCCGCCAGCACAGCAACTTTTTCCGATTTCATCATTTGTGAATGCTCATTCCCGAACATTAAAGTGAGAACTGCATGACCATCGCCATTTCGGATCGCATCGGCTGCGACTACATCCAGCAGGTGCGAGCACAACTGCCCCACGCCATCGTCGACGAGGAGTGGCAAACCGCCGATCAGGCCACCATTACCGTCAAGGCCACCAGTCTGGTCGAGACGGCCAGCCTGATCTTCCATCAGCTGGGGGGCTGGCTTCCGCTCTCCTTTGCCAATGACGAGCGCAGCCTCAACGGCCACTTCGCCGTCTACCACGTCTTCTCCATGGAGGGCGACACCAAGTGCTGGATCACCGTCAAGGTGCTGGTAGATGCTGATACCCAGGAGTACCCCTCCATCACCCCGACCATTCCGGCGGCGGTGTGGGGCGAGCGGGAAATCCGCGACATGTACGGCCTGCGCGCCATCGGCCTGCCGGATGAACGCCGTCTGGTGTTGCCGGATGACTGGCCGGAGGATATCCACCCGCTGCGCAAGGACGCCATGGATTATCGCCAGCGCCCGATGCCCACCACCGACACCGAGACCTACCCCTTCGTCAATGAGCTCGGCAGTGATGCCAACCGCATCGTGCCGGTCGGCCCGCTGCACATCACCTCGGACGAGCCGGGCCACTTTCGTCTGTTCGTCGATGGCGAAGACATCATCGATGCCGACTACCGCCTCTTCTATGTCCATCGCGGCATGGAGAAGCTGGCGGAAACCCGGATGGGCTACAACGAAGTGGCCTTCCTGACCGACCGGGTCTGCGGCATCTGCGGCTTTACCCACAGCGTCGCCTACACCACCTCGGTAGAGAACGCCATGGGTATTCCGGTGCCGGAGCGGGCCAAGATGATCCGCGCCGTGCTGCTGGAGGTGGAGCGCCTGCACAGCCATATCCTCAACATCGGCCTGTCGAGCCACTTCACCGGTTTCGACACCGGCTTCATGCAGTTCTTCCGGGTGCGGGAAAAATCCATGACCCTGGCCGAGCTGCTGACCGGCGCCCGCAAGACCTACGGCCTCAACCTGATTGGCGGGGTACGCCGCGACATCTTCAAGGAAGATCGCATCAAGGGTGCCCAGCTGGTGCGGGAGCTCCGTGATGAGCTCAAACCCCTGGTGGCCATGCTGCTCGATACCGCCAACATCTCTTCCCGCCTCATCGGTATCGGCAAGCTCGAGCCACAGATTGCCCGCGATTTCAGCTGCGTCGGCCCCATGGTGCGGGCGAGCGGCTTCAAGCGCGACGTGCGCCGGGTCCACGACTTTGCCGGCTACCGCGAGCTGCCGATGGAGATCCAGACCAAGGCGGGTTGCGATGTGCAATCCCGGGTGCTGGTGCGCATCCACGAGCTCTACGACTCCCTCGATATGATTGAGTTTGGTCTGGAGCACCTGCCGGAAGGGCCGCTTTTGACCGAAGGGTTCACCTACCAGCCGGGCAAGTTTGCGCTGGGCTTTACCGAAGCGCCCCGCGGCGAGAACGTCCACTGGAGCATGACCGGAGACAACCAGAAGCTGTTCCGCTGGCGCTGCCGCGCCGCCACCTACGCCAACTGGCCCGCCCTGCGCTACATGCTGCGCGGCAATACCGTGGCGGATGCGCCGCTCATCATCGGCAGTCTGGATCCCTGCTACTCCTGTACCGACCGGGTCACCCTGGTCGACCCCAAGAAGGGCAAATCCACCGTGGTCTCCTACAAGGAGATCGAGCGCTACGGCATCGATCGCAAAAACTCTCCGCTGAAATAAGGGGTCATCATGATCAAGCTGTTCAAGACCATCCTCAAGGCTGGCACCCCGACCGCCAAGTACCCCTTCGCCCCTTACGAGGTGAACCGGGATTTTCGCGGCAAACCCAAATATCAGGCGGATCAGTGCATCGCCTGCGCCGCCTGCACCAAGGCCTGCCCGGCCAACGCGCTGGTGATGGAAGTGGACATGGAGACCGGCGAACGGCGCTGGGAGATCTCCATGGCGCGCTGCATCTTCTGCGGCCGCTGCGAGGAGGTCTGCCCGACCCGCGCCATCGCCCTCTCCCCCGAGTTCGAGCTGGCGGTGACCAACAAGGCGGATCTCTATGAGGAGGCCCGCTTCGCGCTGGCCCCCTGCACCCTGTGCGGCACCTACTTTGCCCCGAGCAAGCTGGTGGCGCTGGTGGAGGACACCCTCAAGCAGGCGGGCACGCCGCTGGCCACCCCGGAGCGACTGCACCACTGCCCCGACTGCAAACGAAAACAGAGCATGCTGAGCCAGCCTGACTCGGCCCTGATCACACCGATAGCCACACCGATGGCCGCACAACAGGAGTGGATGTGATGAGCAAGATCAAAGGCATAGAACCGGTTGTCGGCCATGCCCATACCCGCGCCGTGCCGCTGGCACAGGATCCCGAGATCACCAAACTCAAGAAGACCCTGCTCAAGGACATTCGCCGCTCGGCCTATGTCTACCGGGTCGATTGCGGCGGCTGCAACGCCTGCGAGATCGAGATCTTCGCCACCATCACCCCGCTGTTCGATGCCGAGCGTTTCGGCATCAAGGTGGTCGCCTCCCCCCGCCACGCCGACATCCTGCTCTTTACCGGCGCGGTGACCCGGGCGATGCGGGTACCGGCCCTGCGCGCCTACGAGGCGGCGCCCGATCCCAAGATCTGCATCGCCTACGGCGCCTGCGGCTGTGACGGCGGCATCTTCCACGACCTCTACTGCGTCTGGGGCGGCACCGACAAGATCGTGCCGGTGGATGTCTATATTCCGGGCTGCCCTCCGACACCGGCGGCTACCATCTACGGCTTTGCCGTGGCGCTCGGTCTGCTTGAGCAGAAACTCAAAGCCACCAGCCACGAGGTGCAACCGGGTGAACGGGTCGAGCTGCGCCACACCGGCATCCCCAATGAAATCCGGGTGATGATCGAGCGCGAAGCGCGCCGCATGGCCGGTTACCGGCAGGGGCGGATCATCGCCGACGAGTTTATGGCCCTGCTCGAAGGGGCGACCCAGCAGGATGTGGATCTGCGCATCCAGAGCTACCTCGATCAGCACGACGATCCGCGCCTGGCGGAGATCGTCAACAACCTCGCAAACGCCTGTCTCAACCGGGCGGCCGGCAAGGGAGAGGCGGTGCATGGCTGACGAGGTTTTCTTCTATCGCCTCTCGCGCAAGTTCGTCGACGAGCAGTTCGACGTGCCGGAAGAGGCCAGGGAGGTGATGTACTACAGCCTCGCCATCGGCCACCACCTCGGCATCGTCGATTGCCTGCGAGCAGACCTGGTCTGCTCGCTGACCGGTTATCGCGACTGGGTGGCCAAGCTGCCAGAGGGGAGCGAAGCGCGCCGCAAGATGGAGGGGTTTCTGACCTTTGGCGAGATCACCATCTATCGCGAGCACTGCCATATGCTGGCCTGCGCCTTCGACCGACTGCGCAAGGCCGACAATCTGCTCGATGAGCAGGAGCTGGGCTGGACCAACACCTTTATGGATCAGCTCACCGCCCTCTTTAACGACCCCCATATGTACCTGATGGTAAGGAGCCGCTGATGGGCTGCAATCTCGTGTTGACCGTGGGCAATGCCATGATGGGGGACGACGGTGCCGGCCCCTATCTTGCCGACAAACTGCAAGCCGCCCCCCTGCCCGGCTGGATCCATATCGACGGCGGCATCGCGCCGGAAAATGTGGTCTACAAGGTGCGGGAGCTGCAACCGGAGCGGGTGGTGCTGGTGGATGCCGCCGAGATCGGCGAGAAGGCGGGTACCCTGCAGGTGATCCCCCCCGAGACCATCGCCGAGATGTTTATCTTCTCGACCCACAATATGCCGCTCAATTTTTTGATCGACGAGCTCAAGACCTTTGTCCCAGAGGTGCTCTTTGTCGGGGTACAACCGGCCATCGTGGCGTTCTCCTTCCCGATGACCGAGATGGTGAGCGAGGCGATGGATTATCTTTATCTGCATCTTGATGCCGCCAAAGATACCAGTCTGTTAATAGACAAACTGGATCAGTGGAATATTGCCAACGCCAAGCGGTGATTATTTAGCGAGTTGTTAACGACCGTTATTGACCGACGGTTCCGGCAATGTGATCGAGGCCCGATGTTAAATTAAAAACATCGGGCTAATTGTGCTGAACTTGATATAAAACAAGGTTCTTTGATTTTTTCAAAAAATCGCTAACTCTCGCTTTTTTATGACAAAAAAAGCGTTGCCAGTCACAGAAATTTGCCACAAAATGGCGACCGTTACGGAAGTTGATGGGGTCTGGTGGCCTCCTCGGTCTTCAAAACCGATGTGAGCCGAGAAGGCTTTGGCAGGTTCGATTCCTGCCTCTTCCGCCAAATTTATCTATTGAACAAATACTCTCCCGCTGAATTTTTCGGCCTGAATGTTATTTCCATTGTTTGTTCAATATGTTTGAAGTAATACCTTAAAAAAGGTGCTTGCCGCTTGCCAATATAATCCGAACTCAGGTTATCTCGCTGGCCAAAAATTAATGTATCAGCATTGATGAATGCATTAATTTATACCCGCTCATTGATGCACCCAATTTGCAGTCATCCGCAAATCGCCAGCAGTGCCATAACCCGTCAGCTCGGCCTCTCTATCGGCAAACCGGTGCGCATCCCGAACCCACGCACTGCCCTGGTAATCCCATGCCGAACTCGTCTCACGCGCCAGCCATCCCCCATCGCCAGCCCCCATCAGGTAAGGCTGCCGACGATTCACAGCCAGATTCACAGCAACAAACCCGCCGTCTGCCCCAAGTGGAACAGCTGCTGCAGCAACCCTTTCTCGCAGGTTTTATCGAAGCGCTGAGCCGCCCGCTGGTGACTCAGGCGGTGCGCGACACCCTCAGCGAGCTGCGCCAGAGCGAAGATTTTCGCCAGCATGGCATCGCCCCCGAGCAGATCGAGGCGCTGATTGCCAAACGCTGCCGACAGCAGTTGCGCCAGCGTCAAACCCGGGTGATCAACGCCACCGGCACCCTGGTGCATACCAATCTGGGGCGTTCGCCGCTCTGTAGCGAACTGTGGGACGAGGTGCGTGACCTCAACACCGGGTACAACAATCTGGAGCTGGATCTCGCCACCGGCAAGCGCGGCGGGCGCAAGGGGCTGATCGCCCCCCTGCTCCGTTGCCTCACCCAGGCCGAGGATTCGCTGGTGGTCAACAACAACGCCGCCTCGCTCTTTTTGCTGCTGCAGGAGGTGGCCAAGGGGCGCGAGGTGATCGTCTCGCGCGGCGAGCAGATCCAGATTGGCGGCGGCTTTCGCATTCCCGATATTCTGGCGCTCTCCGGCGCCAAACTGGTGGAGGTGGGCACCACCAATATCACTACCGCCAAAGATTACCTCGATGCCATCACCGATCAGACCGAGCTGGTGCTGATGGTGCACAGATCCAATTTCGCCATTCGCGGCTTTACCGAATCCCCCGATATCGGCGAGGTGGCCCGTGCCCTGCCCGAACATGTAGTGCTGGCAGTGGATCAGGGATCCGGCTTGACCAGCGAAGAGTTTGCACCGGATGAAACCTCGGTGCGCCAGTACATCAAGGCGGGGGCGGATTTGGTCTGCTACTCCGGCGACAAGCTCTTGGGGGGCCCGCAAGCGGGCATCATCAGCGGCCGCAGCGATCTCATCAAGCGGCTGGAAAAACACCCCATGATGCGCACATTCCGCCCGAGCCGCATCGTCTACTCCCTGCTGGAGCGCCTGCTCATTCACAAGCTCAACAAGTCCCCCATCGGCGAGGGCATCGCCCAGCGCACCCTGAGCAACCCGGCCGCCATGCAAGCCCGTGCCGACCAGCTGATGGCCGCCCTGCCCGGCTGCTTTGTACCGGTTCCCGCCCAGCTGGTGGTGGGCGGTGGCACCTTGCCGGACGAGTTCTATCCGGCCCCTGCGCTCGAATGCACCGACCCGCGTCCGGCCCAGCAGCTGCTCGATGATTTGCGCGAACTGCCGGTACCGGTCATCGCCACCGTGCGCCAGCAGAAGGTGCTGCTCAATATGGCCACCCTGCTGCCGGCGGAGATGGAACTGTTGATCGCCCAACTCAGGGAATTGCTGCTGCCCGCCCCGTTCAATGCAACAAATGCGACCGAGGAGCCCTGATCCCATGACCCCCTATCGCGCCGTTATCGGCCTTGCCGGCCACGTGGATCATGGCAAGACCCTGCTGATCAAGGCCCTCACCGGCATCACCACCGCCCGCGCCCACGAGCAGGCCATCGGCATGACCCAGGATCTCGGCTTTGCCCACTTCGACGACGGTCAGGGCAACACCATAGGCGTCATCGACGTGCCCGGTCACGAGCGCTATATCCGCAACATGGTGGCGGGGCTCTGGAGTCTGGATCTGGTGCTGCTGGTGATTGCCGCCGACGAGGGGTGGATGCCGATGACCGGCGATCACCTGCGCCTGCTCAAGGCGATGGGGGTGCCGCGCCTGCTGGTCTGCATCAACAAGTGCGATCTGGTCTCCCCCGACGAGCTTTTGCTGTTGGAAGAGAGCCTGCTGGAGCGGGTAATGGACGAGAGCGGCATGGTGCCCGACATCGTCAGCGTCAGCGCCAAAACCGGCGAGAATATGGCAGCCCTGCACGCCGCCATCGTGCGCCAGCTTGCCGAACTGCCAGCCTCACACGCTGCCCGCGAGCAGGGCGCCCCGCGACTGTATGTGGACAGGGTCTTTACCGCCAACGGCACCGGCACCGTGCTTACCGGCACCTTGCAGCAGGGCCGCCTCAAGGTGGGGGACAAGCTGCGCCTCTACCCCGCCGATCGGGAGGTACAAATCCGCTCCCTGCAGGCCTATCACCAGAGCGTCGACGAGATCGGCGCCGTCTGCCGGGTGGCGGTGGGCCTGAAAAAAGTGCCCCACAAGGAGGTGGCCCGCGGTCACTGTCTTACCAGCACTGTCGGCCAGTGCGAAGCGGCGACCCACCTTATCGTGCGACTCAACGCCGAGAGCCTGAGCGGCAAGGTGCTGCGCCCCTCTCTGCACAACAAGGAGGTCGAAGTGGCCCTCGGCAGCTGGCATGGCCGAGCCCGTTTCGTCCCCATCAAGGATACCCAACTGGCGCGGCTGATCTTTACCAGCCCCATCCCCTGCTTCTTTGGCCAGCCGCTCGCCATCATTCGCCACGGCAGTAGCGAACTGCTGCACGGCGCCCGCATCGTCTGGTGCGGCGACATCCAACCCGCCAGACGCAAGGCGCTGCATGCCCTGCTGGGCGAGTTGCCTGAAAAGCTGGAGCACTACAACCCGGCCACCCTGCAGCTGGGGCTCAACGGCTATGTGCTGGCCAGCCGCTTTGACCAGCAGCCCGAGCAGGTCACCCCCCTCGGTGAGTGGCTGTTGGATAACTGCTGGCTGGCCCAAAGCCGCGACCAGCTGCTCGCTACCTTGGCAAACGAACCACTGAGCGCCGCCGAGCTGGCAACCCGCTTTGGCATCGCCCTGCCGGTCACTCAGGCCCTGCTCCAACAGCTCAAGAGCGAGCTGCTGATACGCCTGCACCATGACAAGTGGCAACCGGGCAGCGGCGAGTCGGAAGATGATTTGGGGGAAGAGGCGCAGCTGGTGCTCAAGGTGGTGCGAGATCAAGGCAAGGAGGGTTACGAGCCCGGTAAACTGGGCCCCGGCGGCGTGGCGCTGGACCCCTTTATCACCCGCAAGCTGCCCGCCGCCCTGCAGCAGGGTTTGCAACAAAAAGGCGCGTTGCAAAAGCAGCTGCGCAACCTGGCGCGACTCAAGTATCTGGTGCAGCTCGATGGCCCCATCTACTACGACGCCGCCCTTTACAACCAGATGGTCGCCGCCGTGCTGGCGGGCCAGCAGGTGGGAGATCTGATCGACATGGCATCCTTCAAGGAGATCACCGGTTTGTCGCGTAAATACGCCATTCCGTTCTGCCTGCGCATGGAGATGGATGGCTGGGTGCGGCGCGAGGAGAACGAGCGCCGGGTGCTGCGTTTGCCGCAGACTCAAGATGAGATGGAGTCGGCATGAGCGCCACCATCGCTCCCTCTATCTCCCCTAACCATGCGGCCAACCGGCTGCGCCGCGAATTTCATATCGACGGCATCGTGCAGGGGGTCGGCTTTCGCCCCTTCGTCTATGGGCTGGCGCTGCGCCACGGCCTTGCCGGTTATGTACTGAACGATGCTAATGGCGTCACTATCGGCGCCGAAGGATCGCCTGAGCAACTCACAGCCTTTGCCCGCGAACTGCGGGAACTGGCGCCGCCGCTTAGCCGCATCGATCATTTCAGCGAGCGGGAGCTGCCCCTCGCTCATGATCCCGACTTCGATGGCCAATTTCATGGCCAGTTTCGAATTAAAGCGAGCCAGCAGCAGAGCGCGGCCACGGTCGCCATCTCGCCGGATCAGGGAATGTGCGAGGCGTGCGCCAACGATGTGGCCAACCCCAACGATCGCCACCATCGCTACCCCTTTACCAACTGCACCCACTGCGGCCCGCGCTACACCATCATCCGCCGCCTCCCCTACGACAGACCCCATACCGCCATGGCTGGCTTTGCCATGTGCCCGCGCTGCGCTGCGGCCTATGAAAACCCGCTGGACAGACGCTACCATGCCCAGCCGGTGAGCTGCCCCGAGTGTGGGCCCCATCTCAGCTGGCGCGACGGTCACGGTGATGCGCTGGCCGAGCGCGAGGATGCCCTGCAAGCGGCTGCTCGCGCCCTGCAAACCGGGGCGCTGATTGCGGTCAAGGGGATGGGTGGCTATCACCTGATTTGTGATGCCCGCAATGAACAGAGTGTTGCCAGATTGCGAACGCTCAAGCGGCGCGCGCGCAAGCCGCTGGCGGTGATGATGGGCTCCCTTGCCGAGACCAAATTGCATGTCACCGGCAGTGAAGACGAGTGGAAGTTGCTCACCTCTCAGGCCAGACCCATTACCTTGCTGCGCAAGCGCAAAAACGATGATCGGCACTCAGAATCCCGACAATCAGCCGCGTCGCTGGCAGAGGGGATCGCCCCCGGCATCCCCTACCTTGGCGTCATGCTCCCCTACACCCCGCTCCACCAGCTGTTGCTGGATGCCTGCGCCATGCCGCTGGTGGCCACCAGTGCCAATGGTCGCGGCAGCCCGATCCTTATCGAATGCGAGGCGGTGGTCAGGGAACTCGGGGGCGAGATTGACGGCATTCTGGATCACAACCGCCCCATCCTGCACCCGTGCGACGACAGCCTGGTGCAGTGGGCAGGCGGGCGGCGCCAGACCCTGCGGCTGGCCCGGGGCTATGCCCCCTGCACTCCCAGCCTGAAAACAGCGATCAACGCCCCCGTGCTGGCAGTCGGGGCGCAGCAGAAGAACCAGCTGGCGCTGGCTTTCGGCCGCCAGCGCATCTACAGCCCCTATATCGGCGATCTGCACAGCCTGCCGATGCAGGAGCACTTCGAGCAAACCCTGGCGACCTTTCGCGAACTCTACGATCTCAACCCCCAACTGCTGGTCTCGGATCGCCACTCGGGCTATCTCAGCCATCAGTGGGCCAGAAGTTATTGCCAGAATCAGGGTGCCACCCACCTCGAGGTGCAGCACCATCACGCCCACCTGCTGGGGGTGATGGCCGAGCATGACATCACGGGCCCAGTGCTGGGTTTTGCCTTCGATGGCACCGGCCTTGGCGATGACGGCACCCTCTGGGGCGGCGAGCTGCTGCTGGCCGATGTGAAGGGCTTCGAGCGGGTTGCCCACCTCACCCCCTTCAAACTGATCGGCGGCGAGGCGGCCATTCGCGAGCCGGTCCGCCAGCTGCTGGGGCTGCTGTTTGAATCGCACAGCCCTGAGGAGATCAGCACCCTCGATATTCCGTTGATCAAGCAACAGCCCCTTAAGCGGATCAGCAACCTGCACCAGCTCTGGCAACTGGGTCGCAACGCCCCCTACACCAGCTCCATCGGCCGGCTGTTCGATGCGGTGGCGGCGCTCTTGGGGGTGATCGACACCCCGGATTACGAGGGCGAAGCGGGACTCTTGCTGGAGGCGGCTGCCTTGCAGCTGGCCCCCGATGAACAGCCCTTTCCCCTCGCCTTTGATCTCAGCCAATCAGCGGAGGGACCACTGCATATCGAGTGGGCAGAGCTCATCAATACCCTTATCAACGAGCGGTGCAAAGGCGCCTCCACCGCCAGCCTGGCCGCCGGTTTTATCCGCGCCATCAGCGCTCTGGTCATCGCTCTGGCCGAGCGCTTCCCCGGCTATCCGGTGGCGCTCGGGGGCGGCGTCTTTCAAAACCGGGTGCTGATGGACCAGCTGGTGCCCGCTCTCGAAGCCGCCGGCCGGCAGGTATTGACCAGCGAAACCCTGCCGCTCAATGACGGTGGCATCGCCGCCGGTCAGCTCTGGTTTGCCATCCACCATATTGCCACGCACCAGCCTGCCACAGCCGGTTGTGCCACCTTGTCGGAGTCCTGAAATTCATGTGTCTATCCATCCCCTCTCAGGTGGTGCAACTGCACCCCGAAGATAACTGCGTCACCGTCGACACCCTGGGGGTGCAGCGGCGCGTCAGCTGCATGCTGCTCGAAGAG
>CAMFLW010000079.1 GCA_945957575.1 uncultured Aeromonas sp. | reverse complement strand
CTCGCGCAGCAGCGGGGCGGCAGCGCCTTTGGCCACATCCGCCTTCATGCCGTACCTCTGCTTGAGCCAGAGGGCGTTGCGGGTGCCATTGGCGATGGTGGCGTTACCAAAAACAGTGGTGATGGCGAGCAGCTCGATGGCGGGGTGAGCCTCGGCAAACAGGATGGCCATGGCATCGTCGATACCCGGATCGGTATCCAGAATGATTTTATGGGTCATGAGAAATTCCTACGGTGACAAATCCTGCGACAAAGGGAAGAGTCTACCCGGCTGACGGCCTCGTATCCCGGTATGGGATCACAGAGCGGGCCTTTGCTCTGTCTGCGGCGGGCTATGGAATGATGGAATAATTACTCTTCTCGATCTTATTTTGTGATGCAATTGTTATCACTGTGTTTTCATATAATTTTCTCATTCGAGAATTATCCTCTTTTGAAATTTTAAATATTAACGAGCACTATTTCCTTTCCATTTGCATACTGATTTTTATTTTAAAAAATCATATTAGGTTCTATCCGAAAACCTCCAGTTGTGTATAATTAAATCATTAATCAATAGGTTTTTGGAGTAGAGATGGAAGATTTTTTGAGAGAACGCGAGGAATATCTACGTAAGCAGGAACAAGAGGCTTTACAGAAGAAGAAAGAGAAAGCCCCACGATTCACGATAGGTAACAAGTCATACCGTTTGGATTCTCTGCGGTTTAAGTCAAAAGAAGATCGCGCGAAACTCATTCACGATTGGTTCTTTGAGCGTTATGAAGATCCCGCGAACTCAACTCCTTATAACTCAGCTGAAGGTGGCTATCTATATATCTGGGGTGGCCCTTATGATGCACTTGAGGTCCTATCGGAAGAGTTTGAGCCTTGGCTATCTATTGAAACCTTAGAAGAAATTGCTGATGAATTGGATCTTTCTGCGATGGATTGGGAACGAATTCCATCAGAAGATGATCAACGTGACTACTATGGTTTCTATGATGATTTCATGGATTACCAATCCAACTATCTTCGTGCTTTCAACACTTCTATATCCAATACCCAGGAACTCCTTAAAATCCCAGTCCCAGCTACTACTGAGCAGCATTTCCTTGGACTGATACACGTAAGCATAATCACCGCTCTCGAAACATATCTCTTAGATGCTTTTATGAATACGCTGTCAAGTAACCCCGTATTCCTGTCTAACTTCGTCTCTCGTTCTACTGAGTTCGAAAGCGGGAAAGTTGACAAATCTCTTCTTCTTAAAGGCCCTGAGCATATTCAACTTATTGTTGAGGAGCTTGAACATAATGCAAAAAAACATCTTAAGGCTCTGTTGTGGCATAACCTTGATAGTGTTCGCGAGAACTACGGGAAGGCTTTCAGTATTAAATTCCCAAGAGATAATATCGTAGAATTGCGCACTGCTGTAGGTATTCGACATGACCTCGTGCATCGTAATGGTCGCAATACTGAAGACGAGCAAGTGAATGTCACAAGACAATCTATCGCAGAACTCATTACTCAAGTAGAAACTCTAATTCTTGAGATTGAACGTGAAATCAATCGGGTAACTACTCTGCCTATAATAGGCCCAAACGATGATGTCATTGAGTTCTGATTCCTGACTACACAGTGGCCCTACGGGGCCATTTTTGTTGTGTGCTTATGCATGGTGTTGTATCCCTAGATCGGTATCCAGAATGATTTTATGGGTCATGAGAAATTCCTACGGTGACAAACCCTGCGACAAGAGGGAGAGTCTACCCGGCTGACGGTCTCGTATCCCGGTATGGGATCACAGAGCGGGCCTTTGCTCCCGGCAACGACTCACGGCTGGCGACAATCTGCACAAAAAACGGCGCGGCCCTGTTGCC
The DNA here is from genome assembly GCA_945957575.1 of uncultured Aeromonas sp. Taxonomy (GTDB): domain Bacteria; phylum Pseudomonadota; class Gammaproteobacteria; order Enterobacterales; family Aeromonadaceae; genus Aeromonas. Next base: position 11,995 of record CAMFLW010000079.1, on the reverse strand, counting down.
AGCACCGCACCACTTATCATTGTCCATTATCTGCTATCTGGCACTGATCTGCCTGACTACGCCTCTCAGTGCTTGCGATGCCAACGCGGCGAGGTGGACTTCTCTCCCCAGGGAGTCACACAGGGGAGCAGCGCCCCTTCAATCACCATCTCGCTGCCTGCCAGCGCTTCGGCGATCTTCTGGTGCAGCACCCGCAGTACCTTGCCCTCGTGCTCGGCCAGAGAGTGCCCCGCGGCAAAGAACTCCGGCTGATATTGCAGCGCCAGCTTCTGGGCAAATTCGTAAGTGTTGAAGCAATCCGGCATCCGCTCAACCACATCTTCAAGCCGGGTCAACAAGCTGTTCAATTCCCTGGTCATAGTGCTCCCTCCGTGTAGGTTAACAGCCAAAAACTACCTCTTATTAGATAAGCCACCAACGAGCAAACCACAAAAGTGTGGGGAGACACACAGTTCTCTCTTGCGTCCAGCTCGCGGTGAGCGGGGGAACTTGTCAGCTTTACATTTCGATAACAAAGAGCTAGATTCAGACCGACTAATCAGTCGGTTATTTTTTATGCGGAGAACAACATGGGTGCGGCGCAGCTTCAACACACTCCTGAGGATATCCTCGCTATCAAGCTGTCCCTGCCGGATCAGCTGGCACGGCTCAAGCGGGCGAGTCTGGCTCACCCCATGCCCACCCTGGCCGAGCGCCGGGCACAGCTGAGCAAACTCAAAAAGGCGTTGCTCGCCCACAAGGGGCAACTGTGCAAGGCGCTGGCAGCAGATTATGGCCAGCGCAGCCACTACGACAGCCTGATCGCCGATGTGCTGCCCTGCATCATGCAGATCAACTACACCCAGAAGCGGCTCAAGCGCTGGATGCAGCCCCACCGCCGCCACACCGGCCTGCTGCTGGCCCCCGCCAAAGTGGAGGTGCACTTCCAGCCGCTCGGGGTGGTCGGCATTATCGTGCCGTGGAACTTTCCGGTGATGCTGAGCCTCGGCCCCCTCATCACCGCTATCGCGGCGGGCAACCGGGCGATGCTGAAACTCTCCGAGTTCACCCCCCATACCAACGCCGTGCTGCGCACCATGCTCACCAGCGTGTTTGACGGGCACGAGATCGCCATCATCGAGGGGGATGCCCAGATGGCGGCGGCGTTCAGCTCGCTGCCGTTCGATCACCTGCTCTTTACCGGCTCCACCATGGTGGGCAAGCTGGTGATGGCCGCCGCCGCGCCCCAGCTCACCCCCCTCACCCTTGAGCTGGGCGGCAAGAGCCCCTGCCTCATCGCCCCTGACATGCCCATCACCACCGCGGTCGAGCGGATGATCTTCGGCAAGAGCCTCAACGCCGGGCAGATCTGCGTCGCCCCCGACTATGTGCTGCTGCCCCGCAGCGAGGTGGATAACTTTATCGCCGCCTATCGCAGCCACTTCAGCAAGCTCTACCCGCGGGGGCTCAATAGTGCCGACTACGGCGCCATCATCAATGACCGCCAGTATCAACGCCTCGTCAGCTGGCTCGATGAAGCCGAGCAGGCGGGCGCCGAGCTCCACCCCTGTGGCAGCCCGGCCCGCGACGACCAGCGTCGCCTGCTGGTGCCCCACCTGCTGACCGATGTGCCAGGTCACTGCCAGGTGATGCAGCAGGAGATCTTCGGCCCGCTGCTGCCGCTCATCCCCTACGACACCCTGGAGGAGGCGCTCGCCTATATCGCCGAGCGTCCCCGCCCGCTGGCACTCTATCTGATGAGCTTCGACCCCGGGCTGCAGGCACGGGTAACCCGGGAGACCCACTCCGGCGGCATGGCCATCAACGAGAGCCTGTTTCAGGTGGCAGCCGATGATGTGCCGTTTGGCGGCATCGGCGCCTCCGGCATGGGCCACTACCACGGGCACGAGGGCTTTCTCACCTTCTCCAAGGCGAAAACCGTGCTGACCCGCGGCAAGTTCACCACCGGCTCCCTGATCCATCCGCCCTACCACAGCTGGATCCAGAAGCTGATGATGGCTTTCTTCCTGCGCTGACGGAGCCCGCCATGACCGACAAGCGCCGCCAAATTCTGGATGCCGCCCTCGCCCTCTGCGCCGAAGATGGTCTGCAGGGGGCTGCCACCGCCCGCATTGCCAAGGCGGCCGGGGTCGCCAACGGCACCCTGTTCCACCACTTTCCGAGCAAGGAGGCACTCATCCTCCAGCTCTATCAGGATGTGAAGACCCGGATGGGCGCTGCCATCTGCGAAGCCGATCCCGAGCTGGCACTGCGCGAGCAGATCCACCACTACTGGCAGCAGGCGATGAGCTGGATGCTGGCCCACCCCAACGAGCTCAAATTTGTGCTGGGTTTCTTTCACTCTCCCCTGCTGGCCCGCCCGGCCCGCAGCCAGATCTTGAATGACACTCTGCGCTTTCTGCCCGCCCTGCTGGTAAAAGGGCAGGCCAGCGGCGAGCTGATGCAGGCTCCCGCGCCACTGTTGCTGGAGGTGTGTCAGGGCCAGTTCCTCGCCTGCGCATCACTGTTTGTCGATCAACCGGAGCTGGGAGAGGACGACTACTGGCAAGCCAGTGCGTTCGCCCTGTTCTGGTCAGCCATCTCAGGAGCCAACCCCTATGACAACTCCGACCGTTGAATCTGCGGCCGCCCTTGGCCGCCGCCTCTGGATCACCACCTTGCTCTGGGTGGTGGGTCGCACCCTCTGCCGCGCCGCCCGCACCGATGAGGCGGTACGCCGCGAACTGGCCCCCTTGCCGGACGGGTTGGCGATCCGCCTCGAAGTGGGCGGCATCGGCTACGCCATGAACATGCACAAGCAGGGTGGCCGCTGGTATCCCGGTGCGCCGGCCGCCCCCCATGCCACCATCCATCCGCTACGGGTGCGCTTCAAGCACCCCAATATCGCCTTTCGCACCCTGAGTTTTCGGCTCGGGGTCAATCAGGCATTTAGCGAAAATCGGCTGCTGGTGGAGGGAGATCTGACCGTTGCCATGCATCTGGTGCGGGGGCTTGAGCAGTTGCAGTCCCTGATCCTGCCCGCCTTTATCGCGCGGCCGCTGCTGCGCCACTATCCGGCCCAGCGCAACAAGCTTGGCCGTGCCTGCAACATCTATCTGGGTCTGGTAACCGGCTGAGCGCAAGGAGCCTTGATATGAGCCGCTATTACGATTTTTTCTGTCCGGTCAAACTGCTGGCCGGTGAACAGGCGCTAGAGCAGCTGGCCAGCGAGCTGGCCAGCCTCGGGGCCCGTCGCCCGCTGCTGCTGACCGACAAGGGGGTCAATGCCACCGGCCTTGCCACCTTGCTGGCCAATGTGCTGGCCGAGGGGGAACTGCCGGTCGCCGCCATCTGGGACGAGATCCCGGCCGACTCTTCCACCGCCGTGGTGGAGCGGATCGCCAAACGCTACCGCGAGCTCGATTGCGACAGTCTGGTGGCTCTGGGGGGCGGCTCGGTCATCGACACCGCCAAGGCAGTCAACATTCTCACTTCCATGGGGGGTGAACACCTGCTCGACTACTCGGGCGCCGGTTGCCTGACCCGTCCCCTCAAGCCGCTGGCGGTGGTGCCTACCACGGCGGGCACCGGCTCAGAGGTGACATTGGTTGCAGTGATCAAGGATGAGGCGAGCGGGCGCAAGGTGCCCTTCACCTCCCCCTTCCTGCTGCCACAGCTGGCGGTGCTCGACCCCCGCCTGACTCAGGGACTGCCCCTCAACATCACCGCCGCCACCGCCATGGATGCCATGACCCATGCCATCGAGGCCTTTATCGGCACCGCCAAAAACCCGGTGAGCGATGCGCTGGCCCTGATGGCGGTAGAGAAGATCGCCAATGCTCTGCCTCTCATCCTCAAGGATCCGCAAAACAAGCAGTTGCGGCTGCAATTGGCCGAAGGTTCCACCCTGGCGGGCATGGCCTTCTCCAACTCCATGGTGGGGCTGGTGCATGCCCTCGGCCACAGTCTGGGGGCGCGCTGCCATCTGCCTCACGGCCTGTGCATGAACCTCTTCCTGCCGACCGTGCTCGACTACAACCGCCCCGAGGTGGATAACGAGCTGGCCCGCCTGCTGCTACCGCTGGTGGGAGCCGAACGCTTTGCCGCCACCCCGGCCCACCAGCGGGCGGAGGCGACCATCACCGCCATCCGCACCCTGCGCGATACCTTGTGGCAGGCGGTCAAGCTGCCGCGCACCCTGAGCGAAGCGGGGGTGAGCGATCGCTCGCTACTGACCGAGATACGCGATCTGGCGCTCAACGACGGCGCCATGCTGTTCAATCGCAAGGACGCCGACCGTGAGCAGTTACTTACCCTGCTGGAGCGAGCCTGGGCCTGATCCCTCCCCCTTGCCAGCACTCTTGGCTGGCACTCACGCGGTGCCCGACTCATCATCGGGCATCTTGATCTGCATCGCGATATCGACACAACCCCTGCCAAGGGGGATGATATTGGCCACGGGCACCCGTTATCTGTTCTATACCTTGGCTAACAGTTATCTTGTGCCAACCGACCTATTTTCATGCCAGAGGTGCCCACCATGAGCGACATCATCCATCAGGCTAGCCAACAGCAATTCATCTGTATGGTGGATGGGAAGGAGTCGAGACTGCGCTACCGGCGCCTCGATGCCAAGACCATCGATGCCTACAGTACCTTCGTGCCCCCCGAGCTACGGGTGCAGGGGATTGCCGATCAGCTGGCGCGCGCCTTCTTCAACTGGACTCAGGCGGAGGGGCTCACTATAGTGCCGAGCTGCCGCTACATTGATGTCTGGTTACGCCGCAATACCAACAACTGAACTTCTGAACACCGCCCTCGAACAGCAATTTCAAGCCAAAACCGAAACCCTGCTGCGGGCCGATCCGCAGCGGATGGCCTGCCTGCAAGCCGCCGCCGAGCTAACCCTGCCCGACTGGGCACTGGGGGCCGGTTTTATCCGCAACCTCATCTGGGATCATCTTCACCACAAGGCGGAGCCCACCCCGCTCAACGACATCGACCTTATCTATCTCGATAGCAGCGATCCGCAAGGGCTGGCCGAGGCGGCGCATGAAGCCTGGCTGGCTAAACGGCTGCCCGGCCAGCAGTGGGAAGTGCGCAATCAGGCCCGTATGCACACTCGCCAGTTGGTGGCGCCGTTTGCCAGCAGCCTTGAGGCGCTCAGCCACTGGGTCGAGGTGCCCACCTGTATCGGCGTGCGCCTGAACCCGGATGGCGAGTTCGAGTGGCTTGCCCCCTACGGCTTTGCCAGCAACTGGTCGCTGCAAGTGAGTGCCAACCCCAGATGTCGCCAGGACAAACAGATCTTCACCCAGCGCATCAAGGAGAAACGCTGGCAGATTATCTGGCCTGACCTTCAGGTAAACTGGCCATAACCTGATTGCAATGTTTCGATAACCTTGGGCACACTAGGGGAAAAGCTGTTTGTAACTCAATGGGTTAAATAATGCGCGACTTCTTCTCTCTCGAACGCTGGCTACCGGGCCTCGCCGCCCTGCTGCAATACCAGCGCGCCTGGTTGATGCCAGACCTTCGCGCCGGACTCTCGGTGGCGGCCGTGGCGCTGCCCGTTGCCATCGCCTATGCCGAGCTTGCCGGGGTGGGTGCCATCGTCGGCCTCTACTCCTGCATCCTGCCCATGCTGGTCTATGCCCTGTTTGGCACCTCCCGCCAGCTGATCGTAGGCCCCGATGCCGCCACCTGTGCGGTCATCGCCGCCGTGGTGACGCCGCTGGCCGCAGGCGACCCAACCCGTCACTGGCAACTGGTAATGACCATGACCGCCATGACCGGCTTCTGGTGCCTGATTGCCAGCCGCTTCAAGCTGGGAGTGCTGGCGGACTTTCTCTCCCGCCCGATCCTGATGGGGCTGCTCAATGGTGTGGCTATCACCATCATGGTGGGCCAGCTCTCCAAGATCTTCGGCTTCACTTTCAGCGAACGTTACCTCATCGAGCGGATCGCCAGCGGGGCTACCTATATTACCCAGACCCATCTGCCGACCCTGGCCATGAGTCTGGTGGCCCTGCTCACCCTGCTGCTGGCCAAGCGCTACAAACCGGCATGGCCCTCCTCCATGGTGGCCATGGTGGTGACTGCTGCGCTGGTATGGGGGTTCAATCTCGGCCAGTTTGATATCGCCACCCTGGGGGCGGTGGGCTCAGGTCTGCCAGCGTTTCAGATGCCGGAATTTCCCCCCGGTCTGATGCGGGAGCTGGTGCTGCCGGCCCTTAACCTGGCCATGGTGAGCTTCGTCTCCATGATGCTGACCGCTCGCAGCTTTGCCGCCAAGAACGGCTACGAAATCGACGCGGACAAGGAATTTCGCGCCCTCGGTATGGCGAACCTCGCCTCCGCGGTCTCCCAGGGTTTTGCCATCAGCGGCGCGGATTCACGCACCGCGGTCAACGACGCCAACGGCGGCAAGAGCCAGCTGGTCTCCATCATCGCTGCGGCGGTGATCGCCCTCATCACCTTCTATCTGACGGCGCCGCTCAAATATATACCCACTGCCGCCCTCGGGGTGGTGCTGGTGATGGCCTCTCTCTCGCTCACCGATTTTCGCGGACTGTGGGCGCTGCGCCACTCCGACCGCGCCGCCTTCTGGTTGGCGCTGGTCACCTTTATCAGCGTGCTCACCATGGGAGTGATCCCCGGGATCACCCTTGCCGTGTTGCTGGGGCTGTTCCAGTTCCTGCGCAATGTGATGCGCCCCACCGACCAGCTGCTCGGCATGGATGACGAAGGGGTGGTGCGCACCCTGGGGGACAACGAACAGGCCAAGGCGATCCCGGGTATTCTGGTCTATCGCTTCAACTCGCCGCTCACCTACTTCAATGCCCCCTATTTCAAGCGGCGGGTGCTGGCCCTGCTGGTGCAGGATCCCCGAGCCCCGAAGTGTCTGGTGATCGATGCGGTCGCCTGCTTCACCCATCAGGACATCAGCGTGATGAGCATGGTGGGAGAGCTGCACAAAGAGCTGAAACGGCGCGGCATCCATATGGTAATGGCGGGTCGCCACGGCCAGATGACTCACTGGTTAAAGCAGGCGGGCGTGCGGGTGGGCGATGAAGGGATCATCCTCTGCCCCGACATGTATCAGGCGCTGCGCCTGACCCGCTGCTACCGCGAGCCGGTGTTCAAGGATGATGCGGTGGTGGAGAGCACCACTGATGCCATCCGCTCCAACTGGCCGCAGGATGATGCCCTGCCCGACTCGGCGCGCCTCACCCTGCCAAGCGAACAGGAGGCGGGCGCCACGCCTGCCTGATCCCCTGGCCGATGCAATCCTGCACAAGGATTGCACCGGCCTTGGCCTTGGTGTTAAATGCGCCCCCAGAGGGCACTCCCCCGTGCCCTCCCAGTTGTTGGACATACCATGCAATCTCAATCCCACGCGGGCCCAGGCACCCTCTTTGCGCTGACCTGGCCGCTTTTTATCGATCTCGCTCTGCACTTTTTGACCGGCGCCCTCAACACCTTCATGGTGGGTCACGTCTCCTATCAGGGAGTGGCCGCGCTGGCGGTCGGCAATCAGGTGTTCGATCTCGCTATCACATTGTTCAGCTTCGTCAGCATCGGCACCAGCGTGGTGATCACCCAGTATCTGGGGGCTGGCGATCGGGAGAAGAGCCGGGTGGTGATCCACACCGCCATCGGCTTCAACCTGCTGATCGGTCTGGTGGCCGCAGTCGGGGTCATGGCCGGTGCCAGTACCATGCTGGCGCTGATGAACCTGCCAGCCAACCTGATGAGCGATGGCACCCTCTACCTGCAGATCATCGGTCTCTGCCTGCTGCCGGAAGCGGCGGCGCTCTGTCTGGCGGCGACCCTGCGCGCCCACGGCCATACCCGTCAGGCGATGTATGTGACTCTCATCGTCAACCTCATCACCTTCGTCGGCAACCTGCTGTTGCTCTACGGCTGGTTTGGCCTGCCCCAGCTGGGGGTCGCAGGCGTTGCCATCAGCACAGTCGCTGGCCGACTGGTGGGTGTGGTGCTGCTGGTATGGCTGGTGGCCCGCAAAACCGGCATTCGGCTGGTGGTGCGCGATATCGTCCACCCCAGCCGGGAGATGCTGGGCAAGGTGCTCCATATCGGCCTGCCGGCTGCGGGGGAGAACCTCTCCTGGATGCTGCAGTTTATGGTGGTGACCGCTTTTGTCGGCCTGCTGGGTGACAAGGCGCTGGCAACCCAGTCCTACTTCTTCCAGATCTGCCTGTTTATCCTGCTGTTTGGCCTCTCCATCGGCCTTGGCAACGAGATCATCATCGGCCATCTGGCGGGTGCCAGACAGTTCGATCGCGCCTATCAGCAGCTACTCAAGAGCCTCAAGCTGGGGCTGGCGGTCACCTGCGTCATCGCCGTGGCGGCGGCCCTCAATGGCCGCTCCATCATCAGCCTCTTTACCGATGATGCCGACATCATCACCCAGGTGGCGCAACTGTTTCTTATCAGCCTTATCCTCGAGCCCGGCCGCACCTTCAATCTGGTGGTGATCAACGCCCTGCGGGCCACCGGGGATGCCCGTTTCCCCCTCTACATGGCGCTGCTCTCCATGTGGGGAATTGCCGTGCCACTCTCCTATTTCCTCGGTATCATGCAGGGTTATGGACTGGTCGGTATCTGGCTGGCGCTGGCCTGCGACGAGTGGGTGCGCGGTCTGGCCATGTTCTGGCGCTGGCGCAGTCGTCGCTGGCAAAACAAAATTCTTGTTGAAACAAAAGCGGAATCACAATGAAGAAGATAGGACTCTTGCTGGCTGCCATCCTGCTCAGCCCCCTCGCCATGGCGCAAACTGCCCCTGCCGCTCCCAAGGTTCAAGCCACCCAGACCTGGTATGTGGCTCCCATCGCCATCGATGAAACCAGCGACGCCCAGAAGGCGCTGACCAAGGACTTCATGGCCCAAATGATCAAGACCATCAAGATCAACGAGTACCAGACCGGCAAGGCGGTGGGTAACACCAAAAACCCCAAGTGGCTGATCCGCACCAAGTTGATGCCCGCCAGCAACGAGCCGCTGGTCGGCAAGAAGCATCCGCAGGGTCTCACCTACGGCAAGGGCACCCCGACCCAAGAGATCGTCGGCGAGCTGCTGATGAACGGCACCCTGGTGGCCCACATCGGTCAGGGCTGGCGTGAACCTATCGTCCCCGGTACCCCGGTGGCTGACAAGCTGACCATCGCCAACTATCGCTACGCCATCGGGGATCAGGCCAAATCGGCCGATCTGGAAGAGCTGGCCGCCCAGATTGGCTTTGAGGCGGGCAAGGTGATCCACCGCGATGGCAAGCCGCTGCCCGAGAAGAAAAAGAAAAAAGCGCAGGCGAACGAAGAGAAACAGTAACGTCGCCGGCACCGAACAGGGGGGCATACGGCCCCCCTCTCTGATCCTATCCCCTCACGCCTACACAGCCCAAGTTGTGACTCATCGCACGATTATCGCTCACCACTCAGATTGATAGCTTATTTATCTTGTTATTATTCAATTAGTTATAAACGCCCCGCCGAATACTCCGAATCATTGCCCCCAAATCCGATCAGGATCACATTTATCCCCGGCACTAAGGGGTAGCTTTGGTCTTACAGGCACAATCAAACGAAACCAAGGAGGCTCCATTACATGTTCCCAGAGTACAGAGAACTCATCTCGAAACTGAAGAGCAGTGATGTCCATTTCCAGAAGAAGTTTGACTTGCACAACGACCTGGATGCGGAGATTAGAAAGTTGGAAAAGCATCACGCCAGCGACTATAGCGCCGAGGTGAGAGATCTGAAAAAGCAGAAACTCAAACTGAAAGAGGAGATATACGACATCCTCAAACAACATCCACAATAGATGCCTCGAAGAATATCCGGATAAGCAATTTATCCTCCAGCCCGGCCCAAGTGCCGGGCTTTTTGTTTTTCAGCCAATCCGTTGCAACGCGAGCCAAGGGTATAATGGACTGGCATTGCGGATTCAAATTCCCTCCTTTCGTGATTCGCATGGGCGAACTGATTGCCGCCAAACTGCCCGACTGACACCAGCAAATGTCGATGATCGGACCCAGTTCAGGGAATTCGCGGCCATTTAACCAGGCCGGTTAAATGGCGATAAAGGATATATCTGTCAAGCGTTATCAGATAAGCTGGCAGCCGATGGAGTGACATTGATAACGGAGCACCGTAAGAATATAAAACCAAAGGTCCATTTACCTTTTGACAGGGCAATGCGATCCAAAAGGTTCATCATCGAAACATCAATGGCCAGTTGCATCACATCTCGCGGAGAGAGCATTCACAGTACAAAAGCACGCATGGATTTATGTTGAATCAGCAGGGAAGGTTGGCGCGTATTGCCACAAAGGCAACAAGCCAGCCTCGAATCTTGTCTCTGAAGCACAAACTGTGATGATGCTGGCTTAAACCACTCTCAGGTTATTGAACAACCGGGGTATCGCTGCTTGTGGCAGATACCTTGTTGCATCTTGAATTTAAGGGCGCCGCCGCCCGCGGCGCCAGCAGGGACCGGATATGGCTGAAGAGTTGAATATACTCAGGGACAAGATAGATGCGGTGGACAAGCAGTTGATCGATCTGCTGGCCGCTCGTCTGGCCTTGGTAGGAGAAGTGGGTGAGGTAAAGAGCCGCCACGGCCTGCCCATCTATGCACCGGATCGGGAGGCGAGCATGCTGGCCCGCCGCCGCGCCGAGGCCGAACAACTGGGAGTGCCCGGCGATCTCATCGAAGATGTGCTGCGCCGGGTGATGCGCGAATCTTATGCCAGCGAGAAAGACACTGGCTTCAAGTGCATAAAGCCGGATCTGGGCAAGGTGGTGATCATCGGCGGTCAGGGCCAGCTTGGCCGCTTGTTCGGTCATATGTTTGGCCTCTCAGGATACCGGGTCGAGACGCTGGAGCAAGCCGACTGGCCGCGCGCTGACGAGATCCTCGCCGGTGCCGGTCTGGTGATGGTGGCGGTGCCCATCGATATTACCTGTCAGATCATCGACCGGCTCGGCAACTTGCCCGCCCACTGCCTGCTGGTCGATGTCACCAGCGTGAAGGCGGCGCCGCTCGAGCATATGCTGGCGGTGCACCAGGGGCCGGTACTAGGGCTGCACCCCATGTTCGGGCCGGATGTGGCGAGTCTCGCCAAGCAGGTGATCGTCTGCTGCCAGGGTCGTGACCCCGCCGCCAGCCAATGGCTGCTGGATCAGATGACCATCTGGGGCGCCCGCTTGCAACAGGTGGAAGCCAAGGCCCACGATGAGGCGATGACTCTCATTCAGGCACTGCGTCACTTCGCCACCTTTGCCTATGGCTGGCACCTCTCCCGGGAGCAGGCCAATCTGGATCGCCTGCTGAGTTTGAGCTCCCCCATCTACCGGCTGGAGCTCGCCATGGTGGGGCGGCTGTTCGCCCAGGATCCCCACCTCTATGCCGACATCATTTTGTCGTCACCGCAGAATCTGGCGATGATCCGTCGCTACTACCAAAACTTCGGCGAAGCGCTGGGGCTCTTGGAGCGGGGGGACAGGGACGGTTTCATCGAGGCCTTCTCGCAAGTTTCCGGTTTCTTCGGCGAACACGCCGACCAGTTCCTGCGTGAAAGCCGCATGCTACTCGCCCAGGCCAACGACCGCCGCCAACACGGCTGATCCTGCAAAAGCAGTAACGCTCATATCACCAAAAAGGGAAGATACTCAGGCATCTTCCCTTTTTGTTTGTTACTCATTTAACGCTAACTTAGTCGCGAGCGGCGACACATCAAGTATCTACCGCTGATTGGCCTTACAATCCCCTCCTACTGTGCTGCATCACATCCCAAGCATGTCCCCTCAATATCCGCACAATCCGCGCAAATAGCACCGCCCCTTGCAAGGGCTGCCAGATACTCACGGTCAAACACAGCTGCTGCGAGCAATGACTGTATGGCGTAAAGGAGAGCAGTGCCCTCCTCATCAAAGAGATAAGCAGGAAGCAGGAAGCAGGAAGCAGGAAGCAGGAAGCAGGAAGCAGGAAGCAG
>CAMFLW010000078.1 GCA_945957575.1 uncultured Aeromonas sp. | reverse complement strand
GTTACAAGATCCCGCAACAGGTGTCGGTGGTGGGGTTCGACGATATCCCCTATGCTCGCTACATCTATCCCAAGCTCACCACGGTGCGCTACCCCATCGAGGAGATGGGCAGCCGCGCTGCCGAGCTGGCGCTGCGTCTACTCGATCACAAGCCGGTGGATGGCCTGGCGCTCAAGTTTGAAGCCCAGCTGGTGGAGCGTGAATCGGTCGCCTGACGTGTGTCAAACAACAGTGAACAACAAGGTGGCTCCAGCGGGGCCACGTGGGTGCTTGTTTGATGTAAGTTGGCCGTTATGCCGCTCTCGTCTGGCGCTTGCATTCCATCTTCGAAGTTCACGTTGTTCACCACCAACAAGGCAAATCCCTTGAGCTGCTGCCACTTATGCTGCAGTACTTCAAACTTGCAAACCATTATGAGCCTGGTCTCCCGAGGGCTACAGTCCTGCGCTCTCTTGCTTCGCCATCTGACGCTCAAAAATATCGGTACTCTTGGATTCATTGTCCCGTCGTTGGTCGGAGATTAGGGCCAAGCGCTTTGGTGCCGTGGATGGGGCGCTCTGGACCTCCAGCGGTGGCCCGCAGGCGGCATTGCAGGTGATTGCAGATGTGGAGCAGTTGCTGGCAACCCGCAGCTGAGCGCCATCGCACAGCTGGGGTTGACCAAAAGAAGAGGGAGGCCGATGCCTCCCTCTTTGCTTATCCGCGCGGCCCGGAGCGAGCCGGGCATTTACTGCGGCTGGATTTGGGTGATGGTGAGCTTGCCACCCGGGTTCTCGGCGTGAAAGCGCACCGCATCCCCCACCTTCAGATCCTTGAGCAGGGCCGGATCAGCCACCCGAAACACCATGGTCATGGCGGGCATCTTGAGGTTGTCGATCGCCTCGTGCTTGATGCCGACCTTGCCGTTGGCCGCGTCGATGCGGCTGATGACTCCCTTGGTCATCATCATGTCGCCCATCTCGCTCATGCCCTCCATTTGCCCCATCTGGCTCATGTCGTGGCCCTGATGGTTCATCATCTCGGCAGCCTGCAGGCTGGTGTGGGTAGCGAGGCCCATCAGCAGGGTCAGTGTCAGCATCTTGTAGTTCATCTTGGTTTCCTTGTTTGGCTTATGGAGTTGCAACGGGGTTGCTGTTTGTCTGGTTGAAAATGGTCTGTTCATCAGTGGGATGACTCCTGCTGATCCGCGGTGGTCAGCTGCTGCAGGGAACGACTGCGCCACAGGTAGTAGGCGGCAGGCAGCACCAGCAGGGTCAGCGCCAGCGCACTCACCATGCCGCCGATCATGGGGGCAGCGATGCGCTGCATTACCTCGGAGCCGGTGCCGTGGCTCCACATGATGGGCAACAGGCCGGCGATAATGGTCACCACCGTCATCATCTTGGGGCGCAGGCGGAGGGCGGCGCCGTGGATCACCGCACGATGTAGCCCCGCCTTGTCCGGCTTGCCGTTGGCGACGAGCTCATCCCAGGCGTGGTTGAGGTAGACCAGCATCAAGACGCCGGTCTCCACCGCTACCCCGGCCAGGGCGATAAAGCCCACCCCGACTGCCACCGAGAGGTTGAAGTCGAGCAACCAGAGGGTCCAGATCCCGCCCACCACCGCCAGCGGCAAGGTGGTGAGAATGAGCAGCACCTCCTGAGCGCGGCGAAACGCCAGATAGAGCAGCAGCACTATGATGGCGACGGTTAATGGCACCACGTAGGCGAGACGCGCCTTGGCCCGCTCCATGTACTCGTATTGGCCGGACCAGGTGAGGGCGTAGCCCGCCGGCAGCACCAGCTGCTTGCCCACCTCGGCCTTGGCCTCAGCTACAAAAGAGCCGATATCGCGGCCGCGAATGTCGACGTAGACCCAGCCGTTGAGGCGCGCATTTTCACTGCGCAGCATGGGGGCCTCGTCGCTGATATAGACCCGCGCCACATCCGCCAGCGCGATACGCGCACCGCTCGGAGTCACCACCGGCAGCAGCTCGAGGCTCGCCACCGAGTCGCGATAGCTCTGGGGATAGCGCAGGTTGATGGGGTAGCGTTCACGTCCCTCGATGGTCTGGCCCACCTCCATGCCGCCCACCGCGGTGGCGAGTACCGCCTGCACGTCGGCGATGTTGAGGCCGTAGCGGGCCGCTTTCAGCCGGTCGATGTCCACCTTGACGTAGCGGCCACCGGCCACCCGCTCGGCGTAGACCGATGAGGCTCCCTCCACCTTGCCGACGATCTGCTCAAGCTGTTGGCCGAGCTGCTGGATCACCTTGAGGTCGGGCCCCGCAATCTTGATGCCCACCGGGGTCTTGATGCCGGTGGCCAGCATGTCGATGCGGGTCTTGATGGGGGGCACCCAGGCGTTGGTGAGGCCGGGGAAGCGGATGAGGGAGTCGAGCTCTTCTTTGAGCTTCTCCGGGGTCATGCCGGGGCGCCACTGATCGCGGGGCTTGAGCTGGATGCTGGTCTCCATCATCACCAAATCGGCGGGGTCGGTGGCCGATTCGGCGCGCCCCGCCTTGCCGAACACGTTCTGCACCTCGGGCACGGTGCGAATAAGCTTGTCGGTTTGCTGCAAAATCTCCCGCGCCTTGCCTACCGAGATATTGGCCGCGGTGGTGGGCATATACATGATGTCCCCCTCATCGAGCGGCGGTATGAACTCGGAGCCCAGGTACTTGAGTGGCCAGAAGCCCGCCACCGTCACCACGGCGGCGATGGCCAGGGTGGTTTTCGGACGGGCCAGCACGGCTTTGAGCAGTGGCACATAGCCCTGGCTTAGCCAGCGGTTCAGCGGGTTGGCCTGCTCCGCCAGCACCTTGCCACGGATGAAGTACCCCATCATTACTGGAACGAGCGTGATGGCGAGCCCGGCCGCCGCCGCCATGGCGTAGGTCTTGGTGTAGGCGAGCGGGTGGAACATCCGCCCCTCCTGCGCCTCCAGCGCGAACACCGGCAGGAAGCTGATGGTGATGATCAGCAGAGAGAAGAAGATGGCGGGCCCCACCTCGATGCTCGCCTCGGTGATGATGCGCCAGCGGTTCTTGTCGGTGAGCGCCTCCCGCTCCATGTGCTTGTGGACGTTCTCGATCATCACGATGGCACCGTCCACCATGGCGCCGATGGCGATGGCGATGCCCCCGAGGGACATGATGTTGGCGTTGATCCCCTGCAGGTGCATCACGATAAAGGCGGTCAAAATCGCAATAGGGAGGGAGATGACCACCACCAGCGATGAGCGCAGGTGGAACAGGAAGGCGAGGCAGACCAGTACCACCACCGCGAACTCCTCCACCAGCTTGCCGGAGAGGTTGTCGATGGCGCGCTGGATAAGATCGGATCGGTCGTAGACGGTGACCACCTCCACCCCCTCTGGCAGGCTGCTCTTCAGCTGGGCGAGCCGCGCCTTGACCCCGTCGATGGTGTGCTGGGCATTCTCGCCGTAGCGCATGACGATGATGCCGCCCACCACTTCCCCTTCACCGTTGAGCTCGGCCAGACCGCGCCGGCTCTGGGGGCCGGTGACTACATCCGCCACGTCACCCAGCAGCAGCGGGGCGCCGCGCACATTGGTACCGAGCGGGATCTGCTTCAGATCCTCCACGCTTTTCAGATAGCCGTTGGAGCGCACCATGTACTCCGCTTCCGCCATCTCGATGACGGAAGCGCCGGTCTCCTGATTGCCCTGCTTGATAGCGGTCTCGATAAGGGAGAGCGGGATGCCGTAGGCGCGCAGCTTGTCCGGGTCGACCCGCACCTGATACTGGCGCACCATGCCGCCCACGGTGGCGACTTCGGAGACTCCATCCACCGTCTGCAACTCGTACTTGAGGAACCAGTTTTGCAGGGAGGTGAGCTGGCTGAGGTCGTGCTTGCCGGTTTTGTCCACCAGCGCGTACTGATAGACCCAGCCTACCCCGGTGGCATCGGGGCCGAGCTGGGGACGGGCGGAGGCGGGCAGGTTGGGGGCAACCTGGCTCAAATACTCCAGCACCCGGGCGCGGGCCCAGTAGAGGTCGGTGTTGTCGTCAAACAGCACATAGACGAAGGAGTCGCCGAAGAAGGAGTAGCCGCGCACCGTGGTCGCCCCCGGCACCGCCAGCATGGCGGTGGTGAGCGGGTAGGTCACCTGATCCTCCACCACCTGGGGCGCTTGGCCCGGATAAGGGGTCTTGATGATCACCTGCACGTCGGAGAGATCCGGCAGGGCGTCCACCGGGGTCTGCTTCACCGACCAGAGCCCCCAGGCGGTGAGCATGAGGGTCAATAGCAGCACCAGAAAGCGGTTGCCGATGGACCAGCGAATGATGGAAGGGATCATGATCTGGCTCCTCCCTCTTGGCGTGGCGTGAACGGCAGGACAGGGTTGCTAGTAAAGCGGCAAGAGATCGACGGGATCATGACTTCTTCTCCACCTCGGGCATCGTCATCTGATGCTGGCTATGGTCCATGCCTTCCATCTTGCCCATCTCATCTGCCGCAGGCTTGGCGGTGTCGCCAGTTGCTGGCGCTTGCTCTTGATGGATGGTGGTGATGCGGTACTCATCCCCTTCCTGCATTACTTGCAAGTGCAGGGTCTGCCCTTCGGCCAGCTTGCTGATGTCGACCCCCTCGGCCACGGTGAACTCCATCTCCATGGCGGGCCACTGCCACTCGGGGATGGGCTGGTGGGAGACCATCAGGGTGCGGTTGGCCAGATCGATGCTTTCAACCTCACCCTGGGTCCACACCTGGGCGGGGCGCACCGCCGTCATGCGCTGGAAGTCCGAATCGATGGCCGATTCGGAGTCGAGCAGAAACTGGGCCGAGCTGACAATGCTGTCCCCAGTCTCTACCCCAGCCTTGATGGCGACCTTGTCGCCAAACTGGGGGCCGAGGGTGACGGCCACCGACTTGAAGCTGCCATCCCCCAGCGCCAGCACCAGCCGATCCTGACTGCCGGTGCGGATCACCGCTTCGCTCGGCACCACCAATTGCGGCTCTCCCTTGCCCGCCTGAATCGTCACCTTGGCGAACATATTGGGTTTCAAAAATTCGTCCGGGTTGGCAAAGCGCAGCCGCACCTTGAGGGTGCGGGTGGTGGCATCCAGGGTCGGGTAGAGGTAATCGACCCGGCCCTGCCAGTGGCGGCCGGGGGCATAGTCGAGGGTCATGGTGACCGGATCGCCCACCTTCAGCTGGGCGGCCTGGCGTTCGAACACCTCGGCGCTCACCCACACCTGCTTGAGGGTGCTGATGTTAAAGAGGGCCGCTGCGGGCTCCACATACTGGCCTTCGCGCACCTTCAGCTCGGACACATAACCGCTGCTGGGGGCATAGATGCGCACCGTCTCCTGCACCTGACGGGTGCGCTTGAGGGCCGCTATCTGATCCGCCGGCACCTGCAGAGATTTGAGCTTGCCCTCGGCGGCGCGCAGCAGCAGCGGATTGGCGGTGTTGAGGGCGAGCAGGTATTCGTGCTGGGCGTTGACCAGATCCGGAGCGTAGAGCTCGTAAATCAGGCTCCCCTTGCTCACCTGCTGTCCCTCGCTCTTGATGGCGAGGGTGCGGATCCAGCCCGCCATGCGGGCGTTGACCGCCTCCAGCCGGTCCTCGTCATAACCGACGTAGCCCACCGTCTCGATCAGCTGGTGGATGGGGAGCTTCTCTACCTTGGCGAGCCGCACCCCCAGGTTCTGCTGGATCTCGGGGCTGATGGTGACAGTGCCCGGCGAGCCGCCCTGTTTTTCCTCATAGACGGGGATAAAGTCCATCCCCATGTTGTCCTTGGCCGGAGCATCGCGCTTGTCGCGCGGATCCATGGGGTTGACCCAGTAGAGCGGCGTCTTCTCCTTGGCCGCGGTGCCCGGGGTGGTCTGTTTGGCGGCCCAGTAGCCGCCACCGGCGCCGAGGGCCAGCAGCAGGGCCGATACCAGCAGTTTCTGGCTCATCGCACACCTCCACTTAGTGGCTGGGTGGCAAAGTTTTTGGCGGCGATAAGGCCGGTAACAGGGACAAGTGACATCATATCTCTTCTCTTGTGCACGCCGCCGGACGGGAGATGGACAAGGCATCACCCAAGGGATTGGCGGCAAACGGGGCGCAGCTGTATCAGCGCACACGGCTCCCTGTGAGCGGGCCGGTTTGGCCGGGGCACAGGGTCAGGCAAGGCGGCAGGAGACGGGCAAGCCGAGGCTTGCCGCTGCCGCAAGAGAAGCGCTTTCTAGTGGCGCAGCACCGACAGCATCAGATGTCGGCGTGGCCAGGAGGGGGGATGGGTACCGCGGGATCGCAGGAAGGGATCCCGCAACCAGTTATCAAGCAGTGCAGTTGCGAAGTGGCTGCCAAGTAGCAGGGGGAAGATCAGCAGGGCGACCAACACACCCAGCAGAGCCATCGCGCCGAAGGAGATAGCATTGACACCGGTCTGCATCTGGCACTCATCGCCCATGGCAGAACCATCGTCTCCCTGATGGCAGGAGAGGGTCATGCCATCGCCCGGGTGCTCCATGGCGGCCATTGCATGAGAGGTCTCGCCATCCGTCATCGCCATCGATGAATCAAACATCACCATCGGCAGGGGGCTGCTTTGGGTCGTCTCAGAGGAGAAGGGAGAAGCATGCCAGCTGATGCAGAGGGTCAGATTGCACACGAGCAGCTGCGCCAGCAACAGCCGGGCCAGAGCAACGCAGGGCAATCTTGCAGCAAGCTGGATGAGTGACAAACTGGATATCCTTCTGGATCAGATGGTTGGACTGTAAACCTTGCCACAGGGATAAGGTCAAGGTGTGCTCGCAGGCACCATGAAGGGAAGAAGAGCTAAAAAATACCCCCGCAGGCGCGGGGGTAGGGGTTATCAGCGAACAGGCTCAGCCTTACTGTTTAGCTCCTTTTTCCGAGCCTCGCATGATGAGGCGGAAGAAGAGCGGGATAAAGAAGATGGCGATAAAGGTCGCGGCCAGCATGCCGCCGATCACCGGCCAGCCGAGGGCGTGACGGCTCGCCGCACCGGCGCCGCTGGAGGTGACCAGCGGCACACAGCCGAGGATGAAGGCGAGCGAGGTCATCACGATGGGGCGAAAACGCAGGCGCGCTGCCTCCAGTGCCGAGTCGATGAGGCTCATTCCCTCCTCGTGCTTCATCACCGCGAACTCCACAATCAGGATGGCGTTCTTGGCGGCAAGGCCGACCAGGGTCACCAGCCCGATCTGGAAGTAGACGTTGTTGGTGAGCCCTACCAACCAGGTGGCCAGCAGAGCGCCGAACAGGGCGAACGGGACGGCGGTGATCACCGCAAACGGCAGGCTCCAGCGCTCATACTGGGCGGCCAGAATGAGGAAGATCATCACGATGCCGAAGCCAAAGGCCATGCCTGCACTGCCAGCGGCCGCTTTCTCCTGATAGGCGGAGCCGGTCCACTCCAGCTTGGCGTCGTTGCCAAGGGAACTGTTGGCCACCTCTTCCAGTGCGGCGATGGCCTGACCTGAGCTGTAGCCCGGCGCCGGCTGGGCCATGATCTTGGCCGCCTGGAAGATGTTGAAGCGCTCTACCAGCTCGGGACCGCTGGCATCACGAACCGTGACCAGACTGCTCAGCGGGATCATCTCCCCCTTGTTGGAGCGGACATAGATGTTGCGAATGTCACTCTTCTTGGCGCGGTAGTCCGCCTCGGACTGCAACTGTACCCGGTAGGTACGGCCGAACTGGTTGAAGTCGTTGACGTAGACCTGACCAAAGGTGGCCTGCATGGTATCGAATACCGCGTTGATCGGCAGCCCCAGTGCCTTGGCCTTCTCCCGATCCAGGTCCAGGTAGACCTGTGGCACATTGGCTCGGAATGTGGACGTGACGCTGGCAAACTCTGGGCGCTCCTTGGCCGCGTTAAGGAAACGCTGGACTTCGCCGGAGAAGGCCTGGGCGTTGCCGGTACCACGGTTCTGCAGATAGGCTTCAAGGCCGCCGGTGGTGGACATCCCCTGAATGGGTGGCGGGTTGAAGGAGGCAACGAAACCGTCCGCCAGCCCCATCAGACTCATGCCCTGGAAGGTCTTGGCCAGCGAGAAGGAGTCCTGACCGGCGTCCTTGCGCTCGCTCCAGTCCTTCAGGGTGATGAAGGTGAGGCCACTGTTGCTAATGATAGCGTTGGAGAGGATGTCGAAACCCGAAAAGGTGATGACATCCTTCACGTTGGGATTGGCCATGGCGATCTTGTCGAACTGATCCGCGACAGCCTGGGTTCGGCTCATGGCGGCGGCATCCGGTAGCATGACGGCGGCGACAAGGTTGCCCTGATCTTCGTTCGGTACCAGCTCGCTCGGTACCTTGAGGAAGAGACCGTAGATGGAGAGCAGCAGTACGGCGATGATGGCAAAAGCCACCCCCACCCGGCGGTTGAGGAAGGCCACACCGCGCACATAACCGCGGGTCAGCTGATCAAACTTGTCGTTGAACCAGACGAAGAAGCGGGCCGGTTTGTGGTGCCCATCTTTCAGTAGCACGGCGCATAGGGCAGGGGAGAGGGTCAGCGCCACCAGACCGGAGATGGCGACCGACACCGCGACCGTGATGGCGAACTGCTTGTACATCACCCCCGTCATGCCGCCCATAAAGGCGACGGGCAGGAATACGGCGCACAACACCAGCACGATAGCGACCACCGGGCCGGAGACCTCCTGCATGGCGAGAATGGCGGCCTCCTTGGCGGAGCACTTCTTCTCGCTCATGATCCGCTCGACGTTTTCCAGCACCACGATGGCGTCATCGACCACGATACCGATGGCGAGCACCATGCCGAACAGGGTGAGCAGGTTGATGGAAAAGCCCAGTATCAGCATGCCGGCAAAGGTACCGATGAGCGATACCGGTACCGCGATGCAGGGGATCAGGGTAGCGCGGAAGTTTTGCAGGAACAGGTAGACCACCACGAACACCAGCACGATCGCCTCGAACAGGGTGTGAACAACCTCTTCGATAGAGATCTTCACGAACTCTGTGGTGTCGTAGGGGATCTGATAAGCCACATCCTGAGGGAAACGGCTCTTGAGCTGATCCATGGTGGTACGAACCTGCTCGGCCACGGCCACCGCATTGGCGCCCGGCTGCAAATAGGTGGCGATACCGATAGCTGGTTTGCCGTTGGCTCGAGCGACCAGGTCATAATCCTTGCCCCCCAGCTCGACCCGAGCCACATCGCGCACCCGGATCTTGGAACCATCAGGCATGGAGCGGATGATGATGTTCTGGAACTCTTTCACATCCTCAAGACGCCCCTTGGTCTGCACTGTGTAGGTGAAGTCGATGGGGACCGTGGTGGGCTGGGCGCCGATCTTGCCTGCCGCGAACTGGGTGTTCTGCTCGCGAATGGCGCTAATCACATCGCTCGGGGTGAGTTCGAGCTGGGCCAGTCGATCCGGTCGCAGCCAGATGCGCATGGCGTAGTCGGTACCGCCAAACAATGTAGTATCGCCGATGCCGGGAATTCGCTTGAGCTCGTCGATGATGTTGAGCAGGGCGTAGTTAGATAGATAGGTGGTATCAAACGAACCATTCGGCGATTGCAGGGTGACCACTTGCAGGATGGCGGTCGACTTTTTCTTGACCGTCACCCCCTGCTTTTTCACCTCTTCCGGCAGTTGGGCCATGGCGGCCGAGACCCGGTTGTTGACGTTGATAGTGGCCTGATCCGGATCGGTGCCGATCTCGAAGTAGACGTTGAGGCTCATCTGGCCGTTGGAGGCCGAACCCGATTGCATGTAGATCATCCGCTCGACGCCGTTGATCTGCTGCTCAAGCGGTGCGGCCACAGTCTGGGAGATCACCTCCGGCGTGGCGCCCGGATAGAAAGCGGTCACCGAGACCACCGGCGGGGTGATCTGAGGGTACTGCTCGAGAGGAAGCGCGCGCATAGCCGCCAATCCGCCCAGTACGATAATGATCGAAATCACGCTGGCGAAGATGGGGCGCTCGATAAAAAACCTGGAAAACATACGAGCTCCTTACTTGGCCGCTGAGTGGCTGACCATCTTGGCGGTGATGGCCTTCATCTCTTCAGCAGAGACTGGTTTTACCACGCTGCCGGGGCGAGCCTTCATCAAGCCTTCGACGATGTAATGGTCACCGGCATTGAGGCCACTGTCGATGAGAACTCCCTCGGCGACAGCCGGGCCCAGCTTGACCGGGCGGGGAGTGACCTTGTTGTCGGCATCCACCACCATCACCATACGGTCAGCCTGGGACTGGACGATGGCGCGCGGCGGTACCACGATGGCGTTTTTGCGGGTACCCAGATCGATGGTCATACGGACAAACTGGCCCGGCATCAGTGCACCGTCCTTGTTGTCGAAGATGGCGCGGGCTCGGATGGTGCCGGTCTGGGGATCGACACGGTTGTCGGAGAAGTTGAGTTTGCCGGCTTCCGGGTAGACAGATCCATCGGCCAGACGGATATGGGTACGCCAGTTGGTGGCATTCTTGGCTTCAATGGTTCCTTTCTTGACCGAGCTCTCAAAATCGAGGCGATCCTGCTCTGAGTAGGAGAAATTGACGTAGAGCGGGTTGTACTGGGTGATGGTAGTCAGCAGGCTGCTGTCGCCACTGGTAGAGATCAGGCTGCCCTCGGACTGGGTGCTCTTGCTGGCCATGCCGTTGATGGGAGCGGTTACCTGGGTGTAACTGAGATTGAGCTCGGCCTCCTTCACCTTGGCCTGAGTGGCCTGATGGCTGGCGATGGCGGCTTCGTAGTTGGCGATGGTGTCGTCATAGTCCTTGCGGCTCACCACCTGACGCTTGAACAGCGGGATGATGCGATCGCGATCGGCGCGTGCCTTGTTGAGTCTGGCCTGCTCCTGGGCCTGGGTACCCTTGGCCTGTTCCAGCGCGACCTTGTAGGGCTCCGGGTCAATCAAGAACAGCTGCTGGCCGGCAGTGACCGGCTGGCCTTCCACATAGGTGCGCTTGAGCAGGATGCCACTGACCCGTGAACGTACCTCGATCTCGCGGAACCCTGCGGTCTCTCCCACCATCTCGGTGGTGAGCGGCACATCGATCAGGGCCGCCTCGTTGACCACCACGGGCACCTCCGGCATGGATTGTGCCGTCTGGTTCGTTTCCCCGCCACAGCCGACCAGTGTGCTGGCCAGCGTCAGAGCGAGCATCCCCTGTCTGAATAATCCTGCGCTGGTGTTTGGCTCCATCATCATTTCACTCCTGTTGGCCAGACTGTGGTCATCATGAACACCTATGTTCCTGGCTGACGTGATTAACTTCATGATTACAAATTAACTCATTGGATTATTGAAGTTTTTCAATCATAGATTATGAACATTGAACCCAAGCTGCTCAACCGCAAAGTTGTCCATGTTTTCTATAACAGTGGCGTGCTGTCGCTGCTGACGGTGGAAATAACCAAGGTTCAGGGGATGGGGTTGATGGGCGGGCGAGGGGAGACCCAGCCCGCACTCAATCAGGCGAAGCAGGCCCAAATGGGGGCGTGGTCGGAGGGTTTCTCAATACCGCGCAGTTCGTAGTCGATGCCGGTCTCGGTCACTCTGTCCTTGAGGGCATCGGAGGCCATGATGAGGTCGATGCGCAGGCCTCGGTTCTCGTCGAAGCCCTTGGAGCGGTAGTCAAACCAGGAGAAACGCTCGCACTCGGTGGGGTTGGCGGCGCGGAAGGTGTCGGTCAGGCCGAACCCTTTCAGCCGCTCCATCCACTCCCGCTCGATGGGCAGGAAGGAGCATTTGCCATCCCGCAGCCAGCGTTTGCGGTTTGCCTCGCCGATGCCGATGTCGAGATCGGTGGGGGAGATATTCATATCCCCGATCAGCACCAGCTGGTCGTCCGGGGTGTGGTTAGTCTCGAGGTAGTGCTGCAGGTCCTCGTAGAACTTCTGCTTGGCCGGGAACTTGGTCTCGTGATCCTGACTTTCACCCTGCGGGAAGTAGCCGTTCATCACCTTGATGAGGGAGCCGTCTTCGCGCTCGAAGGTGGCCATGATCATCCGGCGCTGGGCCTCTTCATCGTCGGTGGGGAAGCCTTTCTCCACCTTGACTGGCTTCTGCTTGCTCATGATGGCGACCCCGTAGTGGGCCTTCTGGCCGTGAAACTCTACGTGATAACCCATAGCCTCCACATCGGCCAGCGGGAAGGCTTCATCGTGCACCTTGATCTCCTGCAGGCCGATCACATCGGGCTGGTGCTTGTCGATGATGGCTTGTAGCTGGTGCAGACGGGCGCGCAGGCCGTTGATATTGAAAGAGATGATCTTCATGTCCGGGATGCTCATGTCATTTTTATAAGTGGCTATTGGACTAGGAATCGGCGGTGGATGCAAGTTTGGCTGCGGGCCTGTACCAGTGGCAGGCCCGATGAGCACGAGGAGGGATCAGCGGGTCATCTTTTTGACGAATACCACCACAAACAGCGCCAGCGTGAAGCTGCCGGTGAAGGCTTCGAAGGCGGCGAAGATCCTGGAGAGGCCGACCGGAGTGAAGTCGCCGTACCCCAATGTGGTGAAGGTGACCACGCTGTAGTAGAGGCATTCGAGCAGGAAGATGGCATTTTGCTCGAGCGGGGCACCGGGCTGGTAGATGAGGTGCTCGCCCTGAAAATGCAGTCCGCAGAAGAAGTAAAAAATGCTGCAGATAAAGATGAGCAGCAACGAGAAGAGCACCACCCGCATCGGGGCCTCGCCATAGCCGCAGAAGAGATCGACCACCCAGGAGGTAAAACGCTGGGTCGACCAGAACGGCAGTTGCAGGCGGCGCATGGTGAGCTCCTGCTGGATATAGTTGCCGGACATGGTGAAGATCCCCTGTGCCTCGGAGGCTTTGCGCAGATCCCGGTAGGTCTCTTCCGCCTCCTTGAACCAGATGCGCGCCTGTTTGGGATCCCGTTCGCGGCGCCCCTTGCGATCCTGCATCACCCGTTTGCCGGTCTGCATGTTGTCGAGCCGGGTGTTGTGCCAGCGGATGCCGAGCAAGTTGACGTCATCGAGGGTAGCGCACTGGAGGTTGGCATCACTGAGATCGGCTTTCATCAGGCTGCCGCCCTTCATGCGCAGGCCGTAGAGGTGACCACCGCGCAGGTTGGCGCGATAGAGGTTGCACTGCTCCAGCAAAAATCCCTGATCGGACTCCTTGTTGACCAGATTGAGGCCCGCCAGATTGGCCCGTGACAACTGCAGGCCGTGGCAGAGACCGCCAGCGCGAACGTACTGTTCAAGCGCCTCGGCGGTGCGGGCTTCCTGATGGGTATGGTGGGGATCATGCCAGTGGCAGAGATCGTGCTCGCCAGCCTCTTCACTGCAGTGGCGGCCATCGGCCACCAGATAACGACACATCGCCATCTTCGTTTCCCTCGCATTGCCGAACTGGTTTCAGCATAGGCGGGGAAAAGGGGGCGCGGCGGCGTCTTAGCTGAACTGGTTGAACTCCTGACGCAGCTTGCGAAAACGCTCCTGCTGGGCCGGGTTGAGGGGGATACCGTCGAGCACATCCAGGGTCTCTTTGCACTCGGCACCAAACTCCGGGCTCTTGCGGTTTTTCTGCATCAGTTGCAGCAGCACCTGGATCTTGTTGAGGGCGGCACCGGTATTGGCGGGGGCGCGGCGCAGGGCCTCGCGAAAATGGCCGAGGGCCTGCTCCAGCTCGCCGCTCTGATAGGCCTTGATCCCCAGATCGTTGAGCTGCTGGTAGCGCTGACGCCGCTCCAGCACCGTCTTGTCATCCCGGGTTGCCTGAATGCAGGTGGTGAGCAGCCGATCTTCGTCCTCCGCCAGCAGCCCCTGCAGGCTTTCGGCATATTCGAACTCGCCGAGCTGATAGAGGGCGAGGATGGTTTCGCCAAGCAGGGCGGGGGGCATGGTGGCCGGTTCATCGAGCCAGTTCTGATTGGCGCGATAGAGCATCTTCTTGCCCTTGAGCAACTCACCCAGCGCAATCTGCACCCGGGCCTGACAGATCTGCTCGAACACCGGGTAGTTGAATTCCGACATCATCAATGAATCGCGGATGCGCGACAGGGCCGAGTTGACCTGCTTTTGCAGGTTGGCGATGTGGTAGCTGTCGTTGCTGTTGAGGGCGTAGAGGGTCAGGGTCTGGATATAGGCCCCCAGATAGTGAGGGGTACGGTGAATGGAGTTGCGTGACAGATCGATGAGGGCAAGCAGCACATCCTTGGCCTGGGCGTAGTCGTGGCGCAGCAGGCACACCTCCGCCAGCCGGCGGGAGAGTTGCACCGACTGGGGGGAGATATC
>CAMFLW010000077.1 GCA_945957575.1 uncultured Aeromonas sp. | reverse complement strand
TCTACTCAACCGCCTTCTCGAGTCAAGCCTTATTTTCAAAGGCTTTTCGAGGTTATCGACGAGGTTGTTTGCGTTGCCGCTTGCCGTGTCGATGGAGGCGCATTATAGAGAGATTGATCACATTGGCAAGGGCTTGAATGCAATAAAATTGCAAAAAACAGCACTTTTTTAGTTATTCATATCCAACCACAGCTTTTATACAAACTTATCCACAGAAACAGCCTTCAGGTTGTTAGAATGGCCGAAAACAAGGAGGCCAAGATGGACTTGCGACTGAGACCCTACAAGGGAAAACGCCCACAACTGGGCAAAGGAGTATATGTAGATCCCTGCGCGACACTGGTGGGTGATATCGAGCTGGCCGACGACGCCAGCATCTGGCCCATGGTGGCGGCACGGGGGGATGTGAACCATATCCGCATCGGCGCCCGCAGCAACATTCAGGATGGTACCGTATTGCACCTGACCCGCAAGAGCGCCAGCAACCCGACCGGCTATCCGCTGCTGATCGGTGAAGATGTCACTGTGGGTCACAAGGCGATGCTGCACGGCTGCACCATCGGCAACCGGGTGCTGGTCGGCATGGGTGCCATTCTGCTTGATGGCGTCGTGGTTGAAGATGATGTGATGATCGGCGCAGGTTCGCTGGTGCCACCGGGCAAGCGACTCGAGTCGGGCTTTCTATATATAGGGAATCCCGTCAAACAGGCTCGCCCGCTCAAGCCCGCCGAGATCGCCTTCCTCAAAATCTCGGCCGACAACTATGTGCTGCTCAAGGATGAGTATCTGCAAGAGACCTGATAGGGCAGGCAGAAACAGGAAGCCCGGCATGATGCCGGGCTTCGCTTCTTATATAGCTATATAGCCGTGCAGAACGGCTGACCGGAAATCAGTGGGCCTGATCCCAGTTGTCACCGGTACCCGCTTCCACCACCAGCGGCACATGCAGTTCGGCAGCGGCCGACATCTTCTCCTTGATGATGGCAGTGTACTCCTCCAGCTTCTCTTCGCGGATCTCGAACACCAGTTCATCGTGTACCTGCATTAGCATGCGGATCGACTCATCCTCGATACCGCGGATCCAGCTATCCACGTTGATCATGGCGCGCTTGATGATATCGGCGGCCGTGCCCTGCATCGGGGCGTTGATGGCGGCCCGTTCGGCAGCCTTGCGCAGACCGGCGTTGCGGGACTTGATATCCGGCAGATAGAGGCGACGGCCAAACAGGGTCTCGACATACCCCTGGGCTTCCGTCTGCTGGCGGGTGCGCTCCATATACTCCAGCACGCCCGGGTAGCGTTCGAAGTAGAGGTCCATGTACTTCTGTGCCTCGGCGCGACCGATCCCCAACTGCTTGGCCAGACCGAAGGCACTCATGCCGTAGATAAGGCCAAAGTTGATCGCCTTGGCGCTGCGGCGCATGTCGCTGGTCACCGCATCAAGCTCTACGCCAAACACCTCGGCGGCGGTCGCCTTGTGGATGTCCTTGCCCTCGGCAAAGGCGGTCAGCAGCCCCTTGTCACCGGAAAGGTGCGCCATGATGCGCAGCTCGATCTGGGAGTAGTCCGCCGCCACCAGCTTGTAACCAGCGCTAGGAATGAAGGCCTGACGGATCCGGCGCCCCTGTTCGTTGCGCACCGGAATGTTCTGCAGGTTGGGATCGGTGGAGGAGAGCCGACCGGTCGCTGCCACCGCCTGATGATAGGAGGTGTGCACCCGCCCGGTATGCGGCTTGATCATCAGCGGCAGCTTGTCGGTGTAGGTGGACTTGAGCTTGGCCAGCCCGCGGTGCTCCATCAGCAGTTGCGGCAGCTCATAGGTCTCCGCCAGCTCGGCAAGCACCTCTTCCGCAGTGGATGGCGCTCCCTTGGGGGTTTTTTTGATGATCGGCAGCCCCAGCTTGGTGAAGAGGATCTCCCCCAGCTGCTTGGGCGAGGAGAGATTGAACTCCTGCCCGGCCAGCTCGTGAGCCTGTTTCTCCAGCTCTGCCAGACGCACTTCGATCTCCTGGCTCTGCTGGTGCAACAGCTTGGGCTCGATGGTGGTACCGAGTCGCTCCATCCGCGCCAGCACCGGCAGCAGCGGCAACTCGATCTCGCTGAACACCTTGGCGAGGCCCGGCTCGGCAGAGAGCTTGCCCCACAGCGCCTGATGCAGACGCAGGGTGATGTCGGCATCTTCCGCCGCATAGGGAGCGGCCTGCTCCAGCTCGATCTGGTTGAAGGTGAGCTGCTTCACCCCCTTGCCGGCGATATCCTCGAACGAGATGGTTTCGACGTTCAGATACCTGCGGGCCAGTGAATCCATATCGTGACGACTGGCGGTGGAGTTGAGCACATAGGATTCGAGCATGGTGTCGTAGGCGATGCCTTGCAGATCGATGTCGTGGTTGAGCAGCACGTTGCGATCGTACTTGAGATTCTGCCCCACCTTGAGACGGGTCGGATCTTCCAGCAGCGGCTTGAGCTTGCCCAACACCACGGCCTCGCTCAGCTGTACCGGTGCCCCCAGATAGTCGTGGCCAAACGGCACATAAGCAGCCTTGCCCGGTTCAACCGCGAAGGAGACGCCGACGATCCGTGCCTCCATATAGTCGAGACTGGTGGTTTCGGTATCGAAGGCAAACAGCGGTGCCGCTTTCAGCTGCTCCAGCCAACCGTCAAACTCGGCTTCGTCCAGAATGCAGCGGTAGTCGGTCTCGATGGCGGCAACCGGAGCTGCGCTCTCATCGCCAGCCTCGTCCTGTCCGGCACTCTCGCTGCCCTCTTCACCACCGGATTCCAGCTCCTTGATCAGGTTGCGCAGCTCGTACTCACGATAGACCGCCAGCAGAGCCTCCTTGTCGACCGGCTTGAGCAACAGCTCTTCCAGACTCTGTTCCAGTTCGACATCGGTCTTGATGGTCGCCAGTCGATAGGAGAGACGAACCTGCTCTTCCTGCTCGCGGAACTTGTCGGCGAACGCCTTGGAGCCGCGGAAGCCGAGCGCGGCCACCTTGTCGAGGTTGGCGGCAATCTCGTCGATGCTGCCAATCCCCTGCAGCAGGGCCAGTGCGGTCTTCTCGCCGACACCGGTCATGCCGGGAATGTTGTCCACCTTGTCCCCCATCAAGGCCAGATAGTCGATGATGAGCTCGGGCGGTACGCCGAACTTCTCGATCACCCCTTCCCTATCGGTCTTCACATCTTTCATGGTGTCGATCAGGGTGACATGGTCGGAGACCAGTTGTGCCATGTCCTTGTCGCCGGTGCTGATCAGCACCGGCAGCTGCTTCTCGGTCGCCTGACGGGCCAGAGTGCCTATCACATCGTCGGCCTCCACCCCTTCCACCATCAGGAAGGGGAAGCCCATCGCCTTGATCATCTGATGGATGGGGGCGACCTGGCTGCGCAGATCGTCAGGCATGCTGGCCCGGTTGGCCTTGTATTCGGGATAGATGTCGTCGCGGAAGGTCTTGCCCTTGGCATCGAACACCACGGCCACGTGGCAGTCGGGGTACTGCTTGCGCAGGCTGCGCATCATGTTGGCCATGACACGGACGGCGCCGCTCGGCAAACCGGTCGAGGTGCGCAGATCGGCCTGTTGGGAGGCGAAGAAGGCGCGGTAAAGATAAGAGGAGCCGTCGACCAGAATAAGGGGATTGCTAGGGGCCATGAAATCGTCCTGCCAGAGATAAACAGCCGCTAGGATGCCACAGGGCCCCCCTCACACCAAGGGGCGCAGCAACAGCACACAGCGCCTGATAAAGGGACTCAGTTTGTGGATAACTCTGTGCTCAAAAATGGATGCGCGGAAAAACCACAGTGACAACACTGTGGATAAGAAACAAAAAATACATATATAACAATACATTGAGATCGCAAAAACTGATCGCGAGACAGTTAGAATGATCTCGATCAATGTGGAAAAAAATTTAAGGGAGTAAGTACGGCAGGATCCAAAACGAAACAATCCTAGCACAGCAAGATGACTTGACCAGCTGAGGACGAACGATAACCATACAAAAGTACAACAATCCATTCTGGCTCACATTTTCAACAACGAGGAGTCTGTCATGAAAAAAGTGGCCGTGATCTTGAGTGGCTGTGGCGTCTTTGACGGGGCCGAAATCCACGAGGCCGTCATCAGCCTGCTGGCGCTGGCCAGGCAGGGCGCTGCAGTCCAGTGCTTCGCCCCGAACGTGGCGCAGCTCCATGTCATCAACCACCTGACCGGTGCAGTGAGCGAGGGAGAGAGCCGCAACGTGCTGGTCGAAGCGGCCCGCATCTGCCGTGGCCAGATAAAGGATGTGGCCGAGCTGGATGCGGCCGATTACGACGCGCTGCTGGTGCCCGGCGGCTTTGGCGCGGCCAAGAACCTGTGTGACTTCGCTATCAAGGGGGCCGAGTGCCAGATCCAGCCCGATGTGCTAAAAGCGTGTCAGAGCTTTGCCACTGCCAACAAACCGGCCGCCTATATCTGCATCGCGCCCGCCATGATCCCGCTGATCTATGGTGCCGGGACGCTGGCGACCATAGGCCATGACGAAGGCACCGCCAACGCCATCGAGGCGATGGGTGGCAGCCATCTCAACTGCCCGGTCAACGAATTCGTGGTGGATCAGGAGCGCAAGGTGATCTCCACCCCCGCCTACATGCTGGCCAACAACATAGTCGAAGCGGCGGACGGCATCGAGAAGACGGTCAAACAGCTGCTGGCGCTGTAGCCCCCACCGCGCCAAAAACAGACGGGCCGCTCATGGAGCGGCCCGTTTTCAATTCTGCCTGAAGGCGATGAATTAGAGGGTTTCACCCATCTGATCCATTTTACCCAGCAGGGCACGCAGACGCTCCTGCCATGCAGTGTGCTCATTGCGCAGCTGATGGTTCTCGTCTTGCAGCTTGCTATTCTGCTCTTTCAGCTCGTCCAGCTCCATCTTCAGCAGGGAGATGTTGTCGACGGCGGATTGTACTTTGGATTCGAGTTGCTCAAGGACTTCTAGTGACATATGCATACCTGTTTGTTCAATTGCGATGCCCCACAGAGGGCGATTCAAGCGCGTGAAGCCAGCATACCCCGAGCGCATCGGCACAAACAAGCCAGTGCGCTGTAAAATGCGCCTTCCATAGATGTATTGTCTAAATATGCGTCTATTTTTCTCGCATCCTGCGCCCGAGCCGCGACAACACACTGTACCGTGCGTATAAAGGCCACGCCACCAGCGCATCATTGACGCCATCCTGACGGCACCGCCGTTATCCCTGCAAGGCGATATAAGCCCCCAGCAACAGACAGGCGACCACATACATCAACAGGCCATAGAGCAGGTTCCAACGCAGGATCAGCCCGGCACTGAGATTGTAACGGGAGGCCAGCGCCAGATTGGATCCGGAGAGCGGGCTGGTGCCGGTGGCAAGTCCCCATCCCAGCAGGAAACACATGCCGAGCAGGCTGGGATCCGGCGCCAGCGGCCAGAGCAACGGCGCCAGCCCGGAGATACTGATGAGCGGATGAACCCCGACGATGGCCACCAGCAGGATCAGCAGCAGAGTGAAGGATGCCTCAAGCCAACCAAAGTGGTTGAACAGCGGCAGGCCGTGACCGGCACCGAGATCGATGACCGACAGCGCACTGTTGATGCCTGCCGCCAGCAAACCGGCCCCCAGAAACAGCACCAGCTGACCGCCGATGGCGGGGAAACGCTCCACCACCTGCCGCTTGAGGGCAGCCTTGCGCCCAACCCTCGGCATAAAGAGCAGCGCCAGCAGCGGGGCCACCAGCGCGATCACCGCCAGAATGCCGAGCTGGGGCCAGATCTGCTTGATGAGCAGTACCAACAGCGCCAGCGTGACCGGCAACCCCAGCGTCTGCAGCCGCAGCGGATAGCCGGCAAAGTCAGCCACCCCGATCCGCTCCACCTGCCAGGCAGTCAGCCCCATCGCCAGCAAGGCAGCGAGGAGCCCGAACGGCAGAATCTGGGAGAGCTGCAAGCCCGGCGCATAGGTGAGCGCTACCGCCATGGCGACGAAAAAGGGTGACCAGAAGGCGGCGGCACAGAAGATCCGGCTCAGCACCATCACCTGACGCCGCTCCAGGGTGCCGTCCCGCTCCAGCCGATCGCCGATGATAAACAGCACCGATAGATTGATGACGGCGCCCAGCAGATTGAGGCTGGCCATGGTGCTCCACAGCCCTTTTCGCCCGCTCCATGAGGTGGTGCCGGTCAAGAGACCCGAGGTGGCAAGATTGAGGGTGCTCACCGCGGCAAACATGGTGAGCATATTGATATTGGGCAGCAGCCAGTCACCAGCGGTGAGGATCGCTCCCCGCCACCAGGAGAAGATGAGCAGCAACAGGGCAGCACCATACAGGGCCAGTGCCTGCCGCTTGGCTGCCCCCACCAGCCAGGGCCAGGTGAGCAGTGATGCCCCCCAGGCCGCAATAGCTGCTGGCCAGGGGGAGAGCCCCAGATAGAGATGCAGCAGATTAAGCAGCCACATCCCCAGGATCAGGTAGCCTGACCAGCGCTTGGCCATCGATGCCTCCGGTCAGGAGATCAGAGACACTGATCCATATCCAGTGAAGGCTTGTCGCACTCCGGGCGGCCGACGATCTTGGCGGGTACGCCAGCAACCGTGGTATGAGGTGGCACCGGATTGATCACCACGCTGCCCGCGCCAATTTTGGCGCCCACGCCCACTTCGATATTGCCGAGCACCTTGGCGCCAGCCCCTATCATCACCCCTTCGCGGATCTTGGGATGGCGATCGCCGCTCTCCTTGCCGGTACCGCCGAGGGTCACGCTCTGCAGGATCGAAACATCATCTTCAATCACCGCCGTCTCGCCGACCACTATGCCGGTGGCGTGGTCAAACATGATCCCCTTGCCGATGCGGGCGGCCGGGTGCACATCGACCCCGAACACCACCGAGATCTGGTTTTGCAGATAGAGCGCCAGCGAGCGGCGCCCCTGGCGCCACAGCCAGTTGGCGACCCGATAACCCTGCAGGGCATGGAAACCCTTGAGGTAGAGCAGCGGAGTAGAGAAGAGATCGACCGCCGGATCGCGCTCCTGCACGGCACAGATGTCGGCCGCCACCACCGCCAGCAACTCAGGCTCGCTGTGCAGGGCCAGCTCGATCACCTCGCGCAGGGCGATGGCGGGCATGGTGGCGCTATCGAGTTTGTTGGCCAGCTGGAAGCTGAGGGCCGAGCGCAGATTCTTGTGATTGAGAATGGTGGAGTGGAAGAAGCTGGCCAGCATCGGCTCCTGGGCCGCCATGCACTGTGCTTCTTGCTGAATTTTCTGCCAGGTTTTGGCAACCAGATCATCCATGTTGCAGCCTACTGTTGTTCAGGGTGAGGGCTCAGTTGTTCTTTTGTCAGCACCGAGATGGGGTCCATGTGGATAATGACATCCATCCGCTCGAATGCCTGGCGTACCGCCAGTTCGGCTTCATCGGCGATCTGATGGGCCTTGACCAGGGGGATCTGATCATCCAGTTCAAGGTGCAACTGCACAAAGCGGGTCGGCCCCGACTGGCGGGTGCGCAGATCGTGGACGCCGTGAACCCCTTCGACGGCACAGCAGAGCGCCATTATTCTCGCTTGTTCTTCGACTGGCAACTGACGATCGAGCAGGGCCTGCACCGACTCGTAGCCGATGTGTCCCGCCCCCCATAACAGGAACAGCCCGATCAGGATGGCAAACAGGCCGTCGGCCCAGTACCACCCCTGCCCCGCCAGCACCAGCGCCAGCAAGACACCGGCGTTGAGCAGCAGGTCGGAGCGGTAGTGCAGCATATCGGCCTTGATGGCGACACTGTTGGTCTTGCGAATGACAAAGCTCTGGAAGCAGACCAGCAGCAGGGTTAGCACGATGGAGCCGCCACTGACCCAGAGGCCCGCCTCCAGCCGCTCGATGGGCGCCTGCTTGAGCAGGGACGAGATGCCGTGCATCACCAGCAACAAGGCCGAGCCGGAAATAAAGGCCGACTGGATCAGTCCGGCCAGCGACTCCGCCTTGCCGTGGCCGAAACGGTGTTCATCGTCGGCAGGTGCCAACGCATAACGGATCGCCAGCAGGTTGATGATGGAGGCACTCACATCCATAAAGGAGTCGGTGAGCGACGCCAGCAGGGTCGACGAGTCGGTCATCAGCCAGGCGATCAGCTTGCCGGCGATCAGCAAGGTGGCGGTGGTAACCGCTGCCATGCTGGCAAAGGTCACCCAACGGGAATATTGTTGATGGCTCAAAACCGACTTTCCTCTGGCGATGAAAAACTTATTATACCCTGACCCCGGCGTCAGTCTGGCGCGAAAATCTGCGGAATAACACCAGATGAACAGAATACTCCTGGTCGATGACGATCTTGAATTGACCCAACTGCTCACCGAAATTCTAACCCTGGAAGGGTTTCAGGTTACGGCCGCCGAGGATGGTGAAGAGGGATTGCAACGGCTGGCGGAGCAGCGCTTCGATCTGGTGCTGCTGGACGTGATGATGCCCAGGCTCAACGGCTTTGCCATGCTGACCAAGCTGCGCAAGACCCACGACACCCCGGTGCTGATGCTGACCGCCCGCGGTGACAGCCAGGATCGAGTCAACGGACTGGAGGCAGGGGCCGATGACTATCTGGCCAAGCCGTTCGACGATCGAGAGCTGCTGGCCCGGGTGCGCGCCATCCTGCGCCGTACCCAGAGCACCCCGCCCCAGCGCGGCAACTCTTCCGACGAAGTGCACTTCATGGATATCGTGCTGCAACCCGGCCTGCAGCAGGCCCGCTGCGGCGAACTGTTGCTGGAGCTGACCGCCACCGAGTTCGGACTGCTGGAGTGTCTGCTGCGCAATCCCGGCCAGATTGTCAGCAAGAGCCACCTCTCCGAGCAGGTGCTGGGCAAGAAGCTGGAACCCTTTGATCGCGCCATCGACATGCACCTGAGCAACCTGCGCAAAAAGCTGCCGGAGCGCATAGATGGCCAGCCCCGCTTCAAAACCGTACGGGGGCGCGGCTACCTGTGGCTAGAGCAAGAGTAAAGGGCGCCGCCTCCCTCAACGGGATCTCGACCCACATCTTCCTTTGGTTCTGGTTCATGCTGCTGGTGATGCTGGCCGCCGTGATCAGCCTGCCGACCCTGGATCCCCGCAACCAGATCCCGCTGCCGACCCACGAAGTGGCGCGGATGCAGAACAACGTGCGGGCCCTGCTCAACGCCGCCGAGCCGGATCAGGATTTCGATCTGGCCAAGGCGATGGACAAGATCGCCATGCTGCCGGTGGACAACGTCTACCTGCGCGACGAGAGGGGCCAGATCCAGTCCACCACCCATCCGCGCAAGTTTGTGGTTCGCTTTATGGTGGACGCCGACGACCCGGCCAAACCCATGCTGGGCAACGAGGATCGCAAGGCGATCGCTGGCCCATTCCTGATGGAGCACCACGGCCATCGCTACCACGTCTATTTCGGCCTCAATGCAGAGAATCCCTATCTGTTCCTGTTCATTCAGGTGCTGGATCACCCGATCCGAATTCTGGGCATCTCGATGCTGGTCAGCACCCCGCTCTGTCTGCTGCTCGCCTGGCGGCTGACCCGCCCCATCCTGCAGTTGCAGAAGTCGGTCTCCCAGCTGGCGGCCGGCAATCTGGAGGTGCAGATCCCCAACCTGGGACGGGGCGACGAGATCGGCCAGCTGGCGGATAACGTCAGCCGCATGGTGGAGACGCTCAAGAGCATGATCCAGAAGCAGAAACAGCTGCTCTCCGACATCTCTCATGAGCTGCGCAGCCCCCTCACCCGGATGCAACTGGCGCAGGCATTGATCCGCCGCAAGCAGGGTGACAGCGCCGAGCTGGTGCGGATCGAATCGGAGATCGGGCGGCTGGACAAGCTGATCGGCGACCTGCTGGATCTGTCGCGGGTACAGCAACATGTGGAGGCGCCGGTAGTACACCCGCTGGCCGACCTGCTGGAGCCCATGCTCGAAGATGCCATGTTCGAAGCGAACCAGAGCGGTAAGCAGCTCAGACTGCCACCACTGCCAGCCGAGTCGATCCAGATGTGGCCCGAACTGCTGGCCAGGGCGGTGGAGAACCCCCTGCGCAACGCCCTCAAATATGCCCGCGAGTTCATCAAGGTGGACTGGTATCGAGAGGGACTGGAGTGGGTGATGACCATTCGGGATGACGGCCCCGGGGTGCCTGACGAGCAGCAGGCGCTGCTGTTCCAGCCCTTCTTTCGGGTCGATGATGCCCGCAACGCCAAGACCGGCGGCACCGGGCTGGGGCTGGCCATCGCCTCGGAAGCGATCCAGCGTCACGGCGGCACCATTGCGGCCAGCAACAATCACCCGACCGGGCTGACCATCACCATCCGCTTGCCTATCGCCTGATCCTTTTAATCCGGGCGGGCGCTGGGTATGCTGGCGCCCCTTCTTGGCTTTACATCTCTTTGCAGGAGCTCGTCATGCTCGATATCGTCCTCTACCAGCCGGAAATTCCGCCCAACACCGGCAATATCATCCGGCTCTGCGCCAATACCGGTTACCGGCTCCATCTGATCGAGCCGCTGGGATTTGAGTGGGATGACAAGCGGGTAAAGCGGGCGGGACTCGATTATCACGAGTTTGCCGAGGTGAAGCGCTGGCCGAGCTATGAGGCCTTTCTGGCAGCCGTGGCACCCAAGCGGGTATTTGCCTGCACCACCAAGGGACGCACCGCGCACTCGGCGGCCCAATATGCCCTTGGCGATGCTCTGCTGTTCGGCCCGGAGAGCCGCGGTCTGCCCATCGAGATCATCGAGAGCCTGCCGTTCGAGCAGCGGCTGCGCATCCCTATGGTACCCCAGAGCCGCAGCATGAACCTCTCCAACGCGGTGTCTGTCTTCGTCTACGAGAGCTGGCGCCAGCTCGGCTACGACGGTGCCATGTAAGCGCCATCGATGATCAATGGCGGGCGTCGAGCAGATGCCCGCTGCGCTCCAGCCGCCAGCAGCTGATCCCCAGCGACAATCCTCGGCCAACCATCAGCGCCGCCATCGCCGCCCATAACGCGGCCACGCCCCACGATTGACAGAGCCACCAGATCGGGAAGAAGCCGCCAAACGCGGCCAGCAACATGCTGTTGCGCATCTCCCGCGCCCGGGTCGCCCCGATGAACACGCCATCCAGCAGGAAGCACCAGACCGCCAGCAAGGGCATGGCGATCAGCCAGGGAAGCTGACGATGTGCCTCCGCTACGACCGCCGGGATATCGGTGATCTGCTCCACCAGCCAGCCGCCCTGCAGGGCAAACCCCAAGGTAAATGCGGTCGCAATCAGGGCGGCCCAACCCAGATTGAGCACTATGGCCTCCCGCAGTTTCTGCCGATCCTGCAAACCGATGGCTCGCCCTACCATGGCCTCCACCGCATAGGCGAAACCATCGAGTCCGTAGGAGATAAGCATCAGGAAGTTGAGCAGCACCGCATTGGCGGCCACCGCCACATCCCCCAGCCGCGCCCCTTGCAGAGTCATAAAGGCAAAACAGAGCTGCAAACAGAGGGAGCGCAGAAAGATATCGCGGTTTAGGCCGAGCAACCGCACCATGGGCGCAAGTTGCCGCCAGCGCTGCCAGCCATCCTGCCACACCGTCGGTGCCAGTTGCCGCAGCTGACGGCGTACCAGCCAGATGCCGATGCCCAGAGCGCAGTAGTCCGCCATGACCGAGGCCGCTGCCACACCCCGCACCTGCCAGCCAAGCCCCAGCACAAACAGGGCGTCGAGCGCCATATTGACCAGATTGGTGAGGATCAGCATCACCATGGGGCTGCGGGCATCCTGCATCCCCAACAGCCAGCCCATGATCACCAGATTGCAGAGCGCCGCCGGGGCACTCCAGATCCGCACCGCTACGTATTGGCCCGCATAGAGCTGCACCTCGGCCGAGCCGCCACTCAGGGCGATTAGCCTTGGCAACAGGGGAAACAGCAACAACAACAGTAGCGCCAGGCCGAGAGCAATGGCCAGCCCCAGCGCCCGCAGCAGGGTATCGAGCTGGGCACGACCGTCGGCAGCGCCGTGCGCCTGCGCCGTCAGCCCGGTGGTCGACATCCGCAAGAAGCCGAGCAGCCAGAAGATAAGGTTGATCAGGGTCGCGCCGACCGAAACGCCCCCCAGAAACCAGGCCTGACCGAGATGACCGATCACCCAGGTGTCCACC
This sequence comes from uncultured Aeromonas sp., assembly GCA_945957575.1. Taxonomy (GTDB): domain Bacteria; phylum Pseudomonadota; class Gammaproteobacteria; order Enterobacterales; family Aeromonadaceae; genus Aeromonas. The sequence goes on along the minus strand of CAMFLW010000077.1, from coordinate 2,067 downwards.
AGCCCCAGCAAGGGGGTGGTGATATTGGAGAAAACCATGGGCAGGGCGAGAGCAAATACGGGGCGGTGGCGAGAGGGGTCTCGCCACCAGGGAGCAACAGGGTGCGTCACGCTCAGTGGCTTGTCAGCTTCAGAATGCGGGCGAAGTCAGAGAGCATGGTGGCCATCTGCACCCGTGGCACCTGCCCCTGCGCCACCTGCGGGCGGAACACCGACTGCAGCTTGCCCTTGGGATTGATGAGCACGATGGAAGCGGAGTGATCGATCAGATAATCCTTCTCCCCCTGATTGGCGATGGAGTAGATCAGCCCCAGATTGCGCACAAACGGGAACAGTTTGTCGTGGGGCGCTGTCGCCGCCTTGAACTCGGGATGGAAGAAGGCGGTGTAGGTCTTGAGGCGTGGAATGTCGTCACGCTGGGGATCCGCCGAGATAAACACGACCTGACTGTCGGGCGCCATCTTCTTCAGCTGGTCATAAACGGAACGCATATCTGCCAGGGTGGTCGGGCAGATATCGGGGCAGAAGGTGTAGCCAACAAAAAGGAAGGTCCAGTGCCCCTTCAGGTTGGCAGGGGTGAACGGCTGGTTGTCCGCATCGGTAAAGGCAAAATCATTGATATCCCGCCCCGTCGGATAGTAGTCGGCCTGTTCCGGCTGCTCTGGCTGCGTGGCGTAGAACACCAGGACCAGACAGGCTGTCAGCAGCAGAAAGAGCAGGGGATAGCGGAGTTTCATCATAACAAGAGACCCTTTCAGTTCAAGGCAGATGTCCAGCAGTGACCGGACAAGAGGGGGCATTGTACCCCAGCGAGCCGCCCAGGTGGTTCAACCTTGTGCAACACCCTGTCAGGAGTCGACCATTTGGCACAATTGATCGTCAGTTGCGCCATCGAGTAGGAGAAGCCCTTACGGCCTCCGCAGACTGCTGACAAACCCCTGGACGCCGATCTCGGGGTTTGTCAGCAGTCTAAGGCCCACCGAAGTGGGCCTACTGTTATTTGCGTGGGTGGGAGTATCGCAATAAAAGGCGCTACTCCCGCTCCTTCACATAGGGTGTACCAAGTGCCTTCGGCGCCACGGCGCGGCCGATAAAGCCGGCCAGCAGGAACACGGTCAGGATGTAGGGCAGCGCCTCGATGGCCTGTACCGGGATCGGGAAGTCGCCGATGGTCACCCCTTGCAGACGGATGGCGACCGCATCGAGGAAGCCGAACAGCAGGCAGGCTGCCATGGCATTCCAGGGGCGCCACTTGCCGAACACCAGCGCCGCCAGCGCCATAAAGCCCTTGCCCGCACTCATGTTGGGGATGAATTGGGCCGTCTGGGCGACCGCCAGATAGGTGCCACCGATACCGGCCAGCAGGCCGCCGATGATGAGCGCGGTGTAGCGCATCCGCACCACCGAGATACCGGCGGTATCGACCGCAGCCGGCGCCTCACCCACCGCCCGCAGTCGCAGACCGAAGCGGGTACGGAACATCACCCACCAAGCCAGCGGCACGCAGGCGAACGCCACGTACTCCAGCAGGGAGTGGCCGCTCAAGAGCTCGCTGTAGAGCTGGCCAATTACCGGCACATCGTAGAGCTCCTTGGCATAAGGAAAGTCGATGGGAGCGAAGCGGGCATCGCCGGAGAGCGCCGGCGTCTGGCCACCCTGATCGAACCAGTAACGACCCAGCGTCACGGTCAGACCGGCCGCCAGAATGTTGATGGCCATCCCGCTCACCACCTGATCACCGCGGTGGGTGATGGTGGCAAAGCCGTGCATCAGGGCAAACAGCACCGAGATGGCAATCCCGGCACCCAGTCCCACCCAGGCGGAACCGGAGACCGCAGCCGCCGCACCACTGGCGAACGCCGCCGCCAGCAGTTTGCCTTCCAGCGCAATGTTGACCACCCCGGAGCGCTCGCAAAACATGCCGGCCATGGCGGCCAGAATGAGGGGCGGCGCGGTACGGATGGTGGCATCCAGCATCAGGATCAGAATTTCAAACATGATCAGGCCCCCTTGACTTGCGCAGAGCGGTTGGCAAACGCCAGATAGAGCTGCTCGATGCGCGGACGCA
>CAMFLW010000076.1 GCA_945957575.1 uncultured Aeromonas sp. | reverse complement strand
ACCCCTACCATGTCAAGGTAGTGCTCTAACCAACTGAGCTATAAACCCACATCTGCATTTCTTTCAAACTGTTATGGTGCGTCCTAGTGGATTCGAACCACCGACCCCCACCATGTCAAGGTGATGCTCTAACCAGCTGAGCTAAGGACGCATAACAGCAATCTGTGATGGTGCGTCCTAGTGGATTCGAACCACCGACCCCCACCATGTCAAGGTGGTGCTCTAACCAGCTGAGCTAAGGACGCATCACAGAAAAGTGGTGGGTTTAATTGGATTCGAACCAACGACCCCTACCATGTCAAGGTAGTGCTCTAACCAACTGAGCTATAAACCCACTCGATGAAAGGAATTCGAACCAGTGACACAATATTTACCATGCCAAAGTTATGCTCTGACCAACCGAGCAACAAATCCATTTCACTACACCAGCATTGCTGACGTGGTCGGCATACTACCCATGCCCCCCAAGGCTGTCAACAGGCCATATGCACAAAGGAGGCTGTTTGCCCAGTTCTTGCGCAGCCTGTTGATTTTGCAGGCGAGTTGCCGCTTTTACTGGGCCCGCGACAGGGTGGTGCATGCCTCCGGCGTGGCGAAGCGGCCATAGATGTAGCGCAGGCGAGCCCCCAGCATCAGCGCGGCACTGGTGAGGCCAACGATAAAGCCGATCCAGAAGCCCTGCGGCCCCAGCCGCGGCGCCAGCCAGTCGGTGAGACCCAGGATCATGCCGGTCGGCAGCCCCAGCCCCCAGTAAGCGACGATGGTGACGTAGAAGATCGCCTGGGTATCCTTGTAACCGCGCAGCGCAGCCGCCGCGACCACCTGCACCGAATCGGAGATCTGATAGATGGCAGCGAAGAACAGCAAGGTGGACGCAAGGGCGATCACCTGCAGATCATCGGTATAGATGGAGGAGATCTGCTCGCGCAGCAGCACCGTCAGGGCTGCAGTGCCGGCGGCAATGGCCATCCCCAACATCAAGCCGGTGCGGGCAGCCACCCGGGCGTGATGCGGCTGACCTTCGCCGATGCTGTGGCCGACCCGGATGGTGACACCCACCCCGATGGAGAGGGGCAGCATAAAGACCAGGCTGGAGAAGTTCAGCGCAATCTGGTGGCTCGCCACCGTCTCGGCGCCGAAGGGGGCCAACATCAGAGCCACTACGGCAAACAGGGTCACCTCGCAGAAGATGGCCATGGCGATGGGGAAGCCCAAGCGAAACAGCCGCCAGATCCGGCTGCCGTTGGGGCGAGCCAGCTGGGAGAATAGACGGATCTCGGTGAAGTGGCGGGAGAGCTTCACATAGAGGATCATCGCCAGCAGCATGGCCCACAGCACGATGGCGGTGGCGACGCCACAGCCGACCCCGCCGAGCTTGGGCATGCCGAAGTGGCCGTGGATGAAGATGTAGTTGGCGGGAATATTGACCGCCAACCCGACAAAACCGATCACCATGGTGGGCATGGTGTGGGAGAGCCCTTCACTGAAGTTGCGCAGCACCTGGAACATCACGAAGGCGGGCAGGCCCCACAGGATGGCGTGCAGATAACCAGTGGTCTTGGCCGCCATCACCGGTTCCACATCCATGAACTGGAGCGCCAGCGGGCTGTAATAGAGCGCAATCATCGCCAGCGGGGTGACGATGAGCGCCAGCCAGAAGCCCTGATGGACGGCCGAGCGGACTTGATCCCGCTTGCGGGCGCCGTTGAGCTGGGAGACGATGGGAGTCAGCGCCATGATGATCCCCTGCACCAGCAGGATCACCGGTAGCCAGAAGCTGGAGGCCACCGACACGGCGGCCAGATCGACCGCACTCACCTGACCCGCCATCACGGTATCGACGAAGTTCATGGCGACCTGGGCGACCTGGGCGACCAGTATGGGGCTGGCTAGACGGACGAGCTGCTTCGCCTCTGACCAATAACGTTGCACTGACACCTCCGAGTGGATCAGATAGATAGAGAAAGAGCGGGAATCGGGAAGAGCCTTTGCACACCCGGGCGGGCATGCAAAGGGTGGGGGAGGCATTTTAGCCTGAAATTCATCCAGGACGAAATAGTTGCCGCCCCGGCAGCGGGATCAGGCGTCTTCGTGATCGCTGATCAGCAGGTTGGCTGCCGCATAGGCGGCCTGTTCACGCAGTTCAGCGGGCACCCGCTCATCGGCGGCGACCGCATTGAGGGCGCGGATAGTGGCGGCGATGGCCTTCGGCACATAGCCCTGCTCGCCGGAGCCAATCTGGTTATAGGCGATACGGATCGCTTCACAACATTGATATACCTGCATTTCTTTTTCCTTGTTTACCCGGATGTGAACGGCGTCACTATAGCGATCGGGCGCAAGCTTGTCAGCCTGTACCCTTGTCTCACCCTCTGCCCGAGGTTAACCTGCCCTTTTTGCCGTAGCAGGAGACGAGAGATGTTCACTGGCATAGTGCAGGGGACCGCCGAACTGGTGGCCATCGAGGAGCAATCCAACTTCCGTACCCATGTGATCCGCATGCCCAGCCGGGAGTGGGGCGAGGGATTGGCTCTGGGTGCCTCGGTGGCTCACAACGGCTGCTGTTTGACCGTCACCCGTGTCGAGGGGGAGCTGATCAGCTTCGATCTGATGCAGGAGACCCTGCGCCTCACCAACCTCGGCAAGCTGCAGGTGGGGGACAAGGTCAACGTGGAGCGGGCCGCCCGTTTTGGTGACGAGATCGGCGGTCACGCCATGTCCGGCCACATTATCGGGATGGCGGAAGTGACCTCGGTGATCGACACCCCCAACAACCGTCAGGTGTGGTATCGCCTCGCCCCCGAGCTGATGAAATATGTGCTGACCAAGGGGTATATCGGCATCGACGGCATCAGCCTGACCATCGGCGAGGTGCGCGAGCGGGAGTTTTGCGTCCATCTGATCCCCGAGACCCTGGCTCGCACCAACCTCGGCTGGGTGCGCGCCGGCTGGCCGACCAATATCGAGATCGATCCCCAGACCCAGGCCATCGTCGATACGGTAGAGCGGGTGCTGGCCAGCCGAATGGCCTGATGTCAGGAAAAAGCGCAGATGAAACCGGGCCTGAACTATTCCTTTCACCACTTCGGTATCCCCAGCGCCGTGCCCTTGCCCCATGGCATCCACAGTGAAAAGGTGGGGATGTATAGCGAGGATAACCCGGGGCGGTTTCGGGTTCAGTGGCACTACTTTAGCGACGATTCGCCGCTGCACGAGCTGCTGAGAACCGTGCCTCACGTTGCCTTCAAGGTGGATGAGCTGGCGGCCGCCATCGAGGGGGAAGAGGTGATCCTGGGACCCTACGAGCCGATCGATGATTATCGGGTGGCGGTGATCAATGATGCCGGTGTGCCTATCGAGCTGATCCAGACCGATCTGGATGACGAGACACTCTGGGCCAGAGCGAAATCACGGCAGGGCAGCATCTACCGCTGACAACGAAACGAAAAGGGGCGTCACTCTCGCGAGTCACGCCCCTTTTGCTATCCGGCCGCTCTTAAAACAGCTGCTCGTCGTCAGCATCCACAAAGAGTTGCAGACGGTCGCGCTCCTCATCTCGATGCAACCGCAGGTGGATCGGATTGCAGCAGGCCATGCAATCTTCGTAGAACTCCTGATCCCCCTGACTAGCATCCAGCTCGACCCGGGTATGGTGGCCGCAGTGGGGGCAGACGATGCGCTTGCTGGTGTACTCGATCATGATAACCTCCTCGGGCCCGCGGGCCGCCTATCTCCCTTGATTCTAGCTGCGCAGGCGCGGGCTAACCGCGAGCAAGCGCACGTTTATGAAGGTGGTATGACAGGGATCAAACCCGGATCGGAAAAGGGGATCCGCAGGCACTGCCGGGGCAAAAATGGCCCGAACGTTGGTTTGTAATCGGCGATTTTTAGGTGTTATTGCCAACTACAGGTTGGCAATAAAGGGGGCTGGGTACCCCCTGCGAGTATGAGAATGCGAGCGCAACGAGCCGCCGGGATACGCTATGCGACCCAGCTGGCCAGCATTTCACTATTGAGTTCGGCCAGCGAGCTCAGCTGGTAGTTGGCGATGGCCAGACGCGGGTCACCTACCAGAGCCGGATCCGGCACGATCAGCGCCTTCATGGAGGCCGCCTTGGCCGCCAGCAGACCGGTGAAGCTGTCTTCGATGGCCAGACAATGAACCGGCTCTACCCCCAGTTTCTCGGCGGCGTGGATATAGACATCCGGGTGCGGTTTGCCGAAACGCTCGATTTCAGCGGAGTGAACTGCCATAAAGCGATCGCGAATGCCAAGTTTGCCGAGCACCGCTTCTACCATCGCAAAGGGGGAGGAGGTAGCCAGACCCACTTTCAGCCCGCGGGCCTCGATAAGGTCGAGCGCCTCCAGCACACCGGCTTTGGCCTGACCTTCGGAGAGGATCAGGGCGTTGACCCGATCCAGAATGCGCTGTACCACTTCTTCCTGGCTCGGGCCGCTCCACGGGCGCAGGCGATACCAGTGGGCGACCAGCTGATCGATGCGCACGCCGATGGTCGATTCACAATCCTCGACGGTGTGGGGGTGACCCAGTTCGGAGAAAACGGCGATCTGGGCCCGTTGCCAAAAGGGTTCCGAGTCAATCAGAACACCATCCATATCGAAGATCACGGCAGCTAACATCTTGTACTCCTGACAAATTTGAAGAGGGGATTATAAGCCTGACGGGGAAATGCAAAAGGGGCATTGCCATGCCCCTTGCGCCCGATCACATCGGCAAACGTTTGTTTTGCTGTGGCAAAAAAGCCCTTAGAACAGTACTTCGACCTTGGCGGCCACGGCTTTGGCTTTCTCTACCGCATCCTGGCAATCCTCTGCGCGGGCCAGCGCCACGCCAAGACGGCGGCGACCGGCGATTTCCGGCTTGCCAAATAGCCGCAGCTGGGCGCCCGGCACCAGCGCCAATGCCTCACCAATCCCCTGATAGCGGATATTCTGGCTGTGCCCTTCGCGCAGTACCACGGCGGAGGCGCTCGGCCCGTACTGGGTGATGGTGCCGACCGGCAGCCCCAGAATGGCGCGCACGTGCAGGGCGAACTCGGAGAGATCCTGCGAGATCAGGGTCACCATGCCGGTATCGTGGGGGCGGGGAGAGACTTCGCTGAACCACACTTCATCGCCTTTTATAAAGAGCTCGACTCCGAACAGGCCGTAACCGCCGAGGGCCTCGACCACCTTGGCCGCTACCTCTTTGGAGCGGGCCAGCGCCAGCTCGCTCATCACCTGTGGCTGCCAGGATTCGCGGTAGTCGCCATCTTCCTGCCGGTGGCCGATAGGGTCGCAGAAGTGAATGCCATCGACGGCGCGTACCGTGAGCAGGGTGATTTCGTACTCGAAGGGAACGAAGCCCTCGACGATCACCTTGCCACGACCGGCGCGGCCACCCTCCTGGGCGTAGGTCCAGCTCTCATCGATCTTGGTGAGATCGCGCAGTACGCTCTGTCCCTTGCCGGACGAACTCATCACAGGTTTCACCACGCAGGGCAGGCCGATAGCCTCGACGGCGGCGACAAACTCCTCTTTGCTTTGGGCAAAACGGTAGGGTGAGGTGGGCAGACCCAGGGTCTCGGCGGCGAGGCGGCGGATCCCCTCCCGGTTCATGGTGAGCTGGGTGGCGCGGGCGTTGGGCACTACCTTGACCCCTTCTTGCTCAAGGGCGGCCAGGGTATCGGTGGCGATCGCTTCAATCTCGGGGATGATGAGGTCGGGTTTAACCTCGGCAACCAGGGCACGTAGGGCGTTGCCATCGAGCATGTCCAGCATGTGAGCTGCGTGGGCCACCTGCATGGCGGGGGCATTGGGGTAGCGGTCGGCTGCGATCACTTCGATCCCGAACCGTTGCAACTCGATGGTGACCTCCTTGCCAAGTTCGCCGGAGCCCAGCAGCAGGGCACGGGTGGCGCCGGGGCGGGTTGCGGTTCCAAACATACGATCTCTCCTGATGTCGATGGTCATTGTTGATGATCGCTATCGCATGAATAGCGGACAAAAAAAGAGGCACGCATGGCGTACCTCAGGAAACGGGTTTGTGAGCGCGCTGCTCCAGATGGGTCAGCAAGGTAATGGCGCCAATGATGATGGCAGCGCCAAGCCACAGACGGCCGGGGGGCGCCCAGCCAAAGACCAGCCAGCCCGCCAGCACGTTCATCGGCAGTTTGGCAAAATCGAAAGGCTGCACGAAGGAGGCCTCTGCCACGCTGTAAGCGCGCGCGATGGACATTTGGGCCAGTGCCGTCAGCACGCCGGAGGCGGCTACCAGCAGCCACTGGCTCTCGCTCGGCCACTGCCACTCCGGCAGGGCCAGCATGACGTTGAACGGGGTACTGAAGATAAGCAGATACACCACTATGGTGTGGGATGATTCGTTGGCTGCCTGATAGCGTACCATCAGGGAGTAACCTGCCCAGAACAGCGCAGCCGCCACCGGCAGCAAGGAGGCCCAGCTGAATTCGTCAGTCCAGGGGGCGAGGATCAGCATGGCGCCGGCAAAGCCCGTCAGGGTTGCCAGAATGCGGGCGCGGCTCACCTGCTCCTTGAGCAGCAGGGCGGAGCCCAGGGTGGCAAACAGCGGTGAGGTCATCAGCAGAGCGATCCCCTGCCAGATGGGGACGGGGTACGCCAGCGCCCAGAGCCAGAGTTGGATGCCGACTACCGCCAGCAATACCCGCAACAGGTGCAGCCGGAACTGATTGGTCATCAGGGATTGGCGCAAGCCGTGACGAACCAGCCAGGGCAACAGGCAGATCAGGGCGATCAGGTATTGATGAAAGGCGACCTGAGTAGAGGCAAGGCCGAGTTTGAAGCTAACATACTGGCTCAGGCTGTTGACGGCGGCGAAGCAGAGCCCTGCCACCATCATCCAGACTGCACCGGCCAAAGGAGAGTGCCTGCGCGAGGGTATCATGGGATCCGGGTCGCTGGAAAAAAGTGCGGCGGATCATAACGGCAATCGTTTATTCTGCCAAGGGTTGAAGCGCGGCCGCAGGGTTGGCTGGCGAGGAAGTGGCCTTACATCAAAAATTTTGAACAAGTTGAGCATCTATTTTCGCTATCAGCAAATAAGCACAATGTTTAGAGTGACCTCCATCGACAGCGCAGCTGTTCAACCGACAACCAAATGGAGTTTCACCATGGCCAATATCCTCGTTCTCAAATCCAGCATCCTGGGTCAATATTCCCAATCCAACGCCCTGATCGACGGCTTCCTGGCTGACCATCAGGATGATGCCGTCACCGTGCGTGATCTGGCTGCCCTCAACCTGCCGGTGCTGGATGGCGAGCTGGCCTCCGGCCTGCGCGGTGGTGACAACCTCAATGAGCGCCAACTGGCGGTGATCGCCCAGTCCGACGAGCTGATCGCAGAGCTCAAGGCGAGCGATCTGGTGGTGATTGCCGCCCCCATGTACAACTTCAACATCCCGACCCAGCTGAAGAACTGGATCGATCTGGTTGCCCGTGCCGGTGTCACCTTCCGTTACACCGAAACCGGCCCGGTCGGTCTGGTTGAAAACACCCGCGCGCTGGTGATCAGCCCCCGCGGCGGCATGCACGTTGGCAGCGCCACCGATCTGGTGACCCCCTACATGCGCACCGTGCTGGGCTTCATCCGTATCAAGGAGGTGGATTTCATCTATGCCGAGGGGATGGGCATGGGCCCGGATGCCCAGAGCAAGGGGATTGAAGCTGCCAAGGCGCAGTTGGAAACCTTGGCTATCTAAGGGCTATTTATCCCGTCAAGGGCACTCTCTTCAAGGGGTTGCCCCACCAGATACCACAACGCAGTCATCAGGCCGCTCTTTTCATTGGGTGTGCCGAGCCTGGCGCCCTCTTGATTACTGTGTTGATGACGGGATGACCTGGAGGTGTAAGGCCTCTACACATCCAGCAAGAAGAAGTGTTAGCCGAACGGCAAGGGTATTCCCCGTGAGGTGAAATCTGAAGGAGGTCGAGGCAAATGCAGGCTTGACGAACAGGGGGCGGTTGAGGCGTTTTAAGCCGGGTGTAGTGGTATGATGACCAATCAAAACAATGTACTTTTACTCCTCAGTTCAAACTCGAATGCGCGCAGATCGTCCTGGGTCAGGGATCCCCCATTCGCACTGCCTGCGAAACGATGGGCGTTAGCAAATCAGCCATGGAACTATGGGGGCATCAATTACGTTCCGAGCGAGCAGGAAACTCCCCCAAGGTGACGCCTCTGACTCCTGAACAACTTCGGATCCGTGAGCTAGAAAAAAAAGCGTACCTCCCTTGGAAGAGGAAAATCCCATCCTAAAAAACCGCCACCTTGGCTCTCCGTGCCCATGCACTCCCAGTAGAAAGACCGGAAGCTGTGACCGGAGGTGTTTTCTGGGGGAAATTCACGTTGGGGAGGGGATGGGTCTCTGTGCAGGCTACAGTGTGAACAGATCTCCAGCTGAGCTGACCGGATAGGGACCGGAGTAATCGTTAGTCGAATTTGAGTTGAGAGAAAACAGGGAGAGTGGATCGTTCACTGCGAGGGGAATGTGGCAGAGCAAGTGGTGAGGGGTAGCGGGCTGGGCTTGAAACAATGGATAAATAGATATGAAAAAGCCCAGCTCGAAAGCTGGGCTTCAAATGTGGCTCCCTCGACAGGACTTGAACCTGTGACATACGGATTAACAGTCCGCCGTTCTACCGACTGAACTACGAGGGAATTGGCTCCTCCTACTGGACTTGAACCAGTGACATACGGATTAACAGTCCGCCGTTCTACCGACTGAACTAAGGAGGAATTGCCTGTCTCGTTAAGACGGGGCGAATATTAATGACCAGGGAGGCGGGTGTCAACCCGCTAGCTTGCTGCAAACCGGATTTTCGGACTGTTTGCCCAAAAGTTGCGCTTTGCGGTTTATTTTCAGCACAATCAGTCCCTTGCCATTGCCGCGCCCAACCGGTGCAGGGTTCATTGGTTCGGTTCGCATCAACCTGATGATGCCAGCATGTTGTCGCGAACGTGCTGGTAAGCAGGCGAGGCTCAAATGGTGATCTTGGTGGCTAAAAGGGGGAGAGCTGGAGTCAAGATCGGCGATTTGGCGGCAAATAGGCCAAATGATGGGTGAGCGCGCGTTTCATTGATCCTGCCCATCGAAAAAATGGCCCGTCTGGAGTAAGGTTACGCAGGATACCATCGCCGCGTCGACAGCCCTGCCGGCCCTTGATGATGATCGGGCGCCGGATCTCCCCGGCCTTTATCTCCCTCTTCTGGTATTACGATATACATGCACAAGCAAGCCTCTTTAAATAGCGTGAAGCTCGCCATAGCCTTACGCCAGTCCTGTATTGATGAACCCTACAGCATGGCCCGCTTCGGCCGTGATCTTATCGCCGGTGTGACGGTGGGCATCATCGCCATCCCGCTCGCCATGGCGCTGGCCATCGCCAGCGGTGTGCCGCCGCAACACGGTCTCTATACCGCCATCATCGCTGGTATCGTGATCGCCGTGACCGGTGGTTCCCGTTACTCTGTCTCCGGCCCGACCGCTGCCTTTGTGGTGATCCTCTATCCGGTTGCCCAGCAGTTCGGGGTCGGGGGGTTGTTGATGGCGACGCTCATCTCCGGCCTCTTTCTGGTGGCGATGGGGATGGCCCGTCTTGGCCGCCTTATCGAGTACATTCCCCCGTCAGTGACGCTGGGCTTTACCGGTGGTATTGCCATCGTGATCGCCACCTTGCAGATCAAGGACTTCTTTGGACTGAGCGTGCCCGAGATGCCAGAAACCTATCTGGGCAAGGTCGAAGCGCTGGCCGCCGCCCTGCCAAGCTGGCAGTGGGGCGATACCCTGGTGGGAGTCGCAACGCTGGCCGTGCTGCTGCTCTGGCCGCGTCTGCGTCTGCCGGTGCCCGGCCACCTGCCCGCGGTGCTGGTCGGGGTGGGCCTGGGTTTTGGCCTCCATTACTTTGGGGTGGATGTGGCCACCATCGGCAGCAAGTTCAGCTATACCCTGGCCGATGGCACCCAGGGGATGGGGATCCCGCCCATCGCCCCGACCCTGGTGATGCCCTGGGCCTTGCCCGGGCCGGATGGCTTGCCGATTGAATGGAACCTGGCAGCCCTTGAGCGACTGCTCCCAGCCGCCTTCTCCATGGCGATGCTGGGTGCTATTGAATCGCTGCTCTGCGCTGTGGTGCTCGATGGTATGACAGGTCGCAAACACAGCTCCAACGCCGAGCTGGTGGGGCAGGGGCTTGGCAACATCTTCGCTCCCTTCTTTGGCGGCATTACCGCTACCGCCGCCATCGCCCGCTCTGCCGCCAACGTGCGTGCCGGCGCTACGTCTCCCGTCTCGGGGATCGTCCATGCGCTGGTGGTGCTGGCCGCCATTCTGGTGCTGGCTCCCTGGCTCTCCTGGTTGCCGCTCTCGGCCATGGCTGCCTTGCTGCTCATCGTGGCCTGGAATATGAGTGAAGCGCACAAGGTGGTGGAGCTGGCTCGTCGCGCCCCCAAATCCGATGTGCTGGTGCTGCTGGTCTGCCTGTCGCTCACCGTCATTTTCGATATGGTCATCGCCATCACCTTCGGGGTGATCCTGGCTTCCCTGCTTTTTATGCGTGAAATCGCCAAGATGACCAAGCTGCACGATTTGGCCGAGCACAAGCGCTATGCCCATGAGGTGCCAGACAACGGCCTGCTCTACAAGATCAACGGCCCGCTCTTCTTCGCGGCGGCCGAACGGGTCTTTGCCGAGCTGGAAGCGCAAGTGAAAGGGCACAAGGTGCTGGTGTTGCAGATGGAGGCGGTTTCCATCCTCGATGCGGGCGGCCTGTCTGCCTTCCTCCACTTTGGCAAGCAGATGGCCAAAGCTGGTGTCGAGTTGCGGGTGGCCGAGTTGCAGTTCCAACCGCTCAAGACCCTGGCCCGTGCCAAGGTGCGGCCGCAGCCCGGCAAGCTGGAATTTTACGGCTCGCTGGAAGAGGCGCTCAAAGGTGAACATTTGCACGAAGCGGCAGTAAATTGATTGAAAGGGATACGAAACGGCATATTTTTGGTCACTTGGTTCGGATATTGAGCAAACGAACGCAAAAAGTAAAAAATTGCATTGACCAAAAGCCATCGTATCCCTTACATTACGCCCCGTCGCCACGGCATGGTCCGCCAGCGAATGTGCAGCTCAAGCACATAAAGCAGTGAGCAAAAATTTGGTGAGGTGTCCGAGTGGCTGAAGGAGCACGCCTGGAAAGTGTGTATACGGCAACGTATCGAGGGTTCGAATCCCTCCCTCACCGCCAAATATAACCCGTTGAGTTTCAACGGGTTTTTTCATTTCTAGAGTTGCGTGATTTTGTACCTGGAACAATAGGGTGGCACAATCATGTATTTGAGTAAAAATGCCTCCGCCACCTGTTACTCACGCCTCCTTCTATTGAAGGGGTTGCGTGACCGTGGCCTACCGTTCGCTATCCGCGCCTCCTTGAGCTTGGGGTGCACGGATTTGGGCAAGGCGGCCAGCCCGCTCGCGCTCTTGTCCAGTCCTCTGGCGTGCATCCCCAGCAGGAGCTCTGTCCAGCTGGCTTCAGACTCTCTCAGGCCATCCTCGACCTCCACCAGTTCCTTATGTCCATGCTCTGTCACGCCAATGATCAGCAGGATACGCCACTCCTTTTCTATCCCTCCGTATAACAGAAATGACCCTATCTCCTTGGGTTGTCTCAGCCTGCTTTTATGCGGTGTGGGCGAGGGAGAGTGGGGATAGCTAAGCTATCGTTCGGGCTGCGTGAAGAGAGGGATTTGTGCATAAAACCCCATTCATCAACTCTTTTACCCAGGAATGGCGGTTTTCGTACTGATAATCTTGGTTTTTTGGCGTTTTGGCCGCCTAAAAGAGGGCTATGCCATAAAAAATTCAAAAAACTTCTTTACCAGTGACCAATCCGTGAGTAAACTTTGTCGGCAATATTTTACACCCCCACTTCCTCAACGGTGAGATATTGCCATGCTCAGGATTGCCAAAGAAGCGTTAACCTTCGACGATGTACTGTTGGTTCCCGCCCACTCCGAAGTTCTTCCCAATACTGCCGATCTGCGTACCAAGCTGACCTCCGCCATCAGCTTGAACATCCCGATGATCTCCGCTGCCATGGACACAGTGACCGAAGCCCGTCTGGCTATCGCACTGGCCCAGGAAGGCGGTATCGGCTTTATCCACAAGAACATGTCCATCGAGCAGCAGGCTGCCGAAGTGCGCAAGGTCAAGAAGTACGAGAGCGGCGTGGTCACTGACCCCGTCACCGTGCGCCCTGACATGACCATCGCCCAAATCAAGGAGCTGAGCCACAAGAACGGCTTCGCCGGTTACCCCGTGGTGACTGACGGCAATCAGCTGGTCGGTATCATCACCGGCCGTGACGTGCGCTTCGTGATTGACCTCTCCCAAACCGTTGAACAGATCATGACCCAGAAAGATCGTCTGGTCACCGTGCGTGAAGGGGCCCCTCGTGAAGAGGTGGTTGCCCTGATGCAAAAGCACCGTATCGAAAAAGTGCTGGTGGTGAACGCCGACTTCAAACTCAAGGGCATGATCACCGTTAAAGATTTCCAGAAAGCCGAGCGCAAGCCCCACGCCTGTAAAGATGACAAAGGTCGTCTGCGGGTCGGTGCTGCGGTTGGTGCCGGTGCCGGTAACGAAGAGCGCGTCGCTGCGCTGGTGGAAGCCGGTGTTGACGTGCTGCTGATCGACTCCTCCCACGGCCACTCCCAGGGGGTGCTGGATCGCATCAAAGCCACCCGCGAAGCCTATCCGGATCTGCAGATCATCGGTGGCAACGTCGCGACCGCCGCTGGCGCCAAGGCACTGGTTGCTGCTGGCGTCAATGCCGTCAAAGTCGGTATCGGCCCGGGCTCCATCTGTACTACCCGTATCGTGACCGGCGTAGGCGTGCCCCAGATCACTGCCATCTCCGACGCCGTTGATGCGCTGGAAGGCACCGGTGTACCGGTTATCGCCGACGGCGGCATCCGCTTCTCCGGCGACATCGCCAAGGCCATCGCCGCGGGCGCCAGCTGCGTCATGGTTGGCTCCATGTTCGCCGGTACTGAAGAAGCGCCGGGCGAGATCGAGCTCTATCAGGGTCGCTCCTTCAAATCCTACCGTGGTATGGGTTCCCTGGGCGCCATGTCCAAAGGCTCCAGCGACCGCTACTTCCAGACCGACAACGCTGCCGACAAGCTGGTACCGGAAGGTATCGAAGGTCGCGTGCCTTATAAAGGTCGCCTCAAAGAGATCATCCATCAGCAGATGGGCGGCCTGCGCTCCTCCATGGGCCTGACCGGCAGCGCCACCATCGATGACATGCGCACCAAGGCTGAATTCGTGCGCATCTCCGGCGCCGGGATGAAAGAGTCCCACGTCCACGATGTGACCATTACCAAAGAAGCCCCCAACTATCGGATGGGCTGATAAAACGGGGCCCTGCGCCCCGTTTTTCCACCCTTTTTTTATCCCGTGCCCTTTGTGACAACATCAGCCTGATGCAGGAATAAAATGACTAAAGACATTCACCAGCACCGTATCCTTATCCTCGACTTCGGTTCCCAGTACACCCAGCTGATCGCCCGCCGGGTGCGCGAAATCGGCGTCTACTGCGAACTGTGGGCCTGGGACGTAACCGAAGAGCAGATCCGCGAATTCAATCCGAGCGGCATCATCCTCTCCGGCGGCCCCGAGTCCGTCACCGAAGCGGGCAGCCCGCGCGCCCCCGAGTATGTGTTCAACGCCGGTGTCCCTGTGTTCGGCATCTGCTATGGCATGCAGACCATGGCCGAGCAGCTGGGTGGCAAGGTGCAATCCTCTACCGAGCGTGAATTCGGTTACGCCAAGGTGGAAGTGCTGGGCGAAGCTGGCAAGAGCAGCGCCCTCTTGCGCAACATCGAAGATGCCATCGCCGACAACGGCAATGCCCTGCTGGATGTCTGGATGAGCCACGGTGACAAGGTCACTACCATTCCGGCCGACTTCACTACCATCGCCCAAACCCCGACCTGCCCCCACGCGGCCATGGCGTGTGAGGCCAAGCGCTTCTATGGCGTGCAGTTCCACCCGGAAGTGACCCACACCCGTCAGGGTGCCCGCATGCTGGAGCACTTCGTCAAAGACATCTGCGGCTGCGAATGCCTCTGGACCCCGGCCACCATCATTGACGACGCCGTTGCCCGCATTCGTGAGCAGGTGGGTGACGATGAAGTTATCTTGGCTCTTTCCGGCGGTGTCGACTCCTCCGTGGTTGCCATGCTGGTACAGCGCGCCATCGGCGATCGCCTGACCTGCGTCTTCGTTGACAACGGTCTGCTGCGTCTGAACGAAGGCGAGCAGGTGATGGAGATGTTTGGTGACCACTTTGGTCTGAACATCATCAAGGTTGAAGCCGAAGAGCGCTTCCTCTCTGCGCTGGCCGGTGTTGACGAGCCGGAAACCAAGCGCAAGATCATCGGCCGCGTCTTCGTTGAAGTGTTTGATGATGAAGCGAAAAAGCTGAAAAACGCCAAATGGCTGGCACAAGGCACCATCTATCCGGACGTTATCGAGTCTGCTGCCAGCAAGACCGGCAAGGCCCACGTCATCAAGTCTCACCACAACGTCG
>CAMFLW010000075.1 GCA_945957575.1 uncultured Aeromonas sp. | reverse complement strand
CCGCATCGGGCGGGGCGCATCAAAGAGGGGGCGGAATATAGCATAAAACCCCGCACTTTGTCAGGTCTGCCCTGGCTCACAGGGTTGGCTGTGCTGCTGCGCGGCGCTGATCGTTTGGTATTGAGAGTGCAATTTGAAGCGGGATCGCTAGAATGAGCCTCCTTTTGGACTGCAAGGCAGGGGCATTCGTGCTGGCTCAACGTTTTCAACAACTGGATCGATTGCTCACCCGCTACCAACGCTGGTGGCAATATCAGCCATATCATCATCTGACCATGGCCTTTGCCGATGAGGCGCCCGAACTGGCGGCGTTGCTCAACGGGCTGACCCTGGCCCAGTTGGCGGAGCTCGATGCGGATATGGATGCCCTCAGCACGCTGCTTGCCCCCTGGATTGCCGAGGGGGCCGAGCTGCAGCAACTCAGCCAGCTTGCCCCATTTACCCCGGAGCCTATCACCTGTAGCAAGGAGATGGCGCTGCATATGCCGGGGCGCAAGCAGGCCCAGATCGAATCGTTCACCGCCTGTTTGCCAGCCCATCAGGGCCCCTATCTGGAGTGGTGTGCCGGCAAGGGCCACCTCGGGCGGCTGGTGTCGCTCCATCGACAGGCACCCATCTTGAGTCTTGAGCTGCAAGGGCAGCTCTGTGACGAAGGTCGGCTGCTGGCCGAGCGGGATGGCGCCAATATGACCTTTACCTGCGCCGATGCCTTTGCCCCCGAGTCGGCGGCGCTGATCGCCCCCGAACACCACGCCATGGCACTCCATGCCTGCGGTGAGCTGCACACCCATCTGCTGGAGCGGGTGGCTGAACGCAGTGCCAGCGGAGTGACTATCTCTCCCTGTTGTTATCACCTGATCCGCAGTAGCCACTATCGCCCGCTGTCGGCCGCGGCCAATGCCAGCGAGCTGGTGTTGAGCAAGGCGGATCTCAAGTTACCGCTTCAGGAGACGGTGACTGGTGGTGCGCGGATCGCCCGCCTGCGCGAGCAGGAAGTGGTGTGGCGGCTAGGGTTTGACTGCCTGCAGCGTCAGGTGCGCGGGGTGGATGAGTATCTGCCGGTGCCCAATATGCAAAAGAGCCTGCTGACCGGCACGTTCGAGGCATTCTGCGCTTGGGCTGCTGAGCGCAAAGGGATTCTGCTGCCCGCCGGGCTCGACTATTCCGCCTGGTTGGAACACGGGGAGCGCCGCTTTGGCGATGTCGCCCGCATGGAGCTGGTGCGTCACCTGTTTCGTCGTCCCCTCGAGATCTGGCTAGCGCTGGATCGCGCGCTCTTTTTGCAAGAGCAGGGCTATCGGGTCGAGGTGGGAGAGTTCTGCGCCAAACCCATGACCCCGCGCAATATTTTGATCCGCGCTACCCGCAATTGACTCTCTGCATGGGGCAATGCCAGTCAGTTAAGCCTGACTGGCATTGTTTTATTGGCTGTTTTCACACTGTATTGCAGTGGCCTTGGCTTCACGCGGCCGGGCAACCTCTCTCAATGCATTGCTATCATGTCCGCTGTCCGCAACGCAGTTCGTAGCATCCTGACTACCAATCAAGGTCGCAGCTTGCCTCCAAGCGATAGTCGCGAACAATACGCGCCATTATTGCCGACTCGTCCTGCGGGCAGGGCAATAGCAGCCTGCGTCATAATCGGTTCTGTGTTAGCTCTCGCAGCCTGAAACAGTAAACGTGGAGAAAGGGGACTTCTACTTGGTCTGTGGCACTTCTGCATTTCATAGTGTCTGACAGACGTTTTTTGGCTTTCATGCCCATACGATCAAAGTAGAACTGACCCATGCGCAGTCATAATCGCCCGCCAAACATAAGATATGCCAACAAGCATGGTGTCGGTAACACTTTTTCATACATGGGAAGCGACAGCTAGAGACTCACTTGACATAACAAAATGATTTCTAGGGAGAAAAGGGGGCCTTAACTATGGTCAGCGAAGGGGCTTTTTTTGTATTATTCCCCTCTTGACCTTATTTAGCCTAAAGGCTCCTGTACCGGGAGTGGTGACGAGGAAGACATGCAACAGCTTGAAGAAGTAGTCGGCCAAGCCAGAGCCGAAATTGAGGGCGTAAGCGACATCGCCGCCCTCGACGAAATCCGGGTCAAATATCTGGGTAAAAAGGGCTTTTTTACCGAGCAGATGAAGGGCCTGGGTGCCTTGTCCGCTGAAGAGCGTCCCGCCGCGGGCGCCGTGATCAACCAGGCCAAACAGCAGGTTCAGGATGCCCTGAACGAGCGTCGTGAAGCCCTCGAAGTTGCGGTGCTGAACCAGAAGCTGGCTGCCGAGACCATCGACGTCAGCCTGCCGGGCCGCCGCATCGAGAATGGCGGTCTGCACCCGGTGACTCGCACCATCGAGCGTATCGAGCGCCTGTTTGGCGAGATGGGCTTCAAGGTTGCCCGTGGTCCCGAGATTGAAGATGGTTTCCACAACTTCGATGCGCTGAATATTCCGGCTCACCATCCGGCGCGTACCGATCACGATACCTTCTACTTCAATCCTGATCTGATGCTGCGTACCCACACCTCCGGTGTGCAGATCCGCACCATGGAACATCAGCAGCCGCCGATCCGCATCATCGCGCCGGGCCGCGTCTATCGTAACGACTACGACATGACCCACACCCCGATGTTCCACCAGGTCGAAGGTCTACTGGTTGACGAGCATGCCAGCTTCACCGAACTGAAAGGGATCCTGCACGATTTCCTGCGAAACTACTTCGAGGAAGATCTGACCATTCGCTTCCGTCCTTCCTATTTCCCGTTCACCGAGCCGAGCGCCGAAGTGGACGTGATGGGCAAGAACGGCAAGTGGCTGGAAGTGCTGGGCTGCGGCATGGTGCACCCGAATGTACTGCGTTCGGTCGGCATCGATCCGGAAAAATACTCCGGCTTTGCCTTCGGCATGGGCGTTGAGCGCCTGACCATGCTGCGTTACGGGGTCAACGACCTGCGTGCCTTCTTCGAAAACGACCTGCGCTTCCTCAAGCAGTTCAAGTAAGGGCGAGAGAACATGAAATTCAGTAAATCCTGGGTGATGGAGTGGGTCCGCACCGAGTTGAGTGACAATGCACTGGCCGAGCAGATCACCATGGCCGGTCTGGAAGTAGACGCCGTGGAAGCGGTGGCTGGCCAGTTCAACAATGTGGTTGTGGGTGAAGTGGTCGAGTGTGCCCAGCATCCGGATGCCGACAAACTGCGGGTGACCAAGGTCAACGTGGGTGAAGCCGAGCTGCTGGACATTGTCTGCGGTGCGCCAAACTGCCGCCAAGGCTTGAAAGTGTGCGTTGCCAAAGTAGGGGCGACCCTGCCGGGTGATTTCACCATCAAGAAAGCCAAGTTGCGCGGTCAGCCGTCCCACGGCATGCTCTGCTCCTTCAGCGAGCTGGGTATCGACGTCGAAGCCGATGGCATCATCGAGCTGCCGCTGGATGCGCCCATCGGGACCGATATCCGTGAATACCTCGCGCTCAACGACGTTAGCATCGACGTGGATCTGACCCCGAACCGTGCCGATTGCCTCGGCATCGCGGGTCTGGCCCGTGAAATCGGCGTGCTCAACAGCGTCGACGTGGTCGAGCCGACCTGGACACCAGCCGTTGCCACCATTGATGCAACTTTCCCGATCCGGGTTGAAGCGCCTGCCGATTGCCCCCGTTATCTGGGTCGTGTCATCAAGGGGCTGAACCTGCAGGCCCAGAGCCCGCTCTGGATGCAGGAGAAGCTGCGTCGTGGCGGCATTCGTTCCATCGACGCCATCGTCGACATCACCAACTACCTGCTGCTGGAATACGGGCAGCCGATGCACGCCTTCGATCTGGCCAAGCTGGAAGGGGAACTGGTGGTGCGCCGTGCCCACGCTGATGAGCCGATGACCCTGCTCGACGGCAACGAGGTGAAGCTCAAAGAGAGCACTTTGGTGATTGCCGATGCCAAAGGTCCTGCCTGCATGGCCGGTATCTTCGGTGGCGATCGCACCGGTGTCTCCGAGACCACTACCGACATCCTGCTGGAGTGCGCCTTCTTCGCACCGCTCTCCATCACCGGCCGTGCCCGTGCCTACGGTCTGCACACCGACTCCTCCCACCGCTTCGAGCGCGGGGTGGATCCGGAGCTGCAAGCCAAGGTGATGGATCGCGCCACCCGTCTGCTGCTGGATATCTGCGGCGGTGAAGCGGGTCCGGTCATCGAGGTCAAATCCGATGCCCACCTGCCGAAAGCGGCACCCATCAAGCTGCGTCGCTCCAAGCTCGACAAGGTGATCGGTATCAGCGTGGCAGATGCTCAGGTGGTCGAGATCCTGACTCGCCTCGGCATGCAGGTAACCGTTGAAGCTGACGGCTGGACCGCGCTGGCCCCCTCCTGGCGTTTCGACATCGCCATCGAGGAAGACCTCATCGAGGAAGTAGCCCGCATCTACGGCTACAACAACATCCCGAACCTCAAACCCGCCGCCTCTCTGGCGATGGTAGAGCAGGCAGAAGGGCAGGTGACCCTGAAGCGCGTGCGCGACCTGCTGGTTGACCGCGGTTTCCAGGAAGCGATCACCTACAGCTTCGTCGATCCCAAGACCCAGCAAACCCTGTTCCCGCAGAGCGACGCCATCGTGCTGCCGAACCCGATTTCGGTTGAGATGTCCGCCATGCGTGTCTCTCTGTTCCCGGGTCTGGTGCAGGCCGTGGTTTACAACCAGAACCGTCAGCAGCCGCGGGTGCGTCTGTTCGAACAGGGTCTGCGCTTCATCAAGGACGAGAATGCCGAGAACGGCATCCGTCAGGAGCCGATGCTGGCCGGTATCATCACCGGCAACCAGAGCGACGAGCACTGGGACATCAAAACCCGTGCAGCCGACTTCTTTGATCTGAAAGGGGATCTGGAAGCGGTGCTGGACTTGACCGCCGAAGGGGCCACCTTTACCTTCGAGCGTGCCGAGCACAGTGCCCTGCACCCGGGTCAGAGCGCCGCCATCCTGCGCAATGGCGTGGTGATTGGCCACATCGGCGTGATCCACCCGAGCCTCGAGAAGAAGCTGGGTCTGAAGAGCCGCGCCGTCATGTTCGAACTGGAGCTGGACAAGCTGACCCCGGCCAAAGTGCCGGTTGCTGCCGAAGTATCCAAGTTCCCGGCTAACCGTCGTGACATCGCCGTGGTGGTTGATCGTCAGGTTCTGGCAGGGGATGTTCTGGCAGTAATTAAAAAAGTTGGCGGAAATCAGGTAGTTGGAATAAACTTGTTTGACGTATACCAGGGTGCTGGTATGGCTGAGGACAAGAAGAGCCTGGCCATCAGTCTTGTTCTGCAAGATACCCAGCGCACCCTGGAGGAGAAAGAGATTGCCGAGACCGTAGACAATGTCGTGCGGGCCCTTGGTGAAGAGTTGAATGCATCCTTGAGGGATTGATCTATGGCGCTTACCAAAGCCGACATTGCAGAGCACCTGTTCACCCAGCTCGGGATGAGCAAGCGTGAAGCCAAAGATATGGTGGAAGCCTTCTTTGAAGAGATCAGACAAGCGCTTGAGCGTGGTGAACAAGTCAAGATTTCAGGCTTCGGTAACTTTGATCTTCGTGAGAAGAACCAGCGTCCCGGACGTAACCCGAAAACCGGCGAAGATATTCCTATCAGCGCCCGGCGGGTGGTCACCTTCCGCCCTGGTCAGAAGCTCAAGGCCAGGGTCGAAAATGTTGAGCCCAACGAGTGACAAAAAGCCAGGCAGATGCCTGGCTTTTATTTTCAGATGACCAAATTCCCCGTTTTTCTTCTGGGTGCCTTGCTGGCACAACCGTTGTACGCCAAGCCTTTGCAGACCACTGTGCTGCCACTGGCGCCGCCGACCCAAGCTTATGTTGACTCCATCAGCCAACTGGAGATCTGTTATCCCGCCACTCTTCCGCCCCCTTATTTGTTAGAGGGAGGAGGATTGCTCAAGGATCGGATCGCCAGGTTGGCTGCCGTGTTGCCGGTCCCGCTTAAGGTTCGCGAACTGTCTGACTGGCAAGCGGTGCGCGATGCACTGCTGCTTGGTCACTGCGACCTGGTGCCTCATGTCGGCCCGCTTTCGACCGTGATGCCCGATATGCTGGTCAGTCGCGCCATGATGGAGACGGATGCCGCCATTCTTTACCGTGGCGATCTCGAACATGCGACCTTTCTGGTTCCTGCTGCTACCAGCTCCGGCAGGATGCTCAGGGCGCTCTACCCGAACGCAGTGCTCAGGCAACTGCCGAAGGGAGAGGAGCTTTACTCGGCGCTGGAGAACGGCAAAGGGAATGCTTATCTGGGTGACTACCTGCAACTGCGCTACCTGATGCGCGAGTTTCCCGCCGATGGCTTGCGATTGCGCCGGTTGCTGGGGGATGAGCGAGTGGTCAGTTATCGGTTGATGATGCGTGGCGAACCGGAGCTGGCCCGCCTGATCGATACTGCCATCCGCTACATACCTGCCGGCAGTCTCTATGCCGATCTGGAGCGCTACCTCGATCAGGGGTCGCTCTATGTTAACCAGTTGCACTTCAGTGATACCGAGCAGGCCTGGTTGTCTGGTCGTGGTCGTACCGTACGTTTGGTGGTCAATCCCGAGTTGATGCCCTATAGCGGCGTCAATGAGCTGGGGGAGGTGAAAGGGTGGAGCGCGGATGTGTTGCGCTGGGTCACCCAGGAGACCGGTCTGAAATACCAGTTGGTGGCTGCCGCCAGCAAGGCCGAGGCGATAGAAAAGTTGCGCCGCGGTGAGGCGGACATGATGGCCGGTTTGCCGGAGTCCCCCGCATTGGCAGACGAATTTATCTTCAGCCGGACGATCTCCATCAACCGTTTTGCCTTGGTCAGCAAGCGCAAGGTGGGCGCCAACCACATCACCCAACTCAAGCGGCAGCGTATTCTGGTGCCGGAATCACTCTACGATCCCTCCTTGCTCGCCCTGCTCGGTGATCAGGAGTGGCTTCGCACCGACGACCTCGAACAGGGGCTCGCGGCGATCAAACAGGGCAAGGCTGACGCCATGCTGAGCGAGCTTTATCAGCTGCAATATCCTCAGCGCACCAACCTGCTGGAAGGGCTCGATATCGAGGAGCTGGAAGATCGCTTCGGCCTTGGCTTTGCCATCAACAAGAGTCAGACCAAGCTGGCAGGGGTGATGGATCGCAACCTGATGGCTCTGACCAGTACCCAGATCGACGAGCTTAACCAGCGCTGGCGCCGTTTGCTCGTCGTGCAGCAGCCCGGCGTGAGCTACGCCGCCTGGTTTGGCTCCATCACCATGGCTCTGCTGATCAGCGGTATCGTCATCGGCGGGATCTGGCGCTCCCGCCAGCAACTGGCACGGGAGGTGGCCCAGCGTCACGCCGCCGAGAAGGCGCTCGCCATCGAGAGCGAGCTGCGCGAAACCATGTTTCAGGCCCTTCCTGTTCCCGTTTATCTGCGCAACAGTCAGGGCCAGGTGATCAAGTCCAACAAGCAGGGACGGCGGCTGGCCCAGCGCTACTCACAGCAGTTGATGCTGCCACCAGTGCAGACTCAGAAGAGTGAAGGGGAGCTGGTGCTGGGGGAGCAGGTCTTTGCCTATGCCCAGCATCCGCTGAGGCTGGACAAGCAAGCGCCTGCCACCGATCTTATCGCCCTGTCAGATATCAGCGTGTTGCGTGAACAGGCCCGTTATCTGCGTCAGGCAGAGCGCCGCCTGCGCGCCCTGACCAATACCGTCCCGGGTGTGGTACTGCAGTTTATGTTTGAGCGGGGACATGTCGGGGCCATCGAGTTTATCAGCCGGGGCTGTTACGAGCTGCTGGGGCTGGCGAGTCAGCAGATCCGTCGTGAGCCCAAACGGGTGCTCACTAAGCTGGAGCGCGAGGATCGACGCCGGGTACGCCGTGAGATGTTCGCCATGTTGCAGGCTGGCAAACCCTTCGCGTTCACCCTGCGTTACCACCATCCGACCAAGGGGGGGCGTTGGTTGCAGCTCTATGGCCGTGGCCGCAGCCAGCCGCAGGGGTGGCGGATCTATGCCGTGATGCAGGATGCCACTGCCAGGGTCGAGCAGGATCAGGCATTACAGCACTCTCATGAGCAGGCGCAACAGGCGGTACAGGCCAAGGGCCGTTTTCTGGCCGCCATCAGCCACGAAATACGCACGCCAATGAACGCCATGCTCGGCTTGCTGGAGTGGTTGGCCAGCACCCCTTTGTCCAGGGAGCAGGATTCGGCGCTGGCGCGGGTGCGTCAGGCGGGGGACGAGCTGCTTGGCCTGCTCAACGATGTGCTCGACTTTAGCCGCAACGAGAACAGCAAACTCTCCCTCTCCCCCCAGCCAACCGACTTCACCGAGTTGTGCGAACACGTGGCTGCGGTGCACTGGACCAAGGCGCGAGCCAAGGGATTGCAACTACGCTTGCAGTTGGATCCGGCCCTGCCTGCCCTGCAGACCCTTGACCCTCACCGGGTTCGGCAAGTGCTCCACAACCTGATCTCCAATGCCATCAAGTTCAGCCTGCGTGGGGAAGTGGTGCTGTGGGCCGAGGTGGCAGCATCGACCTTGCGCTTCGGTGTAGATGATCAGGGGCCGGGGATCACCGCCAAGATGCGTCCCACGCTCTTTATGCCGTTCGAGCAGTTTGCCGTTGAAGGGCAACTGCGGGCGCCGGGTACCGGTCTTGGTCTGGCGATCTGCAAACAGCTGATCGAGCAGATGGGTGGCCTTATCGAGGTCGAGGGGCGCGTCGGTGGTGGCAGCCGCTTCTTCTGCGAGTTGCCCCTGAAGCCTGTCCAGCAGGAGCCGGACTGGCAGCCCAAGGTGCAGCAATTGGCGCTTTCTTTACCTCACGATGAGGCACAGGCCCTCTCGCCCTGGCTCAGCCGATGGGGGATCACCACCGTCAGTAACGCCATTGATACGCTGCAAGCGGAGGTGGATGAGCAGGGGCTCTACTATTGGGCCTGGCAAGGGGAATCCTGGGTGCCCGGGACCATCATCACCCTGCTACAGCCACGGCTTAGCCCAGGTCAACCGGTCGCCGGCACCCAGCCCGGGCTTGGCATGCGGGCCCTGTTGGTTGAAGATCACGATGTCAATCGCGAGCTGATCAGCCTGCAACTGGGGCAACTCGGTGCCAGCGTCATCACTGCCGCCAACGGGCAGTTGGCACTGGAGATGCTGGCGCAGCACGAGGTGGACTTTGTGCTGACCGATCTGCAGATGCCGGTGATGAACGGGGCCGAGTTGTGCAGGCAATTGCGCCAATCCGCGCGCTGGGCCCGTCTGCCGGTCTATGTGATCACCGCGGATCTCAGTGACCAGGCGGCAAGGGCGCTGCAATCCTGCGGTTGCGATGGTCATCTGGACAAACCGGTCGCCCTCAAGGAGCTGGCAACCTTGCTGCGCCATATTGCCAAAGAGGGGGGCAATACCGTCGCCCCGACATTGGTTGCCTCGCTGCTGACCGATGAACTGGCTGCCCTTTATCTGAAGACTACCCGTGATGATTTGGCCGAACTTGATCGCTGCTGTACAGAAGAAGATGAAGTTGGCGTGAATGCTGCTTTACACAAGTTGAAGGGGGCCGCCAGAATGGTAGGGGCGACTGCGTTGGTAGCGGTCATTGCAGAGTGGCAACAGGCGCCCCATCCGATGCTGCAAGCCAGATTGAACCGGGCACTGGATGAGTTCAGCCAGCAGTTTTCAAAGAAGGCTCAAGATGATCATCACTGATGAAGAGTTACTGGCGCTGCTCGATTCGGAAGAGCATGATGTGGCAGGATTTTGCCCCATCGTGCTTTATGCCCTCGACAGCACCACCCATGAGTTGGCCAGTGCCATGACATTACCCTCCTATGTCACGCTACGCCGTACCCAACCAGATGCCTGTTGGCAGTGGGAAGGACTGTTTGCGGCCGGCGCCATCGCGCTTTACGATCCCGCCGCTCATCAGCAGGCGGACTATTTTCCCCAAATGCAGTCTCATCAGGGCATTTATGCCATCGGCGAGGATTGGTTGGGAGGGCTCGCGGCCAGTTACCGTGACTGGTGCTGCTGGCTGGCCGCCAATAAGATAGTGCTGCTCGAGGATCACCCGTTTCAGGGGATGCAACTGCAGCAAACCATCGCCGCACTGGGGCTCTCCTGCCAGTGGGTGCAGGATGAGACGGCCTGCCTTGCCGCACTGGCGGTGGGAGATACTCGCCTGCTGGTGTGCGATCTCAGTCTGGTGGAGCAAGATGCCATCAGTCTGCTGATGAACCAGCCCCAGTTGCAGGAGGCCGGGCTGCCCATCGTGTTGCTCTCGGCCCATGAGCAGACGCTGATCGACGGTGCCCGTCGGCTGCTGCACGATGCCGGTTTCAATATTCTGGCGGCACTGGCCAAACCGCTCGACTGCGACGAGCTGCTCAGGTTGCTGCGCCGACTCTATCTGGGCCCGCTGCGTCAGCAGCGCTTGAGCGGCCAGCGCCGCACTATTCGTAGCTGGCAGGGGGAGGTGCAAGGCCAACTTGGGCTGCTCTCCAGTCCCGCGACCCCTCATCCGGTCTGGCTGGCGGTGACAGGCTTACCCAGTCGTTGGGAGGCGCTCAAGGAGTGGCTGACGGAGCAGTCGCGCACCCCAGCCGAACTGACCCTGCTGATCCACCGTCGTGACCACCTGCTCGGCAATGCCGATCGCTTCGCGCTGGTGCTGCAAGCCAGTCTGGCGGGGAGCAAGCTGGCGCTGCTGCTCGATAACAGCCAGCATCTGCCATTCGATCTGCTCGAGCGTTTGCCGCTGCAAGCCTTGCTGCTGGGGCAGGGGATCTTGCCGGAGATGGAGTCCTTGACCGGTGACTCCCTGCTGGGACGCTTTATGGCCCGGGTTCGGGAGCTGGGGATCGCCGTCTATCTGGATGATCCTTACAACCTGCTCGACGTCGAGGTGTGGCGAGAGCGCGGTATGACGGGGCGCTGGTAAGGCATGCCGCGCTACCTCTGCTGGCCCATGCACCGGGAGCGCCTTGGCAAAGGGCTCGATGGCTGGCCCCATCCGGTTTCCCTGACTGCGTTACCCCTTGCCATGCGGGTCGCAGAGGTGCCTTGCCTGTTGCGTGAGCTGCACGGGGTAGATCCCGCTCGCATGCTGGCCGCCTATGATGCACTCAGTGAAGAGAGTATCTACCTGCGCTTTATGCGCCCGAAACGGACGCCGCCGCCGGAACAGGTGGCCCAATTTCTCAATTACCACCCCGAACATCAGATCTCGCTGCTGCTGACCGATCTGGCCGGTGAGCCGCTGGCTCAGGCGCAGTCGATCCGCCGCCGTCTTCATCCCGATCGGGCGGAGTTCTCCTGCATCGTGGCGGATCACTTCCAGCACAAGGGGGCGGGGCGACGCATTCTGCTGGCGCTGGCACTGCTGGCCAGAGCAGACGGGATCCGGGAGTGGACGGCGGAAGTGCTGGCCCAGAACCGGCCCATGCTGACTCTGCTCAAGCGCCTTGGTTTGCCGCTGACCCTGGTGACCGGGCGGGAGATGGTTTTTGTCAGGCTGGATCTGTCGGTACTTGACGCCTGGCTACCCTTGCTGCCAGCCGCACCGCTTAAGACCAAGGGCGAATAGTGACACTTTCTTCCCTGTGCTAAGGTCACATTTATTGTGCGGGGATAGACGGAGCAGCTTATGGCGCAGTCATATAAACATATCGTGATCCTGACCGGCGCGGGGATCTCTGCCGAATCCGGCATCAAGACCTTTCGTGCCTGCGACGGTTTGTGGGAAGAGCACAAGGTCGAGGATGTGGCGACTCCCGAGGGGTATGCCCGGGATCCTGAACTGGTGCTGCGCTTTTACAACTCCCGCCGCAAACAGCTGCAACAGCCCCAGGTTCACCCCAATCCGGCCCACTATGCGTTGGCCCGCCTCGAGCGACTGCTGCCCGGTTCGGTTACGCTGGTGACCCAGAACATCGACAATCTGCACGAGAGCGCAGGCAGCAAGAATCTCATCCATATGCACGGGGAGCTGCTCAAGGCCCGCTGCCCCGAGTCCGGACAGGTGATCGAGTGGCGCGGCGATCTCCATCAGGACGAGCTCTGCTCCTGCTGCCAGTTCCCCCAGCCGATGCGCCCCCACGTGGTCTGGTTTGGCGAGATGCCGCTCGGGCTGGATCGCATCTACAGCTCGCTGGCCCAGTGCGACCTCTTTATCTCCATCGGCACCTCGGGGGCTGTCTATCCTGCCGCCGGGTTTGTCCATGAAGCAGGACTCAACGGTGCGCACACCATCGAACTCAACCTCGAGCCGAGCGAAGTGGGCAGCCAGTTTGATGAAAAACGCTATGGCCCCGCCTCTCTGCTGGTACCCACTTATGTCGATGAATTGCTGGAGGCGTGCGGCATCCATCAACCGAGGCAAGTTGAGGGGCACAACTGGATGGAGATGCGCGGTCCTTAAGCTGTTACGCGATGGTACAGTTGCAAAGGTCAGGTGAAATCGCCACACTGGCAACCACACGATGGGATGCTGTTGGCGAGAATAACAATGACCGCAGTGAAGCAATGGATCGCTTTTTTCCTCCTGATGTTGGCTGGCTCCACCGCTCTGGCCTCTACCCCTCTGATGACGCTGGTGCTGCCCGATGGTCAGGTGCGGGTACTCGATGAGGCGGCGCTGGACGGTTTGCCACAGACCGAGTTCACCACGACCACCCCATGGACCCAGGGCACCCACCATTACCGTGGGCCGACTCTTGCTGCGGTGCTCGCAGCGCAAGGGATCCGGGATGCCCGCAAGATCGCCGTCTCGGCCCTCAACGGTTATCAGCAGGTGGTGGATCTGGCCCTGTTCGACGGCGTGCCGTTGACCCTAGTGCGTCAGCAAGACGGCAAACTCTTGACCCGTCGCAACAAGGGGCCACTCTGGCTACTCATTTCGTTCACCACCTATCCCGAACTGGATGTAGCAGACATTCACAACTGTATGGTGTGGCAGATCACCCGCATCGAGATCGTTGATTGATGGGGCTATCCCGCCACAAGCTGCTGCTGGTTGCGGTGTCGTTGCTGTTTCTCTTTTCATCGGGAAGCAGTCTCTATCTGCAGCATCGGCAGGAACAACAGGTCGATACCTTCTACCGCAATATCCACTGGAACATCAGCCAGGTGATGCTGGATTCCCAGCGTTTCCTCTACGACCTGCAGCTCTATCGGGCCGGCAGGCTGGCGATGGAGACACTGAGTCTCGATTACGATCTGCTGTGGAACCGGCTCGACATCTTCCTTGTCAGCAGCGAAACCGCCGAGGTGCGCCAGCGCCACGGACTCGGCAAGACGTTGGCCAGACTGTTTGATCTGATCAGACAGCTTGAGCCCCAGATGGAGGCTGGTCAGCTGCAGGAAGGGGGCCAACTGACCCGTTTACAGACCGAGATAGCCAGTCAGACCCGGCGTATCGAGCAAATAGGGGAGCAGATCCTCTCCGGTCATGAACGGGAGCACTCGGTGAACCAGCTCCGCAACAGCTTGCTCTGGCTGCAGATCTGGCAGCTAATATTGCTGCTGACCGGTAGCGCCCTGGTGGCTGCGCTCATTCGTGCCAATCTGGAGAATCTCAGGCTCGCACGGCTCGATCCTCTGACCCAGCTTGGCAATCGGCGCGCCCTGCAGGAACAGCTTGCCAACACCTTGCAGATGGGAATGGCCAGTGCCCTGGTGGTACTCGATCTTAAGCGCTTCAAGCAGGTCAATGATCTGCTTGGCTATCAGATTGGCGATCGGTTGCTGCAGACAGTGGCGAACAAGTTGCAGCAGGCCCATGGCAGCCACGCCTACCGGCTCGGCGGTGACGAGTTTGCCGTGGTGTTGACCACGCGGGAGGGGGGGCTGGAAGCCCGCATCGATGCATTGGTGAGCTTGCTCCATTTCGAGTTTGTGACCCGGGAGTGCAGCTTCGAGCTGGCTTGTCGACTTGGGGTCGCAAGGGTAACGAAACAGGATGCCGACCGGTTGCTGGATCAGGCCATCCTGGCCCTCAATCAAGCCAAACGCAGCGTGGATGTCAGCGTCTGCTGGTTCGAGCCGGCCATGCTACAGCAACTGCAACTGAGTCAGCAGCAGCTGGATTTACTGCGCAACTGGCTGGCCGGGCGTGATCCAGCACCGCTGCGAGTGGCATTGCAAGAGCTGACGGACGGGCAGGGCAACGTGATGTGGCAATTGGCGCTTGAGTGGCATGATCAGGGTACGCCCTGCGAGATGCGCTGGCTGCAGGAGTGCGGCGTGCTGGGGCCCGTACTGGCCCGGGTGCTGCAAGCGCACGAGGCGCGGCATGCCGATGGTCGGGTACTGCTGGTCTCTTTAGACAATCAGGCTCAGCTGGCCCATGTACTGGCTCATCTTTCGGGTGCACCACGCACGCCGCTGGCGCTGCTGGTGCCGACGCTGCAGCCAGATGCTCTCTTGTTGGCAGGATTGCGGCAGCAGGGTTGCACTCTGGCGCTCAGGGAGATTGGCAGTCAGACCCCGGTCCAACTGGCCGCTGGCTGGCCTGTGCGCTACTGGCTGCCACAGGGTGATGAAGATGGCGAGTTGTTGCAGCCGCTGGCCCAGAGATTAGGGCTGCTGCAATTGCGCCCGCAGCCAGCACAATCAGCTGATCAGGGTTGAGCAAACAAAGCAAACAAAGCAAACAAAGCAAACAAAGCAAACAAAGCAAACAAA
>CAMFLW010000074.1 GCA_945957575.1 uncultured Aeromonas sp. | reverse complement strand
CGGCGGACTGTTAATCCGTATGTCACTGGTTCAAGTCCAGTCGGGGGAGCCAATTTCTCACCATCTCGGTGCAAGTTATCCACTTTAGTACCCTCTTCTGCCAATTTTAATGCACAAGATCCATCTTGCTGCTGACGATCCCTTTTGCTACCCGAACCAGCCTGACAGAGTTTTCTTCTGCTGAATCTAACCATTTGATTTTTATACGAACATTTTCTTCAAGGTATTTTTTTGAACAACGCTTGCAGCCCAGTTGTGACGCGGCTTTCAGGCCGATGAACAAGATTCATAAACAGGGTTATCCACAGATTCTGTGGGTAAGTACAGCAAGCGCAGTCAGGACGCGGGATTGCCCATGATGGCGCCCGGCGAGGGGGCATTTTGCTGGCCAACCTGATTTTATGCTTTTTTGTCTCGCCCTCTGTAACGGTTGAGTAATAGGATCTATTGGCACTTTTCAGAGGCATCTTTTTGCTAACCCTTTCCCTGTGGGCGAGCGGGCACATATCAAGCTGATTTGCCCCTCGGCCAACCATGGCGGCCATCGGTTGAATCTTCTGAAACTGTTCCCTGTAGGACGGGTAGACAGCAGAATCTAAAATATCTACCTGAGCCAGAGCGCTTCGGTAACGAGCAGCATATTTCACTAATTGACATCCGCTGTTGCAGCAATAAACCCCTGATTTCATCCGCTTGTCTCCTATCCCGCCACCTGCTCCGCAAATTGCGCCCAATAACGTTCGCTCAATCGTCCCTTTGTGCTTCTTTATTGGGGATAGATCCGGCACAATATTGGCCCCACTTTTCCTCGGTTTTTCTGGGCATGACTATAGATTTCGTGACACTGCTACATCAAAGCGACTCCCTGCTGCTGTTCGTGGTACTGGCTTTTGGCCTGCTGCTTGGCAAGGTGCGAATTGGCAACTTCCAGATTGGCAACACCATCGGCGTATTGTTCACCGCTCTGCTGTTCGGCCAGATGGGCTTCGAGTTTACGGCCACCACAGAAAACGTCGGCTTTATGCTGTTCATCTTCTGTGTGGGGATCGAGGCAGGACCTCACTTCTTCAGCGTCTTCCTGCGCGATGGCATCCACTACATCACCCTGACGCTGGTGATCTTGCTGACGGCCCTGCTGCTGACGGTGGGGCTCGCCAAGTTCTTCAATCTGGGGCCGGGCATGGCGGCGGGGATCCTGGCGGGTTCCCTCACCTCAACACCGGCGCTGGTGGGTGCCCAGGATGCCCTACGCAGCGGTCTGCTCAATCTGCCCCATCAGACCGACATGCAGGCGGTGCTTGACAACATGGGCATCGGCTACGCCCTGACCTATCTGGTCGGTCTGGTGGGCCTGATGCTGGTGGTGCGCTACCTCCCCTCTCTGGCACGGCTCGACCTTAATACCGAGGCTCAGAAAATTGCCCGCGAGCGGGGCCTCTCTGACAGCGAGAATCGCAAGACCTATCTGCCCATCATCCGCGCCTATCGGGTCGGCCCAGAGCTGGCAGCCTGGATTGGCGGCCGCACCCTGCGGGAAACCGGCATCTATCCCCATACCGGTTGCTATGTGGAGCGGATCCGCCGCAACGGCATTCTGGCCAGTCCCGATGGCGACGCCGTGATTCAGGAAGGGGACGAGATCGCTCTGGTGGGCTATCCCGAGAGCCACGAGAAGCTGGACGTTAACTACCGCAACGGTAAAGAGGTGTTTGATCGCAACCTGCTGGACCTGCAAATCGTCACCGAAGAGATTGTGGTGAAAAATGACTCCGTGGTAGGCCGCCATCTGGTGGAGCTCAACCTGACCGAGAAAGGGTGCTTCCTCAACCGGGTGGTGCGATCGCAAATCGAGATGCCGTTCGATCGCAACATCATGCTGCAAAAAGGCGACGTGCTGCAGATCAGCGGTGAGAAACAGCGGGTAAAACTGCTGGCCAACAAGATCGGCTTTATCAGCATCCACAGCCAGACCACGGATCTGGTGGCCTTCACCACCTTCTTTGTGCT
Organism: uncultured Aeromonas sp.; assembly: GCA_945957575.1. GTDB lineage: Bacteria > Pseudomonadota > Gammaproteobacteria > Enterobacterales > Aeromonadaceae > Aeromonas. The sequence continues at coordinate 12,986 of CAMFLW010000074.1, read as the reverse complement.
TGGGCTGCTGATTGGCTCCGTCTCGCTGGTATTCGGCCAAATTGAATTTGGCTTGGGTAACGCGGTCGGTCTGCTGCTAGCGGGCATTTTGATGGGCTATCTGCGAGCCAACCACCCGACGGTCGGCTATGTGCCGCCCGGAGCCCTGCGACTGGCCAAGGATCTCGGTCTCGCGGTCTTTATGGTGAGCACGGGTCTGAAAGCCGGTGGCGGCATTCTCGACCACCTCAGTGAGGTCGGGATGGTGGTGCTCTTCTCCGGTATGCTGGTGACCACCTTGCCGGTGCTGGTCGGCTACCTGTTTGGGGTCTGGGTATTGAAGATGAACCCAGCGCTGCTGCTTGGTGCCATCACCGGTGCCCGTACCTGTGCCCCGGCGATGGACGTGGTCAACGAGGCCGCCAACAGCTCTATTCCTGCGCTCGGTTACGCCGGTACCTATGCGGTGGCCAACGTGATGCTGACCCTGGCTGGCTCCTTTATCATCGGTTTCTGGTTCTAGCCCGAGGATGTTTGATTTATATTTCACATATGTTTTATTTATGTGTTCATTTCCTCGTTTTTATCAATGAGTATGTGAGTAGAGGCTGCTTTTCAACATGTAAGCCTGTTTCAAACAAGTGAACAAATGTAATCTCGGCAACACAAAAACAACCATAAAATAACCGAGAGAACATTATGCACACATCAGCTGTACCCTCTACTCCATCTCGCTGGCTGGACATCAAATCAGGGATCGTCATCCTGGATGTCCTGCTACTTTGTGCCATGCTCGCCTGGCTCCCGTTTGACCCCATGGTCAACAAGGGGCTGGGCATTCTGGTCTTTATCGCCATCCTCTGGCTGACTGAAGCCCTCCATGTCACCATCACCGCCCTGCTGGTGCCCCTGCTAGCGACCATGCTCGGGGTCTTTGACATGAGCAAGTCGCTCACCGACTTCGCCAACCCGATCCTCTTCCTCTTTTTCGGTGGCTTCGCCCTGGCTGCAGCTCTCTCCAAACAGGGACTGGACACCCTGATGGCTGGCAAGATGATGCATCTGGCCAACGGGCACCTTGGCTGGGGCGTCATTTTGCTCTTCACCATTACCGCCGCCATGTCCATGTGGATCAGCAACACCGCCACCACCGCCATGATGCTGCCACTGGCGATCGGCATGCTGACTCGCCTTGATAGCAAGAAAAATCGGGCCACCTTCGTGTTCGTCCTGCTTGGTATCGCCTATAGCGCCAGCATCGGTGGTATCGGCACCCTGGTGGGCAGCCCGCCCAACGCGATTGCTGCCGCTCAAATGGGGATCGGCTTCACCGACTGGATGAAGTTCGGGATCCCGGTCGTCATTATCCTGATGCCCTGCGGCATTGCCCTGCTCTATCTGGTCACTCGCCCGCAGCTCAACCACAAGGTTGAACTACAGGATGTCACCATCAACTGGACCCGCGAGCGCAAAGTTACTCTGGCTATCTTCCTGACCACTGTGGTGCTGTGGATCGGTTCGCAACCTATCTCCAACGCCTTTGGCGGGATACCTCAACTCGATACCCTGATCGCCATGGGGGCCATCGTTGCCATCGTAGTGAGCCGCGTCGCCAGCTGGGATGATGTGAACAAGAACACCGACTGGGGCGTGTTGATGCTGTTTGGCGGCGGCCTGACCCTGAGTGCCATCCTCAAGGCCACCGGCACCAGCGCCTTTCTGGCGGAACATCTGTCGGCCGTCCTCTCTCACGCCAACATTTTCGTGATACTGCTGCTGCTCGCTGCTTTCGTGGTCTTCCTGACCGAGCTGGTCTCCAATACCGCGACCGCAGCTCTGCTGATCCCTCTCTTTGCCGGCGTAGCCGAAGCGCTGGGCGTCTCTCCCGTCGTCATGGCGGTTCTCATCGCCATCGGTGCCTCTTGCGCCTTTATGCTGCCAGTCGCAACGCCACCGAATGCCATCGTCTTTGCCAGCGGCCATATCCGCCAGCAAGAGATGATGAAAGCCGGTATGTCATTGAATCTGGTCTTCACTGTGCTGCTGGCGATGCTAGCCTTCTTTGTTGGCGATATCCTCTGATATCCCTAACCCCCGGATAAACAAAACCCCCGCATTGCGGGGGTTTTTATTGTTGTGCACCGTTAGTTGACGGAGCAGCGTTTCAGGTTCCAGATCCGCTCTACATAGTCCTGGATGGAGCGGTCAGAGTTGAACTTGCCCATGGTAGCCGAGTTGATGATGGCCTTCTTCGCCCACAGCGCCGGATCCCGATACCAGGTATCGATCAGCTTGTGCGCATCGGAGTAGGACTGGAAGTCCGCTAGTGTCAGGTAAGGGTCACCCCCTTCCAGCAAGGAGCGCTTGATGGAAGCCAGCTCACCCGGACGACCCGGAGTGAAGTAGTCGGTGTCAAACCAGTCCAGCACAGCCTTCAGTTCCGAGTTCGCATAGTAGAAGTCATACGGGTTGTAACCGCGCCCCTTCAGTGCCTTCACCTCGTCCACGTTCAGGCCGAAGATGGCGCAGTTCTCGGCACCCGCCTCTTCCGCGATCTCGATATTGGCACCATCCAGCGTACCGATGGTGATGGCACCGTTGAGGGCCATCTTCATGTTGCCAGTACCGGACGCTTCATAGCCTGCAGTGGAGATCTGCTCGGAAACATCGGCCGCGGGGATCAGCTTCTCGGCCAGACTCACGCGGTAGTTCGGCATGAACACCACTTTCAACTTGCCCTGGATGCGAGCGTCATTGTTGACCCGCTCAGCCAGCTTGTTGATGGCATAGATGATGTCTTTGGCCAGCTTGTAACCAGGCGCCGCTTTGGAGCCGAAGATGAACACGCGCGGATGCATGTCATAGTCCGGGTTGGCCAGCAGACGACGATAGAGCGCCATGATGTGGATAAGGTTCAGCTGCTGACGCTTGTACTCGTGCAGACGCTTGATCTGGACATCGAAGATCGCCTCGGCGCTCACATCAATGCCGGTTTCCGCCTTGATGACTTTGACCAGTTTCTCCTTGTTGTGACGCTTGATGGTCATGAACTGCTGCTGGAACGCCTTGTCATCAGCAAACTTCACTACACCACGCAGCTTGTCCAGCTGGAGCGGCCACTCCTTGCCTACCACTTCGTTGTAGAGACCAGCCAGTTCCGGGTTGCAGGCCAGCAGCCAACGACGCGGGGTCACACCGTTGGTGACGTTGCACATTTTTTCCGGCCACAGCTCGGCATACTCGGGGAAGAGATCTTCCTTGACCAGCTTGGAGTGGATCTCCGCAACGCCGTTCACTTTGGAGGAGCCGATGACGCAGAGGTTGCCCATGCGCACCTTGCGTACACTCCCCTCTTCAATGATGGAGAGTTTGGCTTTGATGGCATCGTTGCCCGGCCACTTCGGCTCGACCAGCTCGCTCAGGAAGCGGGCGTTGATCTCGTAAATCACTTCCAGATGACGTGGCAACACCTTCTCGAACAGGCTGACAGACCACTTCTCCAGCGCTTCCGGCAGCAGGGTGTGGTTGGTGTAGGAGAAGACCTGATAGCTGATCTCCCAGGCGGCCGCCCAGTCCAGCCCCTCTTCATCCACCAGCACCCGCATCAACTCGGGGATAGCGACAGTCGGATGAGTATCATTGAGCTGAATGGCAATCTGCGCGGCAAAGTTGCTGAAGTCACTGCCATGCACCCGCTTGTAGCGGCGCATGATGTCCTTGATGGAGCAAGCGCAGAAAAAGTACTGCTGGATCAGGCGCAGCTCTTTACCGGCATCGGTCTCATCGTTCGGATAGAGCACCTTGGAGATGGTTTCGGCCTGTGCTTTCTCTGCTTGAGAGTCAATGTAACCCCCGGCGTTGAACACGTCCCAGTCAAAAAACTCGGAGGCACGGGATTCCCACAGACGCAGGATGTTGACGGTACTGCCACCAAAACCGACTACCGGGATATCCCAAGGCACCCCTTTGATCTTGCGACCCGCGTGCCACACCTTCTTCAGACCGCCGTTATCACCGAAAACGGTCTCGACATAGCCATAGAGGGGGACTTCCTGTACCGACTCCGGACGGCAGATCTCCCAAGGGTTGCCGTATTCACGCCAGGAGTCAGGGCGCTCGATCTGGCGACCATCCTGGATCTCCTGACGGAACAGACCGTGTTCGTAGTGGATACCGTAGCCCACAGCCGGGTAGTTGAGAGTTGCCAGCGAGTCGATGAAGCAGGCAGCCAGACGACCCAAGCCGCCGTTGCCGAGCGCCATATCAGGCTCTTGTTCACAAAGGTCGGTCAGATCCAGACCGAGTTCGCTCAGCGCCTCTTCACATATCTTGTAAAGAGAGAGGTTGTGCAGGTTGTTGGAGGTCAGACGCCCCATCAAGAATTCAGCAGAGAGATAGTGAATAGCACGAGTATCTTTCTTGAAGTGAGTCTGCTGAGTGCGGGTCAGGCGCTCGTAAACCTGTTCGTTGACCGCCGCTGCGGTGGCTTTCCACCATGCATCGTGAGAGGCTTTCTGTTCGCTTGTTCCCAAGGTAGAACGCAGGTGACGCACGATACTCGCCTTGAGCTGATCTTTATCCAGTTGGAGATCCTGGTCTGTCTTCTTCTTGGTAGCCATAAACCATATTCCTTCGTTACAAATAAAATTGTTATCCCGCTTACGGGACCGGCGCTGTTGTTATCTCAAAATATGTACCGGCGTGAGAATACTAACTAAAGCGGCAGAATTAAAAGTTAACGCAAGTCACACTTTAACCTATAAAAACAGCCTAAAAAGCTTGAAAACCCTTTCCTTTAACTGAACCCGCAAAAACAGACATTTTCTTTATTATCATAGACTTAACAAGACAATGAAAATATTATGGCATGAATAGGTTTTCAGAGATTGCCAAGCCTTGAAAATACCTGAAAATAGGCAACAAGGTGGCACATTGAAACCGATTTCAATGTGCCTGCAAAATTAACGTATAAATATGAAGCAATCATTGCACCCTCAACGATGTGCCTTAAACTGATTGCTAAATGGATCGTAATGGTACCCAATCTGATCCAGACGCCCTGCCAACTGATCTTCACTCATATCGTAATAGGCCAGCAACTCCTCCAACCCGTCACACTCAAGCCTTAGCTTCTCATTGATGATGCCCAGCAAGATGTTGGCATCCAGACGTTGCAAGGTACTGATATCCATGGCGGCACCTCCTTTAAATGACCTGTATAACCATGGGCGGTTACGCAAGGTTTGTCCACAGTATGAAAAACCACCAGCCAGTTTTATATTAAATAACGTTTAAAAACATAACGTTACTAATGGCGCATGCCAACACCATCACATTTTTCAGCAAAAACACCTTGTCACTGTCACAGGATACAACTACTGTATGTGCATACAGCTTGGATATTCATACAGGAATTACATATATGAACCAGCCCCTACACTCACTGCCTTTTGCGATGAATCGTGTCATGAGCAAACCCTGGCCAACCAGAACCGCCTGCAAAGTGGAGTTGGCTCATTATGGTGTGACTATCCAGTCTGATGATCAGTTTCTGAGCGAACTGAACAAGCTTGGGGAGGATCATACCGGCTGGATCTTGTTGATCGCCCCGCCAGGACGCCCCACAGTAAGCCGTCTGGAAGAGCGAGGAATCAATCCCAACAGAGTGCTGGTGGTACACAGCCCCAAAATCAAGAACTGGCAGCAAACCCTGGAACGCAGTCTGGGCAATGGCCACTGCGCAGCCGTGTTTACCTGGCTACCCGAGCAGATCGAGCTGGATCACGTCAAACTGCAGCGACTGGGACAGCAATCTGGCGTACTCACCCGATTCTTTGGCACGAAACGGACTAGCCTCGGCACACCTCTGCTGGCCTATGCAGAGCAAGATATCTATCTCAATCATTGAGATAAAAAACGGCCCCCCATAGCCCCCCATATAGGCTCCACGAAGATCTTGGCGATGGCGCCAGGAGCCTGTAAATAATGCCCTGTGACCGCCCCGTCATTACAGGTGACCGTTCAAGCGAGCCCCCAAACTCGATAATAAAGACAATTTGCCCAGCAGAGTGTTCCTCTCCTTGAAATACCGGTTAACAAGGGGGACAACCACGCGTTTTATCAGGCGTAATAAGTGAGCGGTATGAGGCAAGCCCCCTTCTGGCAGACCAAGAGCATGCAGCAGATGACTGAGTCCAGAAGTGGCAGCAAGGATTTCCAGAACGGCTTACAGATGATAATGCCTGTTATGCGGGGATTGGCATTATTCGAATCAACTCAGTTTTGTTCACGGCTCGCAGCCCACGGCCATATGAAGGTCAGATTTGCCGCGCACACGCAAGTGACTCAGATCCAGGCAAATAGCTCAGGATACTGGCTCCAGACCAGCTTGGCAGACATCAGCAAGGAGACGGTCACCAGCAGCGGCTTAATGATCTTCACCCCTTGTTTTAACACCATCTTGGAGCCGAAACGGGCACCCACGAATTGTCCCAGCGCCATGCAGAAACCGACGCTCCACACCACCTTGCCGCCGAGGGCGAAAAACAGCAGGGAAGCGATGTTGGAAGTGAAGTTGAGCAACTTGGTATGAGCGGTAGCACGCGCCATGCCAAAGCCCGCCAGCGCAACGAAACCGATGGCGAAAAACGATCCAGTACCCGGCCCGAAGAAGCCGTCATAAAAGCCGACACCGCCCCCTACCAGCAGCGCAAACAGCATGGGAGTAAGACGGCTGGCGCTCTCTGCATCACTCACCCGTGGCGAGAAGTAGAAGTAGCAAGCAAAGACCATCAGCAGGAAAGGAAGCAGCCGCTCGAGAATGGCAGCGTCGATGGTCTGGACTGCCAGCGTACCAATGACAGCACCGATAAAGGTGCAGATCACCGCAGGCCAGATCATGGTCCATTCCAGTAGCCCTTTGCGGGCATAGAACAAGGTGGCGGAGAAGGAGCCGAAACTGCTCTGCAGCTTGTTGGTGCCGAGCACCAGCGCGGGCGGCATGCCGGTGGCGAGCAGCGCAGGCACCGTCAGCAGGCCGCCGCCACCGGCGATGGCATCGATAAAGCCGGCGACAAGCGCCACACCGAACAGGGCAAACAGGGTAACCAGTTCTAATTCCATCCATAGACCTCACGAGATTGGGTTGCCCGATGGGGCCGGGCAATCGGAGATAACAAAAAGGGGGTTGCGCAAGGGCTGCACAGGCAATCCGCTATCCTAGCGGGCCATTGTCGAGGAATCTAACGAAACAGTGGCAGCCAATCGATTCCTGACTTTCATTGATTTGAGCCGCCACGCTCTGCCCCCCCTCAGAGGCCTCGTTACAATGCGGGTGAAGTGACGTCCGCTTCCTTGATAGCTGCCAGCGCCTCACACAGATGATCCTCATCGGCGCCAGGGAAACGGCTCACCCGACCGGCCATGTAGCGGCTGCTGAACAGATTGAACCAATGCTGCAATGCCTGCCCCGCTTTGAGCTCCCCCGCCACTTCCAGCACGCAGGCCGCCACCTCGGCGGTGCAGAGGTGATCCTCGCTGTTGGCGACCCGCATGCCGTAGGTGGAGAGCGCATCAGGCTTGATGGCGAGCACAGGAAAACCGTCCAGATAGGGGCTCTTGTTGAACATCTTGCGCGCCTCCGGCCAGGTGCCATCGAGCAGGATAAAGAGCGGCTTCTTGCCGGGTGCCAGCGCCACCTCGCCGGTCAGGCGGGCAGGCTCCTTCTCGCAAGCGGGAAAGACCACATAGGGCTGCCAGGCGGGATCGGCCAGCAGGGCCAGCAACTCGGAATGGGGCTCGGTACGCGACCAGAGAAATGCCCAGGTGGAATCCGGCAGCACGTCGGCGATGAGACGGCCGGTGTTGGAGGGCTTCATCGGCTCGCTGTCGTACATCAGCAGGCAGAAGCCAGCCTCGGCTTTGAGCTCGGGGCGCCACTCGCAGGCACACCAATCCTCGCGCAACTGGCAGGCCGGACAGCGGGCCAGGGTGCCGCCACGGGCAAGAAACGGTCGGGTAGAGATACTCTTGCGCCAGGCCCGCAGGCGGTTGACGGCGTGATCAGGAACAGGCTTCATCTAGGTTCACAACTGGAGTCAAAACAGGAACGGCAGCGGTGCCAACATGTCACGGCGCCACAGGCGCCCGATAACAAGGGTGCTGCCGGCAAAGCGCAAGATTGTACCGAGTTACGCGCTGGCGGAACAGCAATCCCTGCCCCATTCGCCAGACACAGTGCCAACCCCTCTTGCCTTACGACTCCTGACAACTGCGCAGCAGTTCCAGCAACAGGCTGCCATCGCGCAGCGCCTTGTGCACCTGCACCGAAGTGGGCTTGGTCGGGTCTTCGTAGAAGTGGGTGGATTCAATCTGCAGCCGCACCAGGTATTCAGCCGGTAATTGGCTCGCCAGCGACTGGTGCAACATGGGGAACAGCAACCGATCGGCACGGGTGATCTCACCCCCCAGCAGCAACTTGCCCGGATTGAGCAGGCAGATGAGGTTGGAGAGCACCTTGGAGAGGCGACCCGCCGCCTGATGGAGAATATCCTGACAGAGGCTGTTGCCCGCCAGCGCCAGCTCGCACAGCTCGCGAATGGTGACGCTCTCGGGCAAGTCGTGCTCCTGCATCCGCTCGCGCAGATCCCGGTATTGCGCCTCCAGCGCCTGATTGGTCACTAGGGTGCAAGCGCAACCAAAGCCGCCGCAGTAGCAGCGCTGGCCATAGGGCTCGAGCTGCAAATGGCTGAGATCCCCGAGCAGCGCATTCTCGCTCTCGATGAGCTGGCCATTGACCACCATGCCGACCCCGATGTCGTTGTGGACAAACACCAGCACCGCATCGGCGCAATTCTTGGCCGCCCCCCACTCCCGTTCGGCCTGGATCCAGGTGCGAACGTCACCACTCACCAGCACCGGCACCTCGAACGCCTGTTGCAGAGTAGGGCCAAGGGGCCAGTTGCGCAGATCGTAGAAGGGGAAGTGCTTGACCATGCCGGAGTGGCGCTCTACCTGACCCGGCAGACAGAGGGCGATACAGGCCAGACTGAGGGACTTTCTCGGCAAAAACACCTTGATGGCGTGCACCAGACTACCCAGCAAATCGGCGCGCTCCTCCTCGGTAAAGAGGTGGCGCTGACGGGCCAGCGACCGACCGGAGAAATCAAACAGCGCCATATCCACATAACCGCGCCCCAGACGCATGGAGAGAAACTGGAAACGACGCTCGTTGATGCGCAGCAGGGTCTGGCGACGGCCGCGCCCCACCGAACTTTCGCCACAAGTGACCACCAGACCGCCATCGAGTAGTTCGCGGGTGATCTTGGTGATGCTGGCAGGCGAGAGGCCGGTCAGACGGGAGAGATCGGTACGCGACAGCTCCTTGTGCTCTTCCAGGCTGGCATAGACCAGGCCGTAGTTGAGCTGCCGGATCAAATCGATACTACCTTTCACGATCTCATTCATAGGGTATGGGGCGAAGGCTGAAAAAAGAGGCTGGCAATTTTCACATATTATGAGTCAATACCCAAATAAAGTGCGGCCTGAACCGGGGAACAAGCCGCGTCTTGTGGTTGCCGTCACGAACCCTGGCAGGATCAATAACGGAATTGTGACACCAGTTTGCGCAATTTATCTCCGGTATTGGCCAAATCGCGGGTGGTGCTGTTGGACTCGACCGCCGCACCGGTCAGCTCGCTGACAATCTGCTGAATGGCTACCAGGTTCTTGTTGATCTCCTCCGATACCGCGTGCTGCTCCTCGGCGGCCGTGGCGATCTGGATGTTCATATCGTTGATGGTACTGACCGCCATCACCATGCTGTCCAGGGAGCTGGCGATATGGCTTGCCTCCCGCACTGTCTCCTGACTGCGATCCTCGCTCGCCTGCATCACATCCACCGCCTGCTTCACCCCGCCCTGCAGACGTTGCAGCATCTCGTTGATCTCTTTAGTGCTCTGCTGGGTGCGGCCGGCCAGCGAACGCACTTCGTCCGCCACCACCGCAAAGCCCCGCCCCTGCTCACCGGCACGGGCCGCCTCGATGGCGGCGTTCAGCGCCAGCAGGTTGGTCTGCTCGGCAATGCCGCGAATGACCTCCACCACGGAGCCAATCTTGGCGGTCTCTTGCGCCAATTGCTCGATAACGCCGGAGGCGGTATGCACCTCCCCCACCAGCCGGTTGATGCTGTTGATGGCGGTGTTGACCACGCCACGGGCAGCGTCCGATTCACGGGCCGCATCGCTGGTTGCCGTTGCGGCATTGGAGGCACTGGCCGCCACTTCTTGCGCAGTGGAGCTCATCTCTGTCACCGCGGTGACCACCTGATCGGTCTCGCGACTGTGACCCTGCATCTGATGGTCATAGTGCTCACTCAGATGGTGCAGCTTGTCGACGGCGTTGAACAGATGGTTGCTGGTCTCGCCCACCTGGCTTACCACCGACTGGATCCGCTCGACAAAACGGTTGAAGGCCGTGGCCAACTGGCCAATTTCATCCTGACTATGTACCTTGAGCCGCTGGGTAAGGTCCCCCTCCCCGTCGGCAATGTCATTGAGGGCCGAGACGGCGTCTGCCAGCGGCTTGGTCACCCGGTTTCCCACTACTACGGTCGCGACCAGGGTGACACCGAGCATCAACAGGATCACCAGCACGCTGCGCTGCAGCGACTCATACATGTTGTCCTCACGTTCCGCCCGCAGGGCCGCCAGCGCGTTGTCGATGTCATCGATATAGAAACCGGTGCCGATCACCCACTGGTATTTATCGAGCATGACATTGAAAGAGAGTTTGGGCGCATCGCGCCCGATAGAGGGTTTGGCCGTCCAATATTCGGTAAAGCCATCCCGCTGTTTTGCGGTTTGTACTATGTCCTGAATAAGCAATTTGCCCTTGGTATCTTTATCCTGCCAACGGTTTTTCCCCTCCAGCGAGGGATTGGAGCCATGCATGATCTGCACCCCGTTCAGGTCAAACATGAAGAAATAGCCATCACTGCCATAACGCAAGGGTCTCAGGATATCCTTTACCCTCTCCCGGTTCTCTGGCGAATCCGGCAGCGCATAGACAGCATCAATGGCCGTTTTGGCCATCATGATATAGCTGCTGAGCAGTGCCTTGCGCTCCTTGATGGCCTTCTCTTTCGCTACCGCCAGATAGTCCTCCAAATCGCTTCGGGAGACCATGTAGTTACTGAGATTGACCACCAGGGCCATCAGCAAGACGGGGACTGCACCCAGTAGCAGGATTTTCTGCTTTAACGTCATCTTTCACATCCTCGCAGCTGTTTTTATAGTGATTCCTTGATTACTCATCAGTATAGGTGCTGGCAGGGCGAGCCCAGCTTTCGTTACAATTCCCTTAAACAAATTGGCCAGAACGTGAAAATCATGAATCTTTGTCCTTGTGGGTCAACCCTTTATCTCGAACTGTGCTGCGGCTCGCTTCACCGCGGTACTCCCGCCCAGACTCCCGAACAGCTGATGCGCTCACGTTACAGCGCCTTCGTGCTGGGTCTGGGAGAGTATCTGGTCCATAGCTGGCATCCGGCCCACCTTGGCGGCCTCACCGCCGAAGAGCTTTCGCGCATCGACACCTGCTGGGACGGTCTCGAGATCCTCGCCAGCCAGGGCGGCCCGGAGGATGAAACCGGGATGGTGGAGTTCAAAGCCTGGTTTCTGGAAGGGGATGAGCGTCACTGCCTGCATGAGCGTTCCCGCTTCGTGCGTTATCTGGGACGATGGGTCTATACCGAGGGAGAGCAGGATCCGGCTCCCCTCAAGGCGGGGCGCAACGATCCCTGCCCCTGTGGCAGCGGCAAAAAGCACAAGAAGTGCTGCGGCTGACCCATAACACACCCACCAGACTCATCAAACAGTGACAAGGGGCATCCGATGCCCCTTTTTTGTGCCTGCCATTCACCACCAACCCACACAGCTACGCGATAACAAGCGTGATAACTGTCACATAATGTTCATTAACGCGCGAATGCATGAGCGTTTGCGAGCGCAAATTTGGCCCATATCAAACATTTTCACTCAGAAGTACGCCACACTGGCCTCATCTGGAAGAGATGAGACCGGTACCAATGCATAGAATAACTACACAAGTCGTCATCATAGGCGGCGGGGCCACCGGGGCAGGCATCATGCGTGATTGCGCACTGCGCGGCATAGACTGCATCCTGCTCGAGCGGGACGATATCGCCGCCGGCACCACGGGGCGCAACCATGGCCTGCTCCACTCGGGAGCACGCTACGCGGTGACGGATCAGGAGTCCGCCCGCGAATGCATCCGGGAAAACCGCATCCTCAAGCGGATTGCCAGCCACTGTGTCGAGGACACGGGCGGCCTCTTCCTCACCCTGCCGGAAGATGACATCAATTTCCAAACCACCTTCATGGATGCCTGCGCCCGTGCCGGGATCGAAACCCGTCAGCTCGATCCCCGCGAAGCCTTGCGTATGGAGCCCAACGCCAATCCGGCGATGATCGGCGCCATCCATGTGCCGGATGGCACGGTCGACCCATTCCGCCTCGCCGCCGCCAACGTGCTGGACGCCAAGGAGCACGGCGCGCGCATCTTTACCCACTGCAAGGTGCTGGGACTCTTGCGCACTCAGGATCGGGTACACGGGGTCAAGGCGATCAACACCCGCACCGGCGAAGCGTTCGAGGTGGAGTGTCAGGAGGTGATCAACGCCGCCGGCATCTGGGGCCAGCAAATTTGCGAATACGCCGATCTCGGCATCCGCATGTTCCCGGCCAAGGGGTCCCTGCTCATCATGGATTACCGCATCAACCAGCTGGTGCTCAACCGCGCACGCAAACCGGCGGATGCGGACATTCTGGTGCCGGGCGATACCATCTCTCTCATCGGCACCACCTCCAGCCGCATCGATTACCACAAGATTGACCAGCTCACCGTCGAACCAGAAGAGGTCGAAGTGCTGCTTCGCGAGGGGATCAAGCTTGCCCCCATCATGGCGCGCACCCGTCTGCTGCGCGCCT
>CAMFLW010000073.1 GCA_945957575.1 uncultured Aeromonas sp. | reverse complement strand
CACCCCCGTTACCGTTGAGCCCGAGGTCACTGCTACCCCCGCTCCCGTTTCCGATACCACTGTTTCCGATAGTACGCCGGCTGTTGCCCCCGAAGTGCCTGCCAGCGCACAGAATTCCGTTTTGCAAGATGATTGCTGCCTGCCGACCGAGCTGGACGATCACGGCCCGCTGGTGGTGGAGGAGTGTGCCTCCGATCTGGAGCCGGTGATCGTCAACGAAACGCTGATCGCCGAAGAGGAGCGTGCCGCGGAAGCCGCTCGCACTGCCGCAGAGGCGCAAGCCGCTGAGGTCAAGGCAGCCGAAGAGGCTCGTATTGCTGCCGAAGCCCGCGCTGCAGAAGAGGCTCGTATTGCTGCCGAGGCTCGCGCTGCGGAGGAGGCTCGCATTGCTGCCGAGGCTCGCGCCGCGGAAGAGGCCCGTATTGCTGCCGAAGCCCGTGCTGCGGAAGAGGCTCGCATTGCTGCCGAAGCCCGTGCTGCGGAAGAGGCCCGTATTGCTGCCGAAGCCCGTGCTGCGGAAGAGGCTCGTATCGCCGCCGAGGCTCGCGCTGCGGAAGAGGCTCGTATTGCCGCTGAGGCTCGCGCCGCGGAAGAGGCCCGTATTGCCGCTGAGGCTCGCGCCGCGGAAGAGGCCCGTATTGCTGCCGAAGCTCGCGCCGCGGAAGAAGCTCGCATTGCCGCCGAAGCTCAGGCTGCTGAAGAAGCCCGTATCGCCAAAGAGGCCCAGCGCGCGGAAGATATGCGCCTGGTCGCCGCGATGGAGGCTGAGGCCGCAGCCCTGGCCGCTCTGCCGCTGGCCGCCAAGGTGGACGACGACACCCAGGACAAACCGCAGCGGGAGGGCTTCTTTGCTCGCCTCAAGCGCAGTCTGGTGCGCACCAAGGAGAATATCGGCTCCGGTTTCTTCGGCCTGTTCCGTGGCAAGAAGATCGACGATGAGCTGTTTGAAGAGCTGGAAACCCAGTTGCTGACCGCCGATCTCGGTGTGGATACCACTACTCGTATCATCGAGGGGCTGGTGCAGCACGCGGATCGCAAGCAGCTCAAGGATGCCGAGGCGCTCTACGGCCTGCTCAAGCAGGACATGGGCGAGATGCTGGCCAAGGTCGAGCAGCCGCTGGTGATCGACACCAGCAAGAAGCCTTACGTGATTCTGATGGTCGGCGTGAACGGCGTCGGCAAGACCACTACCATCGGCAAGCTGGCCAAGCAGTTCCAGGCTGAAGGCAAAAGCGTGATGCTGGCGGCGGGTGACACCTTCCGTGCCGCAGCGGTCGAACAGCTGCAGGTTTGGGGTCAGCGCAACAACATTCCGGTGATTGCCCAGCATACCGGTGCCGACTCCGCTTCCGTCATTTATGACGCCATCGAGGCCGCCCGCTCCCGCGGGGCTGATGTGCTGATCGCCGACACCGCCGGTCGCCTGCAGAACAAGAGCAACCTGATGGAGGAGCTCAAGAAGGTAGTGCGGGTGATGAAGAAGCTGGATGAAGAGGCGCCCCACGAGATCATGCTGACTCTGGATGCCGGCACCGGCCAGAACGCTCTGAGCCAGGCCAAGCTGTTCAGCGAGGCGGTAGGCCTGACCGGCATCACCCTCACCAAGCTGGACGGAACGGCCAAGGGCGGCGTCATCTTCGCGGTGGCCGACAAGTTCCAGATCCCGATCCGCTATATCGGGGTGGGCGAGGGGATCGACGATCTGCGTCCCTTTGTCGCCAACGACTTTATCGAGGCCCTGTTTAGTCGCGATGAGTAAACACCCCATGCCCCGACTTCGGTCGGGGTTTGTCAATGTCAGGGAACCGTTATGATTCGTTTTGACAAGGTCAGCAAGGTATACAGCGGCGGCCATCAGGCGCTGCAGAAGGTCAGCTTTCACCTGCGCAAGGGAGAGATGGCCTTTCTGACCGGACACTCGGGGGCGGGCAAGAGTACCCTCCTCAAACTGATCAGTGTGATGGAGCGACCGACCGATGGTCGCGTCTTCTTTCATGGCGACGATGTCAGCCATATCCAGCGCAGCCAGATCCCCTATGTGCGCCGCCAGATCGGGATGATCTTCCAGGATCACCGGCTGCTGATGGACCGCACCGTGTTCGACAACGTGGCGCTGCCGCTGGTGATCGATGGCTACAGCCATGCCGATATCAACAAGCGCGTGGCGGCTGCGCTGGACAAGGTGGGGCTGCTCGGCAAGGAGCGTTACCAGCCGCGCCAGCTCTCTGGGGGTGAACAGCAGCGGGTCGGCATCGCCCGCGCCATCGTCAACAAGCCGCCATTGTTGCTGGCGGATGAACCGACCGGCAACCTGGATCCCCAGCTCTCCATGGATATCATGCGGCTATTTCAGGAGTTCAACAATTTTGGGGTCTCGGTGCTGATTGCCACCCACGATCTGGGGCTGATCGCCCGCATGCGCTATCGCACCCTGACCCTCAAGGCGGGGCGCATGTATTCGGCCGGGGAGGAGCTCTGATGGCTATTGTTCGTCATAAACAACCGCCGCTGCGCCGTCTGATGATGTACGGAGTTGATCACGTGCGGCAGGCGTTTGCCAGTCTCGGGGAGCTGTGGCGCAACCCGCTCGCCTCTCTGATGACGCTGGCGGTGCTTGGTGTCAGTCTGGCACTGCCCTCATGTTTCCACGTACTGCTGAAAAACGCCGAGGTGGTGGAGGGGAGCTGGCAGAGCAGTTCCCAGATCTCCCTTTACCTGCGCAAGGATCTGCCGGAGCAGAGCATTCTCGATCTGCAGCACAGGATCCTGCTCTATCCCGAGGTGGATTCGGTCACCTACCTTAGCCGTGAGGATGCGCTGCGGGAGTTTCGCGAGATCTCCGGCTTCGGTGATGCCCTCGATTACCTCGACAGCAACCCGCTGCCGCCGGTGCTGAGCGTCATTCCGGATCCGCGCTGGCAGAACCCGGAAGGGGCTGCCGAGCTGCTCGGCAAGCTCAACAACGAGGTGGGGGTCGAGCAGGGCAAGCTGGATCTGCAATGGCTGACCCGGCTGCAGGGGATCATGAACCTGCTGCGCCACACCATTACCGGTATCGCGGTGCTGCTGCTCTCCGCCGTGTTGCTGATTGTCGGCAATACCCTGCGTCTCAACATCCTCAACCAGCGCTCCGAGATCGAAGTGCTCAAGCTGGTGGGGGCGACCGACTCCTTCATTCATCGCCCTTTCCTCTATACCGGCATCTGGTTCGGGGTGATTGGCGGCATGCTGGCCTGGTGGCTGACCGAAGTGATGGTGATCTGGAGCGAAGGGGTGGTGAAGGAGCTGGCGGGCTTGTATAACAGTAACTTCCGGCTGGTTGGCATGGGGGCGGTGGACGGGATCAATCTGATCTTGCTGGGCGCCCTGCTGGGGCTGATTGCCTCCTGGTTCTCGGTCCATCGCCACATTCGCGACATCGAACCGTCCTGATTACTTTATCATCAAAGTAAATCGCTGGATTTTGCGAAGCGGATCAAGTAAAAGAGGGGCCGTTTCTGGCTTGGCCCCCATAGTCAGAGTATTCTGAATAACAATGATCTTCCGGATCTTTGCTGGATCCAGTGAACCTTCTGATTTATAAGCAGTCTATAAAGCTGCAGTATTTATACGAGTGTGGCCCCTCTGCCTTGCTCGTCAGACTTGGCAAGCATGTGAAGGTTGCGAGCTCCGCAACAATGGACTTAGCATGCTACTTTTCGGGGGTCCTTCATTGTGACCCCCTTTTTTTGACTGTTCATTCATGATTCATCCTGCGGGCATAAGATAAGCCAGTCTAAAGCTGGGCTTGTGATCTATGATGTAAGCCGCAGAATGAGACCCGGTCAGTAGACAGTCCCTCTTGGGGTGTTAGACTGGTTCGATTGAAAAGTAAGAGGTAACAGATGGGAACTTCATTGCAGCGCACTATGGCTTTGATTCCGCAAGGTAGTCTGGAAGGCTATATCCAGGCAGTAAACTCTATTCCGGTGCTGAGCGCAGAGGAAGAGCGTGAGCTGGCTGAGCGTTTGCAGCAGGATGGCGATCTCGAGGCTGCCCGTAAGCTGGTTATGTCGCATCTGCGATTTGTCGTTCATGTCGCCAAGAGTTATGCCGGTTACGGTCTGCCGCAGGCCGATCTGGTACAGGAAGGCAACATCGGTCTGATGAAGGCGGTCAAGCGCTTCGACCCGAGCGTCGGCGTGCGTCTGGTTTCCTTTGCGGTGCACTGGATCAAGGCCGAAATCCACGAATATGTTCTGCGCAACTGGCGCATGGTCAAGGTGGCGACCACCAAGGCCCAGCGCAAGCTCTTCTTCAACCTGCGCAAATCCAAAAAGCGCTTGGGCTGGCTGAACCACGAAGAGGTTCAGGCAGTGGCGGCCGATCTCGGCGTCTCTGCTGCTGACGTGACCGAAATGGAAGCTCGGATGGCCAACTACGATCAGGCATTCGATCTGGTTGGTGACGATGAGGAAGAGGGCGGTTTCGCACCGGTTCACTATCTGGAGGACAAATCCTCCGATCTGGCCGCGACCATCGAGAACGACAACTGGGACGATCACGCGACCCGTCGCCTGAGCTCGGCCCTTGCCACCCTGGACGAGCGCAGCCAACACATCATCCGCGCTCGCTGGCTCGATGATGACAGCAAGACCACCCTGCAGGAGCTGGCCGATACCTACGGCGTCTCTGCCGAGCGTGTGCGTCAGCTTGAGAAGAACGCGCTCAAGAAGCTGAAAGATGCCATGGAAGCCTGATGCTTCCTCTCATAAAAACAGGGCCAGATGGCCCTGTTTTTGTTTGGCAAGGATCTGGTCGGCCTTGCTTTGGTTACCCTTGAGTGTGTTATGTTGCCGCCACTGCCACATTAGGGAGAGCAGAAGTGAAACTGTTGAAGGATCTGTTTACCAATAACCGTGAGTGGGCCGAGCGGATCAAAGCGGAAGATCCCGCCTTCTTTGCCACCCTCTCTGCCCAGCAGGCTCCCGAATACCTCTGGATCGGCTGCTCCGATAGCCGGGTGCCCGCCAACCAGCTGATGGGACTGCTGCCGGGGGATGTCTTCGTCCACCGCAACGTAGCCAATCTGGTGGTTCACACCGACTTCAACTGCCTCTCGGTGCTGCAATATGCGGTCGAGGTGCTCAAGGTGAAGCACATCATCGTCTGCGGTCACTATGGCTGCGGCGGGGTCAAGGCGGCGATGCAGAATCAGGAGCTGGGGCTCATCGACAACTGGCTGCGCAACATCAAGGATGTCTACTTCAAATATGGTGAGGAGCTCGAGGCCATCGAGGATGAGCACGAGCGCTTCGACTACCTGTGCGAGCTGAACGTGGCCGAGCAGGTGGCCAACGTCTGTCACACCACCATCATCCAGAACGCCTGGCGCAAGGGGCAGGAGCTGGCCGTCCACGGCTGGATCTACGGGATCAAGGATGGTCTGCTGCACGATCTCGATCTCTGCATCAGCGGGCCGGATCAGATCCCCGACGTCTACCGCGCCTGGCCGGACATGCGTCCGCCCCACCGTCGGCGCTAAGGAGCATCCCGTTGGCGCCCGCTCTCTACCTGCAGATCAAGCAGCATATTCTGGATCGGATCCGCGAACGCCACTATCAGGCGGGGGACAAGATCCCGACCGAAGCGGCCCTGTGCGAGCAGTTCACCGTGAGCCGGATGACGGTGAATCGGGCCCTGCGCGAATTGGTGGCCGAGGGGTGGCTGGTGCGCACCGCCGGATCCGGCAGCTTCGTGGCGGACAGGCGTACCGAATCGCCGCTGCTGGCCATTCGCAACATCGCCGACGAGATTGCCGAGCGGGGCAGTGAATACAGCGCCCGGGTGATCCGGCTGCAGCGGCTGGCCGCCGACGAGAAGGTGGCGGTGCAGCTTGGGCTGCGGGTTGGTGCCCCCATCTTCCACAGCCTCATCGTCCATCAGGCCGATGGCGAGCCGCTGCAGCTGGAGGAGCGCTTCGTCGATGCCGAGCGGCTGCCGGGTTATGGCGAGCAGGATTTCACGAAGCAGACTCCCAACCGCTATCTGATGGAGGTCTGTCCCCTCTCCGAGATGGAGCACGTGGTGGAGGCAGTGCTGCCGAGTGCCGGTGAGGCCGGCTTGTTGCAGGTGCGGGTCGACACCCCCTGCCTGCTGCTGCATCGGCGCACCTGGTCGGAGGGGCATCTGGTCTCTTACGCCAGATTGCTCTCCCCCGGTTCCCGCTACAAGCTGAGCTCCAAGGCGCAGCTATCTTGATTGTCTATACAAATAGATTCTTCTCAAGCCCACCTCTGGTGGGCTTTTTTGTGCTTAAACTCTAAGCGTGATGCTGTTATCAGGATGTGAATCCTGCTCTTTCTTTCGCCGGATGGATCGATTATAAGGATATGTATATACATTTGAGGTCGCTATGAACAAGGAACTGTTGAACTGCGAGCGGGTCTGGCTCAACGTGACGCCCGCCACCCTGAATGATGAACAGGCCGATTACGGTCTGCTGCCGCTCCACGCCATCGGCGTGAAGGAGGGCAAGATCCACGCCCTGGTGCCGATGGCCGAGTTGAAGGGGCCGCATCCCGCCCATTGGCAGGATATGCAGGGCAAGCTGGTCACACCCGGCCTTATCGATTGCCACACCCATCTGGTCTTTGCCGGCAGCCGTGCCGAGGAGTTCGAGCTGCGTCAGCAGGGAGTGCCCTATGCCGAGATCGCCCGTCGGGGCGGTGGCATCATCAGCACGGTGCGTGCCACCCGTGCCGCCAGCGAAGAGCAGCTGTTCGAGCTGGCGCTGCCGAGGGTGACATCCCTGATCCGCGAAGGGGTCACCACGGTGGAGATCAAGTCCGGTTACGGCCTGACGCTGGATG
Source organism: uncultured Aeromonas sp. (assembly GCA_945957575.1). Classification (GTDB taxonomy): domain Bacteria; phylum Pseudomonadota; class Gammaproteobacteria; order Enterobacterales; family Aeromonadaceae; genus Aeromonas. The sequence goes on along the minus strand of CAMFLW010000073.1, from coordinate 8,327 downwards.
ATGAACTCAAGATGCTGCGGGTGGCCCGCCGGCTGGGAGAGGCGTTGCCGATCCGGGTCAAAACCACTCTGCTGGCGGCCCATGCGGTGCCGCCGGAGTATCGCGATGACCCTGACAGCTGGGTCGAGACCATCTGTCAGGAGATTATCCCGGCCGCTGCCGAGGCGGGCCTGGCCGATGCGGTGGATGTCTTCTGCGAGCATATCGGTTTCTCGCTGGCCCAGACCGAGCAGGTCTATCTGGCGGCGGATCAATACGGCCTGCCGGTGAAGGGGCATATGGATCAGCTCTCCAACCTCGGCGGCAGCACGCTGGCTGCCAACTTTGGCGCCATTTCGGTGGATCATCTGGAGTATCTGGATCCGCAGGGGATCCTGGCACTGGCCCAGCGCGGTGTAGTTGCCACCTTGCTGCCCACCGCCTTCTATTTTCTCAAAGAGACCAAACTGCCGCCGGTCGCCGCGCTGCGCAAGGCGGGGGTGGCGATGGCGGTCTCCTCCGACATCAACCCGGGCACGGCCCCCATCGTCTCGCTGCGGATGGCGATGAACATGGCCTGTACCCTGTTTGGTCTGACTCCGGTGGAGGCGATGGTCGGGGTGACCCGCCACGCTGCCAAAGCGCTTGGCGAGCAGGAGCACCTTGGCCAGCTCAGGGTGGGGATGGCGGCCGATTTCCTGATCTGGCACTGCGCTCATCCGGCCGAGCTGAGCTACATGGTCGGCGTCGATCAGCTGGCAGGCCGCATCTTCAGCGGCGAGGAGACCCTCCATGGATAAGCTCAACCCGATCGACATGTCGCTCTGGCAAGGGCGGCAGGATCCGGAAGATGGCGAACTGGCCCTGCGCTGGCACGACAAGGTGCAGCCCTGGGCCGCCGGGGCACAAGAGGCAGCTGGTGTGGTGCTGCTCGGTTTTGCCTGCGATGAAGGGGTGCGCCGCAACAAGGGGCGTGTCGGTGCAGCGGCGGCGCCGCTGGCGGTGCGCAAGCTGCTGGCCAATACCGCCTGGCACCTGAGTCGCCCCGTCTACGATGGCGGGGACGTGTGCTGTGAGGATGGGGATCTCGACGCCGCCCACGGCCATCTGGCCGAGCGGGTCGCTGCTGCGCTCGAACTGGGCCACTTCCCGCTGGTGCTGGGGGGAGGCCATGAGGTGGCCTTTGGCAGCTGGAGCGGCCTCAACCGTCATCTTGGTGGCGAGGGGCGGGTAGGGATCATCAATTTCGACGCCCACTTTGACCTGCGCATGAAGCAGAAATTGGCAAGCTCCGGCACCCCCTTCTTCCAGATCGCCGAGCAGTGCGCCGCTCAGGGCACGCCGTTTCACTACGCCTGCCTCGGGGTGGCCGAGACCGCCAATACCCAAGCCCTGTTTGCCCGTGCCAAGGCGCTGGGTGTGTGGTATGTGCTGGATGAGGCGATGACCCAGGCCGGGCTGCCAGCCTTGCTAAGCGGGCTGGATGCCTTTATCGCCGATTGTGATCACCTCTATCTGACCATCGACCTTGATGTGCTGCCCGGAGCCGTGATGCCGGGAGTGAGCGCTCCCGCCGCCCGTGGCGTGGAGCTGGCGGTGATCGAACCGCTGATCGCCCATATCCGGGCCAGCGGCAAGCTCAGGCTTGCCGATCTGGCCGAGTACAACCCGACGCTGGATCAGGACAACCGCAGTGCCCGCGTGGCCGCGCGACTGGTTCATCTGTTGACCCGTTAACCCTTTGGCCGCCGGTCGCCGAAGGCACCCTATTGATACAACAAGGAGTGTGTATGTCTGTGCAACAGCAGGATCCCCGTCATGATCCTAACCGCGTGATCCGTGCCCCGCGCGGCACCGAATTGACCGCCAAGAGCTGGCTCACCGAGGCGCCGCTGCGGATGCTGATGAACAACCTGGACCCCGAGGTGGCCGAGCATCCCCAGTCGCTGGTGGTCTATGGCGGCATCGGTCGCGCCGCCCGCAACTGGGCCTGCTTTGACAAGATCGTCGAGGTGCTGACCCGGCTGGAGGAGGATCAGACTCTGCTGGTGCAATCCGGCAAGCCGGTCGGGGTGTTCCAGACCCACAAGGATGCGCCGCGGGTGCTGATCGCCAACTCCAACCTGGTGCCGCACTGGGCCAACTGGGAGCACTTCAACGAGCTCGATAAGAAGGGCCTGATGATGTACGGCCAGATGACCGCCGGCTCCTGGATCTACATAGGTACTCAGGGGATCGTACAGGGCACCTACGAGACCTTCTTCGCGGTGGCCAATCAGCACTTCAACGGCGAACCCAAAGGGCGCTGGATCCTCACCGGTGGTCTTGGCGGCATGGGCGGTGCCCAGCCGCTGGCCGCCACCATGGCCGGCTTCTCGATGATCGCCGTGGAGTGCGACGAGACCCGCATCGATTTTCGTCTGCGCACCCGTTATGTGGACAAGAAGGCTCACAGCCTGGATGAGGCGCTGGCCATGATCGAGGAGGCTAAACAGAGCGGCAGCGCCATCTCCGTCGGTCTGCTCGGCAACGCCGCCGACGTGTTCGCCGAACTGGTGGCTCGTGGCATCACCCCGGATGTGGTGACCGACCAGACCTCCGCCCACGACCCGGTGCACGGCTACCTGCCGCAGGGCTGGAGCGTGACCAAGTGGCGCGAGCTGCAGCAGAGTGCCCCGCAGGAGGTGAATCTGGCCGCTCGTCGCTCCATGGCCCGTCAGGTGGAGGCGATGCTGACCCTGCAAGAGCGCGGCGCAGCGACTCTGGATTACGGCAACAATATCCGTCAGATGGCGCTGGAGGAGGGGGTTGCGAACGCCTTCGACTTCCCCGGCTTCGTCCCGGCCTACATTCGCCCGCTGTTCTGCGAGGGGATCGGCCCATTCCGCTGGGTGGCCCTCTCCGGCGATCCGGAGGATATCTACAAGACCGACCAGAAGGTGAAAGAGCTGATCCCCGACGATCCTCACCTGCACAACTGGCTCGATATGGCCCGCGAGCGCATCGCGTTTCAGGGGCTGCCGGCGCGGATCTGCTGGGTCGGGGTCAAGGATCGGGTACGCCTCGGTCTGGCTTTCAACGAGATGGTGAAAAACGGCGAGCTGAAAGCCCCCATCGTCATTGGCCGCGATCACCTGGATTCCGGCTCGGTGGCGAGCCCGAACCGCGAGACCGAGTCGATGATGGATGGCTCCGATGCCGTCTCCGACTGGCCGCTGCTCAACGCCCTGCTCAACACGGCCGGCGGCGCGACCTGGGTCTCCCTGCACCACGGCGGCGGGGTCGGCATGGGCTTCTCCCAGCACTCCGGTGTGGTGATCGTCTGTGATGGCTCCGATGACGCGGCTCGCCGCGTCGGTCGGGTGCTGCGCAACGACCCGGCCACCGGAGTGATGCGTCACGCCGATGCGGGCTACGAGATTGCCATCAACTGCGCCCGCGAGGCGAAACTGGATCTGCCGATGATTGACGGCGCCAACGGTGTCAAAGGAAAGGTGTAACACCATGTTTGAATTGACTATTACCCCGGGCGAGCTGGATCTTGCCACCCTGCGCCGCGTCAGCCGCGAGCCGGTACACATTGCACTGGATCCGGCGGCGTTGCCGGCGATCCACGCCTCTGCCGCCACTGTCTCCCGGGTGATCGAGCAGGGACGCGTGGTGTACGGCATCAACACCGGCTTTGGCCTGCTGGCCAACACCCGGATCCCGGTGGATCAGCTCGACGAGCTGCAGCGATCCATCGTGCTCTCCCACGCTGCGGGCATCGGCACCTATATGGATGACGCCACCGTGCGGTTGATGATGGTGCTCAAGCTCAACTCGCTGGCGCGCGGCTTCTCCGGTATCCGGCTAGAGGTGCTGGAGGCGCTGATGAAGCTGGTCAACGCCGAGGTCTATCCGCTGGTGCCGAAGAAGGGCTCCGTCGGCGCTTCCGGCGATCTGGCGCCGCTGGCCCATATGAGCTGCCTGCTGATCGGCGAAGGCAAGGCTCGTCACGACGGGCGCGAGATCGATGCGAGCGAAGCGCTGCGGATCGCCGGGCTTGAGCCCATCGCGCTGGCACCAAAAGAGGGGCTGGCGCTGCTCAACGGCACCCAGGCGAGCACCGCCTTTGCGCTGGAGGGGCTGTTCCACGCTGAGGATCTCTACGCCGGAGCCATCACCATCGGTGCCATGAGCGTGGAGGCGGCCCTTGGCAGTCGCCGTCCGTTCGATGCCCGGATTCACGCGGTACGCGGTCAGCGTGGCCAGATTGATGCCGCTACCTGCTATCGCCATCTGCTGGGGGATCTCAGCGAGATCGGCATGTCCCACCACAACTGCGAGAAGGTGCAGGATCCCTACTCATTGCGCTGCCAGCCGCAGGTGATGGGGGCCTGCCTGACCCAGATCCGTCAGGCGGCCGAGGTGTTGGTGTGCGAAGCCAACTCGGTCTCCGACAACCCGCTGGTGTTTGCCGATGACGAGGAGATCATCTCTGGCGGTAACTTCCACGCCGAGCCGGTGGCCTTTGCGGCCGATAATCTGGCGCTGGCCATCGCCGAAATCGGCTCGCTCTCCGAGCGGCGCATGGCACTGCTGATCGACTCGCGGATGTCCGGCCTGCCGGCGTTTCTGGTCAACAATGGCGGGGTCAACTCCGGCTTCATGATCGCTCAGGTCACCTCGGCGGCGCTCGCCTCCGAGAACAAGACGCTGGCCCATCCGGCCTCGGTGGACAGCCTGCCGACGTCTGCTAACCAGGAGGATCACGTCTCCATGGCGACCTTCGCCGGCCGCCGGCTGGCGGATATGGCCGAGAACACCCGTGGTATTCTGGCTGTCGAACTGCTGGCGGCGGCGCAGGGGCTCGATTTCCGTGCTCCGCTGCGGGCCAGTGCAGGGGTGGAAGTAGCCAAGGGCCGACTGCGGGCAGAGGTGAGCTTCTACGACAAGGACAGGTACTTCGCGCCGGACATCGAGGCGGCCGCCGCGCTGCTGGGCCGTGCCAGCTACAACGATCTCATCCCGGTCGGGGTACTGCCCAGCCTGTAAGCCTTGAGCCCCCTTCTCCCCTGGCGGGAGAAGGGTAGGGGATGAGGGGGACGCCGCTTCACTGGCGTCAGTGAGATCCCGTAGCTGATAACAAAAGACCGCCCAATCGGGCGGTCTTTTCGTCTCTGCGATGGTCGGTCACTGGTGCTCGAACATCAGGAACAGATAGACCACGAACAACACCAGATGGGTGGCGCCGTGCAGCACATTGGTGCGGCCGCTGCTGAAGGTGACCTTGCACACCATGAGCGTGGTGATGAGCAGCACCATATCGGCCGCAGAGAGGCCGAGGCGCACCTCCTGACCCAGCATGGAGCCGATAAAGAGCACGGCCGGGACGGTGAGGGCGATGGTGGCCAGCACCGAGCCGAAGTAGAGGTTCATGGCCCGCTGCAGCTGGTTGTTGATGGCCGCCTTGATGGCGCCAACCGCCTCGGGGGCCAGCACGATACAGGCCACGATAAAGCCGCCGAGCGCCTGCGGCGCTGACAGCACCTTGACCCCGTAGTTGATGGGGATGGCCAGGGTCTTGGCCAACAGGATCACCACTACCAGATAGGCGAGCAGCAGCAGGGTGTGATAGACGTTGCTCTGCAGCGGGCCGTGGTGCTCCTCGTAATCCTCGTGGTCGCTATCGACGAAGAAGTGGCTGTGACTGCGGGTCTGGATCAGCAGGAAGACCCCGTAGAGCAGGATCGAGATGGTGATGAGCATCCAGGACATGGCGCGCGACATGCTGCCAACCGTGCCCCCTTCGGTGAAGTTGGGCAGCACCAGACAGAGCAGGGCGAGCGGGATGATGGCCACCAGATAGGATTTGACCCCGTCCAGATTGAAGCTCTGGGTGTGGTAGCGCCAGCCGCCAAACAGCAGGGTGAAGCCGACCAGACCGTTGGTCACCAGCATCACCACAGCGAACATGGTGTCGCGGGCCATCACCGGATTGGGCTCGCCGGTCAGCATGACCGAGGAGATCATCACTACCTCCAGCGAAATGACCGAGAGAGTGAGGATCAGGGTGCCAAAGGGTTCGCCCAGCTTGATGGCGAGGGCATCGGAGTGGCGCACCACCGAGAAGATGGCCCAGGTGACGATGGCAAGCAGCCCCGCCGATACCGGAAGATAGATCCCGAGCGGAGTTGTCTCTGTCAGCAGGTCGCTGCCCAGCGTCTTGAAAAAGAGCAGGGTCAGCAGGCCGACGGGCAGGGCAATTTCTTGCCGGATAACTGTCTTCATAGGCAATGGTTCTCTATTGGGGGCATGGACGACCGGATGACATAAACAGGCTGCGCAGTGATCGGTTGCGCGATAACCGGCTCCTAATGATAAAGGTTGTTATCCCCGTCAGGGCAGATCATTTTGTTGCTGAATGTAAATAAGGGGTGGAAGGATCCGTTTCGATTTCACCACGGAGCCGGGCCTGGGTCTGCAGGGGGCTTTACCCGCCTGATGGCCGTGCTGGGCTACCAGCCATCGGCATCAGTTTGGTGATGTCGAGCAGCTAACCAAACCGTTTCGTGGCCAGATCCTGCCATATCTGCGCTAGCTGCTAACGGTCAGTGGCTGGCCGGGTTCCACCTTACCTATCTCTGTGTCGGCCTGCTCTCCATGCTGGCTGCGCTGATCTTCGCTCAGCTGGCGCGCGATGGTGTTACGCCGTCGTCACGGGCAGATAGCTGACTTCGCAGGGGAGCTGCGCCAACACCTCAGCCAGATGGGCCGTCTCCAGCAGGAAGGTCTGCTCGGGGTGGCCCGGGGTCCAGGTGAAGGCTGAGTGGTTGAGCAGTTGCGGATCCACCAGCAGCGGAATATCGGCGCGGGGCAGGAAGGGGCAGACGGCTCCCGGCAGGCAGCCAATCTCCGCCTGCATCTCTTCGGCGGTGCAGATGGAGGGTTTGGCGCCGAGCGCGGCCTTGACCGCCTTGTTGTCGAGCCGCCCGTCCCTGTGGGTCAGCAGCAGAGCGAAGCTGCCATCCTTGAACTTGAGAAACAGGGTCTTGCTGAACTCAGCCTGCCAGCCGAGGCGGGCCTTGACCTTTTCATCGGTGGCGTAGTCGAGGATGGGTTCATGCTCATAGCGCTGGTGGGGCAGTTCGGCCAGCAGCTGGCAGTTAAAGTGGTGAATGGTATCGAGTGGCATGGGGTTCTCCTGTAGTGGGCGTTATCCTGCCAGCCTCGCAGGGTCAGGCCCAATGACACTTTCTTATCCGTGATAAGCAACCCTGTCTGTGGAAACAACAAGGGCGCCGTGAGGCGCCCTTGCGGATCAGTGATGTTGCAATTCGCACGCTTCCCAGTGAAAGGGAATGGGGCACAGCTGCTGGGAGGCCTTGTCATAGGCTTGCCACAGCTCGCCCATGGTGCGGCCATCGACAGGGTGGCGCAGTTTGGGGGCCAGCTCGGCCAGCGGCCAGAGCACGAAGGCGTTGGTGAGCACTTCACCGCGCGGCAGCACCAGCGGGGTGTCGCAGACCAGATCGCCATAGAGCAGCAGATCGAGATCCAGGGTGCGCGGGGCGAACTTCTTGGCATCCGGCTCGCGGCCGTGGGCGAACTCCATGGCCCGCAGTCGCTGGCAGACGGTGGTCAGCGGCAGATCGGTCTCGGCAGCCGCCACCAGGTTGTAGAAGGGGCGGCCGTTGAAGCCGACCGCCTCGCTCTCGAATACCCGGGAGACCCGCAGCTCGCCAAATTCGGCGTGCAGGGCATCGAGCCCGGCGCGAATGTGGCGCTCCCGCTCGATGTTGGAGCCCAGGCTGATATAGATGGTGGTCATCAGTTGCTGCTCGCGGCTGGCGTGCGATGGCGCAGGATCTCGACACCGACCCCGGCGGCATTGGGCACGGCGCCCGGCTTGGTGAGGGTTACCTTGACCCACTGCACCCGCTCGTCGGCGAGCACCAGCATGGCAACCTGCTCGGCCATGGTCTCGACCAGCTCGACGACTTTGCCGGTGACATGGGCGCAAATCTTGTTGGAGAGGTCGGCATAATCCAGTGCCAGATTGATGTCGTCGGTTGCTGCCGCGGGGCGGTTGTCGAACCCCATCTCGAGGTCAAAACGGAGCTTTTGGCGAATGCCCTTCTCCCACTCATATACACCGATGGTGGTCAAAACTTCGAGTCCGCGAATAAACACCTTGTCCATGACTGTACTTCTTCTTTACTCTTGATGGGCTGTGATGACAGCGCAGGGATGCTGGCCGGGCAACAGGCTTGCCGAGGCGCTCTGGGTGGGCATGGGCCCATGCCAGCGTATGTGGCCCGCATCATACCCCATTCATATCGTGGTAAAAACGACCAAGATGACGG
>CAMFLW010000072.1 GCA_945957575.1 uncultured Aeromonas sp. | reverse complement strand
CTCGTCGGTCAGGAACAGACCGGTAGCTTCGGCAACAACGTCAACACCGATTTCGTTCCAACTCAGGTTGGCCGGGTCACGCTCAGCGGTAACACGTACGGTTTTGCCGTTTACAACCAGGTTGCCGTCTTTAACTTCAACGGTACCGTTGAAACGACCGTGAGTTGAATCGTACTTCAGCATGTAAGCCATGTAGTCAACATCGATTAGGTCGTTGATACCAACAACTTCGATGTCTGCACGCTCGCAAGCCAGACGGAATACGAAACGACCGATACGGCCAAAACCGTTAATACCTACTTTGATAGTCATATTTAGTTACCTAACTGTTCAGTAGTCAAAGAAAATTCCGCTTGTAAATTTACTAGAACTCTCCGGTGAGTCAACCAACATTCTGTCTGAAATTGCGCTACATCATGAAAAACTGTGAAATTAATTTTCTGTTTATGTAACTGATTACCACGTTTTGACGAAACAGTGCCAGTTCTCGTGGCATCGTGCAGATATCAACAATAGTGCCTACTCGGTCACACAACCATTCACAGAGATATGTAAAAATGTGCCCGGTTTAGCATGGCCAAAGAGCCACTGTTCAAGTACCACCCCATAAAAATCAAACAAAATAGTATAGATAGAATCCACAGCGGGAATTCTCAAACTATGACCACCCTGATTGAACAGCTGGCTGCCGCAAAAGGCATTGCCAGCGAGTATGTCGATGCCTGGGGCCAGCCGGCTCAGGTATCCGAAGAGAGCAAGGCCGCCATGCTGGGCGCCATGGGCTATCGCGTCGATGACGAAGCAGCCCTGATGCAGCAGCTGGAAGAGGAACATCGCCAGCACTGGCTGCGGGCGCTGGATCCCGTCATGGTGGTTCGCACCGGTGACGCCGTCACGCTCGAAGTCCGCCTCCCCATCGAATTCGTCAATGACGCCCTCACCTGGCAGCTCAAGCTGGAACAGGGCGGCGAGCTCTCCGGCCAGTTCACCCCCATCGAGGGCGAGCTGGTTGGCGTGGCCGAATTTGAAGAGATGGAGTGCCAGGCCTACCGCGTCACGCTGGAGATGGCCCCTGAACTGGGTTATCACCAGCTGGTGTTGCTGGAAGATGGCAACGACGAGCCGCTGGCCACCATGCGCCTCATCGTTGCGCCCAAGGCGTGCTACAAGCAGGCGCCTATCGCCGATGGCCGCAAGGTGTGGGGCCCGAGCGTGCAGCTCTACTGCCTGCGCAGCCGCCACAACTGGGGCATCGGTGATTTCAGCGATCTCGGCCAGCTGGTCGAGAAAGCGGCCAACTGGGGTGCCCACTTCGTCGGCCTCAACCCCATCCACGCCCTCTATCCGGCCAACCCGGAGAGCGCCAGTCCCTACAGCCCCTCTTCCCGTCGCTGGCTCAACGTGGCCTACATCAATGTGGAAGCGGTGCCCGAATTCCAGAGCAATGCGCGCCTGAAAGCTGACGTGGCGAGCCCCGCCTTCCAGCAGCATCTGGCCGATCTGCGCGCCAAAGAGAACGTCGATTACACCGGCGTCATCGAGACCAAGATTGGTATGTTGCGTCAGGTATTCGACGACGCAACCCTGAGCGCCGAGCGTCAGGCCGCCTTCGATGCCTTCGTCGCCGCCGGTGGCGACAGCCTGCAACAGCAGGCCGCGTTCGATGCCCTGCAAGCCTATTTCTATGGCAAGGGCGAGAATGCCTGGGGCTGGCCGGTATGGCCGGAGCAGTTCCGCAACTACCACAATCCCGCCGTTGCCAAGTGGATGGCCGAGCACCAGCAGGATGTGAACTTCTACCTCTACCTGCAATTCCTGGCCGATGAGCAGCTGGCGCAAGCCGATACCCGTGCCAAGGCTGCCGGCATGGTGATGGGGATCTACCGCGATCTGGCGGTGGGCGTCTCCGAAGGCTCCACCGAGATCTGGGCCAACCAGGATCTCTACTGCCCGAAAGCCTCGGTCGGTGCGCCGCCCGATATCCTCGGCCCGCTTGGTCAGAACTGGGGTCTGCCCCCGATGAACCCGAACAAGCTGTTTGAAGCGGCCTACCAGCCGATGGTGGATCTGTTCCGTGCCAACATGCGCTCCTGCGGCGCACTGCGCATCGACCACGTGATGGCGTTGCTGCGCCTGTGGTGGGTACCGCCCGGAGAGTCCGCCGCCAAGGGCGCCTACATCTACTATCCGGTCAACGATCTGCTGGGCATCCTGGCTCTCGAATCCCACCGCAACCAGTGCCTGCTGATCGGCGAAGATCTGGGTACCGTGCCGGAGGGGATCGACGTGACCCTGAAAGAGAACGGCGTCCACTCCTACAAGGTGTTCTTCTTCGAGCGCTCCAAGGCCGATGGCGGCTTCATCTCTCCGGCTCACTATGCCGAGCAGGCGATGTCTGCCCTGACCACCCACGACATGCCAACCCTCAAGGGCTTCTGGCACTGCGATGATCTGGCGCTCGGCCGTCAACTGGGTCTGTATCCGGATGAAGACGTGCTGAAGACCCTGTATGCTGATCGCCACCAGGCCAAACAGCGGATCCTCGACAGCCTGCATGCCCACAAGGTCATCTCTGACAACATCAGTCATGACGTCAACTGGGTCGGCATGAATACCGAACTCAACCACGGTCTGCAGATCCACATGTCCCGTGGCAGCTGCGCCCTGTTCAGTACCCAGCTGGAAGACTGGCTGGAAATGGACAAGCCGGTCAACGTACCGGGCACCAGTTACGAATACCCCAACTGGCGCCGCAAGCTCTCCACCGACCTGGAAGATATTTTTGCCAATGAGGCACTCAAGGCACTGGCTGGCAAGATGAGTCAAGCCCGTGATGAGGCCAGTCGTTGAGACGCTGTCTCCCACAGCGCTCTCACCTAAATCCACTCCGGCTTCGGCCGGAGTGGATGCTCTGTCATGAAAGGAAATCTCGATGCTCGTTGAACGTTTGGTTGCTGCCCGCTGTTCCGATCCCTTCTCTCACTTAGGCCTGCAGGCCAATCCGGATGGGCCCGGCCTCAAACTGACCGCCTGGTTGCCTGATGCCCTCGAAGTTCGCGTCAAGGATCTCAAGTCGGGCAAAGTCGTTGCCACCCTGGCGCCCACCGATGAATCGGGTCTTTTTGAAACTGTTTTCACCCGCCGCAAAAACTCCTTCCCCTATCAGCTGATCGCCAGCTACCAAGATGCCACCACCGAGGTCATCGACCCCTATCAGTTTCAGGATGCCGCCTGGTCGGGTCTTGCCGAACTGACCGCCCAGCCGGAAAACCTCTACCACACCCTTGGCGCCCAACTGCGCACCGTGGAGCATCTTGGTCAGCAGGTGGAAGGGGTCCGTTTTGCGGTCTACGCGCCGAGCGCCACCTCGGTGAGCCTGATCGGCGACTTCAACTTCTGGGATGGCCGCCGCCACCCGATGGAGCGCAGCCAGTGCGGTCACTGGGTGCTGTTCGTGCCGGGCATCAAGGCCGGGGATCGCTACAAGTTCGAGCTCAAGGATCCCATGGGCAACCGGCTGCCGCACAAGAGCGACCCGGTCGGCTTCTACTGCGAGCAGTACCCCTCGTTCGCCTCCGTGGTCTATGACCACGACCAGTATCAGTGGCAGGATGCCGCCTGGCGCGAGAGCCAGCTCAACGACAAGCGCGAGCAGCCGCTCTCCATCTATGAGCTGCACGTCGGTTCCTGGAAGCGTCACCCCAACGGCGACAGCCTGAGCTGGCGCGAACTGGCGGTGGAGCTGGTCGCCTACATCAAGGAGATGGAGTACACCCACATCGAGCTGCTGCCGGTCTCCGAGCACCCCTTCAGCGGCTCCTGGGGCTACCAGCCGGTGGGCATGTTCTCCCCCACCAGCCGCTACGGCACGGCTGATGATTTCAAATACTTCGTTGACCAGTGCCACCAGGCCGGGATCGGCATCATTCTGGACTGGGTGCCAGCCCACTTCCCGTCCGATGCCCACGGGCTGGCCCGCTTCGACGGCACCCCGCTCTACGAGTACGAAGATCCGCGCCGTGGCTGGCACCCGGACTGGAACTCCTACATCTACGACTTCGGCCGCAATACCGTGCGCCAGTTCCTCGTAGCAAGCGCCCTGTTCTGGCTCGACAAGTTCCACATCGACGGCCTGCGGGTGGATGCAGTCGCCTCCATGCTCTATCTGGACTACTCGCGCAACGCGGGCGAGTGGGTACCGAACGTCGATGGCGGCAACCACAACTACGAGGCGATCAGCCTGCTCAAGTGGACCAATGAGGAGGTCTATCGCAAGTACCCCCACGCCATGACCATCGCCGAGGAGTCCACCGCCTTTGCCGGGGTCTCCCGTCCCACCTTCCTCGGTGGCCTGGGTTTTGGCTTCAAGTGGAATATGGGCTGGATGCACGACACCCTCACCTACATGCAGAAAGAGCCGATCCACCGCCGCTACCACCATAACGACATGACCTTCTCCATGGTTTACCACTATGACGAGAACTTCATCCTGTCGCTCTCCCACGACGAGGTGGTACACGGCAAGCACTCCATGCTCTACAAGATGCCGGGCGACGAGTGGCAGCAGGCCGCCAACCTGCGCGCCTACATGGGCTTCATGTACGGCCACCCGGGCAAGAAGCTCAACTTCATGGGCACCGAAATCGCCCAGAGCAACGAGTGGAACCACGATGCTCAGCTGCCCTGGCACCTGCTGCAATATCCCAAGCACGGCGGCCAGCAGCGGTTGATCCACGATCTCAACCACCTCTACCGTCATGAGCCTGCCTTGTATCAGGCGGACTATGAGCAGAACGGCTTCCGCTGGCTGGATCACAACGATGCCGACAACAGCATCTTTGCCTGGCTGCGGGCCGACAAAGAGGGCAAACAGGCCATCATGGTGGCGTGCAACTTCACGCCGGTGCCGCGCATCGAATACCGGATTGGCGTACCGGCGGCGGGTCACTATCGGGTGGTGCTCAATACCGACAGCGAGTATTACTGGGGCAGCAACTATGATGTGGGTCTGGTCTTCGCGGCCGAGCCGACCCCTTGGCAGGGGATGGCACACAGCATAGTGCTGGATCTGCCGCCACTGGCGACCTTGTTCATCAAACAGGAGTCCTGATGCTGGTAATGGAAAAAGGGTCGGGCTACCCGCTGGGGGCCCGTCTTGACGAGAACGGTTGCAACTTCTGCGTCTGGGCTCCCCAGTCGGACAAGGTGGAACTCTGTCTGTTCGACGAACAGGAGCAGGAGCTGGCGCGCCTCGAGCTGCCCGGCCGCCGCGGCCAGTATCGCTTTGGCTATGTGCGTGGCGTGCAAGCCGGCCAGCGCTACGGCTACCAGGTTTATGGCATCCCCCAGGAGGGGATGCTGTTCGACCCGCAAAAGCTGCTGATCGACCCTTATGCCCGGGCGGTGAGCCGCCCCACCTACTGGGACAACGCCCTCTATCAGGGTGACAGCGCCGCCATGATCGCCAAGTCGCTGGTGGTGGATGACGCCTTCGACTGGCAGGGGGTGAGCAAACCGGCCATCTGCCACTCCCGCACCATTCTCTACGAAGCTCACGTCAAGGGCTTTACCCGCCAGCACCCGGGGATCCCCAAGGAGCTGCAGGGCACCTATCTTGGCATCAGCCACCCGCTGATGATCGAGCACATGAAGTCCCTCGGCATCACCTCGCTACAACTGATGCCGGTAGCCGCCTTCATGTCGGAGCCCCGGCTGGAAGAGTTGGGACTGACCAACTACTGGGGCTATAACCCCATCGCTTTCTTCGCCCCCGAGCCCCGTTACGGCACCAGACAAGACGATGCTGTGACCGAGTTCAAGACCATGGTGCGCGAACTGCACCGGGCCGGGCTCGAGGTGATTCTGGATGTGGTCTACAACCATACCGCCGAGTCGGGCTTCGACGGCCCCATGCTCTCCTTCAAGGGCTTTGACAACGCCGGTTACTACGCCTTCGAGGCGGGCTCCCATGGCCCCGATTACACCCGCCACGCCAACGTCACCGGCTGTGGCAACAGCGTCAATCTGGATCACCCCAACACCCTGCGACTGGTGCTCGATGCCCTGCGCTACTGGGTGACCGAGATGCAGGTGGATGGCTTCCGCTTCGATCTGGCGGTGACGCTGGCGCGGGAAGCGGGCGAGTTCGACCCCATGGGTGCCTTCTTCAAGGCAGTGATGGCCGACCCCGTGCTGTCACAGGTCAAGCTCATCGCCGAGCCTTGGGATATCGGCCCCTTCGGCTATCGCCTCGGCCAGTTCCCGAGCCAGTGGCTGGAGATCAACGACCGCTATCGTGACACGGTGCGCTCCTTCTGGCGCGGCGATGCGGGCAAGATGGGCGACTTTGCCACCCGGCTGGTCGGCTCGCGGGATCTCTTCCCGAAGAACTGGCGCTCGCCCCACACCAGCGTCAACTACCTCTGCTATCACGACGGCTTCACCCTGGAGGATCTGGTCTCCTACAACCAGCGCCACAATCAGGCCAACGGCGAGGATAACCGCGACGGCCACGGCAACAACCTCTCCAGCAACCACAGTGTCGAGGGGCCGACTCTGGATCCACGGGTCAACAACCTGCGCCAGCAGCAGAAGCGCAACCTGATCGCCACCCTGCTGCTGTCGCAAGGCACCCCGCACTTCCTTGCCGGCGACGAGATGGGCCGCAGCCAGCTTGGCAATAACAACGCCTACTGTCAGGACAACCAGATCAGCTGGGTCAACTGGCAGTGGCGGCCGGAGGATGAACGGCTGTTCGCCTTCACCCAGCAGATGATGGCGCTGCGGGCGGAGTCCACCGTCTTCTCCAACCTGCAACTGAGCGATGACAGCTGGCACGGCACCGCCACCAGCTGCCATCAGGTCAACTGGTATCACCCGGATGGCCACCAGCTCACCGATCAGGATTGGCACGCCCCCATGGGGCAGGCGTTTGCCATGGATATCGGCATGATCAACTGCGTTGGCGAGCGCTGGTACGTGCTGTTCAACGCCAGCGACTACGACATCCAGTTCCGCCTGCCGCCGCCGGGGGAAGGGCTGGAGTGGATCCAGACCATCGACACCGCCACCAATGACGGGCTGCCGTTCCTGCCCGACGATATCAAGCGGCAGGTCGCGGTCGGCCGGGCCCACTCCCTCAAGCTGCTGGAGCGGGTGGCTCTGGCCAGCACAGCAGAGGATGCCCAGCCGCCGGAGCAGGCGCTGCTGCCGGCATCCAGTGCGGATATGGCTAAAACCCCGATCACAGATCCGGGCAAACCATAACAGGCATGCTGGAGTCAACTTTACGGAGCCGCTATGCTGGGCTCCGTTATTGATGGCAAGGAGTCGGTATGAGCAGTAACAACCCGGAACAGTGGCGCAGCAAGCTGAGCGCCGAGCAGTTTCATGTCTGCTGGGAGAAGGGCACCGAGCGCCCCTACAGCGGCGCCCTGCTCCACAATCGCAAGAGTGGCGACTACCTCTGCGTCTGCTGCAAGAGCGTGCTGTTCCACTCGGATGCGAAGTTTGACTCCGGCTGCGGCTGGCCCTCGTTCGACCGCGCCATCGAGGGAACCGTGACCTACACCGAGGACAACAGCCACGGCATGAAGCGGGTGGAGATCACCTGCAGCCAGTGCGGCTCCCACCTCGGCCACGTCTTCCCCGACGGCCCGACCGATACCGGCCAGCGCTACTGCGTCAACAGCCTGAGCCTCGACTTCGAGCCGGGCGCCTGAGTCCGACCAAAATAAAATAACGGCGCCTCCATTATGGAGGCGCCGTTTTTTTATCGGGATTTCACCGCATTCACGCCAGCAGGATGGCGGCCATCACCAGTAGGGCCGCAATGGCCGGTATCGGCAGCTTCACCACCCGCAGCAGATAAAAGCCGATAACGGCCAGCGCCAGATCGGTGGGCGCCAGCACGGCGCTCTGCCACACCGGCTGATAGAGCGCGGCCAGCAAGAGTCCCACCACGGCCGCATTGATGCCGGTGACGGCCCCCACCAGACGGGGCCGGGCCAGCCACTGCTGCCAGCAAGGCCCCACCGCCCAGAGCAGCAGGAAGCCGGGCGCAAAAAGCGCCACGGTCGCCAACAGGGCCCCGATCAGCGGCATCTCTGGCTGCAACTGGGCGCCAAGATAGGTGGCAAGGGTAAACATGGGGCCCGGCACCAGCTGGGCCAGACTGTAGCCTGTCAGGAACTGCTGCTCGCTAAGGGTGTGGCCCACGCTCTCTTGCAGCAGCGGCAACACCACATGGCCACCGCCAAACACCAGACTACCGGCGCGATAGAAGTCGGCCACCAGCTGGCCAATCGGGCTACCGAGCAGCGGCAGACCGATAAAAAGGATGCCAAACAGCAGCAGGGTTGGCCAATTAGGCTGACTGCTGGCGGCAGAAGGCAACTCGGCGGAGGCTGGCACACTGCCCGCCAAGCGCTGGCTGCGGGCGCAGATCAGCGCCGCTCCCGCCAACATCAAAAGTTGAGTCAGCAGACCGGGCTGCCACCAGAGTGCGGCAGCGGTCACCACCATGATCCCTTGGGTCATTCCCGTGGCACAGAACTGACGACTCATGGTGAGTACCGCATCGGCCACCACGATGAGCGCCAGCAGCTTGAGGCCGTGCAGCGCAGCATCCAGCCACAGATTGCTGCCCAGCTGACCGATACCGATCGCAGCCGCCAGTAGCAGAAGAAATGAGGGCAGCGTGAAGCCGACAAAAGCAGAGAGCGCCCCGCCCAGACCGGCGCGATGACGACCGATGGCGAAACCAAGCTGACTGGAGGCGGGCCCCGGCAGCAGTTGGCACAGCGCCAGCAAGCGGGCAAATTCGTCCTGTGTCAGCCAGCCTAGCCGCTGGACAAAAGTTCGCTGGAAATACCCGATATGGGCGGCCGGGCCGCCAAAACTGACGCATCCCAACCACAAAAACCGCCAAAAGACCTCGCCCACGCTGCTGCTCCCGTCCCTTTCACGCCGATGGAGAGGAGATAATATGACAGCGCGATGATCTTTTTATGACAATCAGACTGATCCAGCCGACACCATTGCCACATCACCCGGCAGATAACAGCGACCCGCCAGCCAACAGGCGATCGACTGGCGACTGGCATCGAAGTGGGGCTCGGGCAGCGCGCGCGGATCGCACCAGATCCACCCCTCGCACTTCTCTGGCTCCAGCAGCTGCGGCTCGCCCTCGGCCCGGGCGTGCAGGGTCACCGAGATATAGTGCAGGCCGCTCTCGCGCCAGGTCTCCAGATTGTTGGTCACCGCCACCACTTTGGGCGCGCTGATCGCCAGCCCCGTCTCTTCGGCCACCTCGCGGATCGCCGCCGACTCGAAGCTCTCCCCCAACTCCAGATGACCACCCGGGATCGACCAGTAGGGGGCATGGCTTCCCTTACGTTTGCCAAGCAGCACCAAGCCTTGGGCGTTGGTCAGGATGACGCCGACCCCGACGCGGGGATAGAGAGTGGACATGAAAACGCTCCTTCAATAAGGCAGTAAAACGGCCCCACCTTAGGCCCAAGGAGGGCACAGGGCAAGCCCTGGCTGCACGGCCCCTGCGCCTGTCGGTGGTCCCTCCCCTTGCCCCTTAACCGGTTATCACTGATGCTGGGGAGTGAAGCCCGGATGGAGAGGCCATCCCAATCCTCTCAGTCCCCATTACCCCGAGGAGTCCGCCATGAAAAAATTGCTCCCCCTGTGCGCCCTGCTGCTCACGGCTTGCCAAACCACGCAGCCCCCCAACTCGCTCGCCATCGATGATGCCGACGCCTGGCAGGCCATTTGCAAAGATGGCACCCGGGTTCGCGCCGTGGTGGCAGAGGGGATATGTGGGGATCATCGCGGGGTAGCCATGTGGACGAATAAGCCAAGAGCGGAACGGATGGCAGAAGAATCCGCCAAATAGTGTGATCCAGGCACCATAAAATGACACTGCCGGCCAATTGGCCGGATTTTTTCGCGATCTCGCCTGCACTTTGCCACCTTGTTCATGGTGCGCTCAGTTTTCTGTTCCCATACTGGCCCTACAGTTCCAAAAGAGGAGAGACAAGATGCAGACATCCATCGTCGGGCTCTCCATTCTGTGGGGGCTAGCCAGTTTTGGTGTTCAGGGGGATTTCATCGAGAGCCGTGATTCCGTTGCGCCATCCTGGCAAGCCGAGTCCAGAGTGGAGATGGAAGGTTATCTGATTGAATCGCTGGGTGAAGATCGCTGGTTGTTCGACAACGGCAGCGAGAGCCTGTTGGTCTCCCTGCCCGAGGGGCTGTGGGTGCCGACCGGCGAGCGGCTGCGAGTCAGCGGCGAACCGCAGCAGGAGCAGAGCGGCTGGCTGCTGCAGGTGGAGCAGGTCCGCGAAGTGGCCGTCTGACCGGCAATCGGTTAAACAAAGAGGAGGCATTGGCCTCCTCTTTTGCTTTTGGTCGCTCCGCCGTTAGCCGAGGTGGTTGAGCGGCAGCGCCGTCTTGTGCTTGATGCGGCGCAGCACGAAGCTGGAGCGCACCCCGGTCACCCCCGGAATATGGGTCAGCTTGTCCAGCAGGAAGTGCTGGTAGTGCTCCATGTCGCGCACCACTACCTTGAGCTGGTAGTCGGCATCGTTGCCGGTGATGAGATCACACTCGAGCACTTCGGGCAGCTCGCTGATGGCACGGTCGAAGTTTTCGAACCGCTCCGGCGTATGTCTGTCCATGGAAATGTGAATGTAGGCGGTGAGGGTGAGACCAAGCTGGCGGGCATTGAGCAGGGTGACGTGGGTGTCGATGAGACCGGCATCCTCCAGCGCCTTGACCCGACGGGAGCAGGGTGACGGCGAGAGCCCCACCAGCTCGGCCAGTTCGAGATTGCTGATGCGGCCATTCTCCTGCATCAGCTCGAGAATATGTCTGTCTATGCGATCCAGTTTCAGCATTACCCCTTCCTCGTTGCAATGACTAATCCACTTTTCCTAGGTTAAGGGTGAACTATTGCAAAAACAACCGAAATAAGTGGCTACTTTGCAACCACTCACCGGCACGGGAGGGATACTATGGTTACATCTTCCGGTGGCAAGACAGATACCTGACCGGGTCTCTGTGGCAAAGGACCTTACCGGGTCAAGAGCCCCATCTGCCGTCTCACCTTATCGGGCAACGACGGGCTGGAACGAGAGCATCCACTCCCCCGAAGGCAACAAAGCAGGCATCCCGGCGCCTGCTTTGTTGTTTTTGGTGCTGGCTGGTTATCCCATAACCCCGCTCCCGATCACAACCTTGCCGCTCGACGGCACGGATCCCTTGCATGGCATTGATGGTTTTGGGAGTTTATTGCTCATCCCATGACGGTGGAGTGATACGGATGGCTGCAGCCACCGCTCACCGCCCACATCTCCGGAGGAGCTATGAGTGAGTACAAGGCCATCGCGCTCGATATGGATGGCACCCTGCTGACCCGCGATCACAAGATCTCGTCGGCCACCCGGGCGGCACTGGCGCAGGCCCGCGCCCAGGGTATCAAAGTGCTGCTGGTCACGGGACGCCACTACATGACGGCGCGCCCCTTCCACCACGAGCTGGCGCTCGATACCCCCCTCATCTGCAGCAACGGCGCCTATCTCTATGACCCGGTGCAGAACCGGATCCTCAGCGGCGACCCGCTGGCGGCCGCCCCGCTCAGCGAGCTGCTGACCGCAGTCGAGACGCAGCAGATGGGCGCCCTGTTCCACCTGAGTGAAGGGATCGGCTACATCGGCTGCGAGGAGCATGTCACCCGCATCCGCGCCTGGTCGGCCAATCAGCCGGATCACCTCAAGATCGCCATCCATCCGGTCGAGGAGCTGGCAGGCTGGCTCGACAACCCGGTCTGGAAGCTGGAGTTATTCAATCAGGATCCGGCTCGCCTGCATGCCTTCATGGACGAGGTGGTCGAGCAGATGCCCTTTACCCGCGACTGGGCAGCCCCCTATGCGGTGGAGCTGGTTCAGCCTGGCTGCAGCAAGGGTAACCGGCTGGCCCAGTGGGCCGCCAGCCAAGGGATTGCGATGGAGCAGGTAGTGGCGTTTGGGGACAACAACAACGATATCAGCATGTTCGAACAGGTGGGGCTGGCGGTGGCGATGGGCAATGCGGCCTCGCAGATCCAGAACCATGCCGACCAGGTCACCGCCGACCACAACGAGGATGGCATCGCACTGGCGCTGCAGCGCTGGGTATTGTCCTGAGCGGAGCGGATGCAAGATGGCCCGCCACAATGGCCGACCACAACGAGATGGCTTAGTTGCCGAAGGAGAACTGGATCACCCGATCCGGGGAACGCAGACGGTTGTATTCGTAGCGCAGCGATTCATAGTGGCGAATGGCGCGATTGCGCTTAGCGCGGTAGTAGTCGCGCCGCTCGCTGTTGGTCTCGTTGCGGATGCTGCGCTCGAGATCGTCGATATCCCGCTCGGTGCGCTCCAGCTCGTCGCTGATCTCCCGCAAGCGGGTGGCCAACTTGTACTCTTCATAGCCGCGCTGGTACTGCTTGAGGAAGCTGGCGTCATTGGGGCATACCCCCAGATAGTCCTTCCCCTCCTTGCCCTTGCTGTAAGCCAGCTCGGGGATGCAGTAGAGCTCCAGCCCCTTGTCGTAACCCCGTTTCCACTCCGCCTCATCCACCTTGAGGCCATACTCGCCGCAGGTGGAGACGTAATCCCGCGCCTGATTGCGGGTCTTGCCCTGCTCACCATCCTGATAGCCAAGGTTGTACCAGCTCATGGTGCGGCACTCATCTTCCGACAGGGAGCTGCATCCGGCCAGCAGCAGTGGCAGGGTGAGCAACAGGATCTTCGAGGACATGGACAGACTCCGGAAAAGACAGTGGCTGGCATTCTAGTGAGGATGAGCAGGCAGGACAAGGGAACCACTCTCGCCACTATCCGCCTCTTTTATCTGATGTTTTTATCACTATCAGGCACGGTGCGGCCGCTGGAGGCCACGTCCCTTTCCTTGTTACGGCTTGCAGGGTAAACTGCGCCATCTTTTAACTGGCGCGCAACAAAAACAATGAAAGTCCTGACCGTCGATTACCGCTCACCCGATGCAGCCCAACGCTTCACCGAATCCCTGCGTACCACCGGCTTTGGTGTGTTGACCAACCACCCCATCCCGAAAGAGCTGGTGCAGTCCATCTACGACAACTGGTATCGCTTCTTCCTGAGCGAGCAGAAACAGGATTTTCTGTTCAATCGCGAAACCCAGGATGGCTACTTCCCGCCATCGGTCTCCGAGGTGGCCAAGGGCCATAGCCAGAAAGACATCAAGGAGTACTTCCACATCTACCCCTGGGGCCAGATGCCGGCAGAGCTGAAAGAGCAGGCGATGGAGTACTATCGCCTGGCCAACGGTCTGGCCGCCGAGCTGCTGGGCTGGGTCGAGCAGCATACCCCGGCCGATATCGCCGCCAACTACAGCTGCCCCCTCTCCTCGATGACCGACGATAGCCAGAAGACCCTGCTGCGGGTGCTGCACTATCCGCCGTTCAACGGTACCGAGGAGCCGGGTGCCATCCGCGCCGCCGCCCACGAGGATATCAACCTGCTCACCATCCTCCCCGCCGCCAACGAACCGGGCCTGCAGGTGAAGGGTTCCGACGGCGAGTGGATGGATGTGCCGTGCGACTTTGGCACCCTCATCATCAACATCGGTGACATGCTGCAGGAGGCTTCCCGTGGCTACTACCCCTCCACCACCCACCGCGTCATCAACCCGACCGGCGGCAGCGCCAGCAAGTCGCGCATCTCCCTGCCACTGTTCCTCCATCCGCGGCCCGAGGTGGTGCTCTCTGAGCGTCATACCGCCCACAGCTACCTGATGGAGCGACTGCGCGAGCTGGGCGTCATCTGACCTGCCCTGCCAGTCTGGTATCAACCAACAACCGGAGCAAAAATGCTCCGGTTTTTATTTGTTGGCACAATCGCGCAAATAAGCGAATTTTATTGGGCGATCGTGCCAATAAATCGTATTTACGGCTGGCAAGCTGCGTAGTGATTGCGGTCCCCTTTCCGTAATATGAGCGCCATTCTGGCCCAGCCATGGGCCCTCGATTGGAGTTCAAACGATGCAGTCCCAATGGTCCTCCCGCCTCGGCTATATTCTCGCTGCCGCCGGCTCCGCCGTCGGTATCGGCGCAATCTGGAAGTTTCCCTACGTTACTGCCGTCAACGGCGGTGGTGCCTTTTTGCTGGTCTTTCTGCTGTTCAGCTTCACCCTGGGGGTTGCGGTGCTGATGGGCGAGACCCTGCTTGGCAGCATGAGTCGTCGCGGCGTTGCGGGTGCGTTTGGCGAGCTGCTCGGCAAGCGCTGGAGCTGGGTCGGCGTCATGGGGGTGCTGAGCACCCTGCTGATCTTCTGCTTCTACAGCGTGGTGGGCGGCTGGACCCTGGGTTATACCGGCATGGCCGCTGCCGGCCAGCTCAATCATGGGGATGCGACGGCCCTCACCGCCCGCTTCAATGACTATGTCAGCGGTGACGTCTGGCCCATTCTCACTCATCTGCTGTTTGCGGCACTGACCTGGATGGTGGTGCAGGGCGGGATCCAGAAAGGGGTGGAACGCACCCTGCGCTGGATGATGCCGGCCCTGTTCGTGATGATCCTGATGCTGGTCGCCTTTGGCCTCACCCTGCCCAACGCCATGGCGGGGGTACGCCACTTCCTGATGCCCGACTTCAGCAAGCTGGGGATGTCCGGCGTGCTCGACGCCATGGGGCTGGCCTTCTTCTCCCTCTCCATCGGTCTGGGTATTCATACCACCTAC
Organism: uncultured Aeromonas sp.; assembly: GCA_945957575.1. Lineage (GTDB taxonomy): Bacteria > Pseudomonadota > Gammaproteobacteria > Enterobacterales > Aeromonadaceae > Aeromonas. The sequence goes on along the minus strand of CAMFLW010000072.1, from coordinate 1,088 downwards.
GGCGCCTACCTGCCCTCCAGTGAAGGGGTTGGTCGCTCCAGCCTCTGGGTGGTGCTGCTGGCCAGCATGGTGGCGGTACTGGCGGGTTTGATGATCTTCCCGGTGCTGGCATCGACCGGTATCGATCCTGCTGCGGGCCCGGGCCTCACCTTCATGACTATGCCGGCGGTGTTCCAGCTGTTGCCCTTCGGTCAGGGTCTGGCGGTGATCTTCTTCTCCCTGCTGGTCTTTGCCGCGCTCTCCTCCGCCATTTCGCTGCTGGAGCACCTGCAGTGCTTCCTGTGCGAAACCTGGGGCTGGTCACGTCGTAACGCCTGCAGCGCCATCACCCTGTTCGTCATGGTGTGTGGCATTCCGGTCAGCCTGTCGTTTGGCCCGCTGCAACACGTCACCCTGTTTGGCAAAACCATCTTCGAGCTGCTCGACTTCATCACCTCCAACCTGATGATGCCGCTGTTCGGCCTGATGCTGACGCTGCTGCTGGGCTGGAAACTGGGACGCAAGGCGCTGCCGCAAGGGCTCTCTGCCCACTGGCATCACCTGCTGATGAACTGCTGGCGCTGGATTGCTCCGCTGCTGATCGGCGGGATCCTGGTTCGCGGTCTTATCTGAGGATCAATGATGATGGGTGAGCTCACCGGCCCGCCCCTCTATGACTCTCACCTTGTCCACGGCTTGCCTGGCCTCGTTCAGAGTGACGGGCACCCGGGTGTAGTGGTCTAATCATCCCGGACACCATTGTAGATGGTACAGTCGCCACCATGACCTGAGGTGTTCAATGACAAGATTACGTCGCTCATTTACTGCCGAATTCAAACTCGAAGCCGCATCCCTGGTACTCGACCAGGGATATTCTGTCCCTGAAGCCAGTCGTTCACTGGATGTCGGTGAAACCGTACTTCGCCGCTGGGTTCAGCAACTGCAATCCGAACGCAGTGGCACTACCCCAATCGGCAAAGCGCTGACTCCTGAGCAGCAGAAAATCCAGGAGCTGGAAGCCCGTATCAACCGGCTCGAACGTGAAAAGGACATTCTAAAAAAGGCTACTGCTCTCTTGATGGCGGACGAGTTTACACGTACGCGCTGAT
>CAMFLW010000071.1 GCA_945957575.1 uncultured Aeromonas sp. | reverse complement strand
GTTTGCCAAGCTCTGCCTCGACGGCCAGCAGGCGGGGCTGTCGTGGATCACCATCCTCAAGCGCACCGAGAGCTATTACCGCGCCTATGCGGACTTTGATCCGGTGCAGATTGCCCGCTTCGACGAGCAGGATGTAGAGCGGCTGATGCAGGACAGCGGCATCATCCGCAACCGGCTCAAGGTGCAGTCGATCATCAGAAATGCCCGCGCTTATCTGGCGTTGCAGGAGCAGGGGATCGACTTCGCCGACTACCTGTGGGGCTTCGTGGGCGGCGCCCCCATCGTCAACCAGCGGCAGGGTAACGGCGATATTCCGGCGACCTCGCCGGAGTCGGATGCCATGTCCAAAGCGCTCAAGAAGCTTGGCTTCAACTTCGTCGGCAGCACCATCTGTTACGCCTTTATGCAGGCGGTGGGGATGGTGAACGATCATCTGGTCAGCTGTCCTTGCCACGCCGAGTGTCAGTTACCGCGTTGATAGCCCGCTGTCTGTTTAAAAAAGCATCACTCTCGCCGTCAATTCAGGCTTGCGTCAGACAATGGCGTGCCAGCGCGTTACAATCCGGCCCCCGGCATGGTGCCGGATTGTTTTCACAGAGGTTTTTTCATGCGAGCCAAGATCCTGGTGCCTGCTCTGGCACTGACCGTTGCCCTGAGCGGCTGTACCACCAACCCCTACACAGGTGAATCCCAGACCTCCAAAGGTGCCTGGGGCGCGCTGGCTGGCGCCGCTGCCGGTGCGGCCGTAGGTGCGCTCTCCTCCAGCAAGGGTGACCGCAAGAAGGGCATCCTGACCGGCGTTGCTGCCGGCGCGGCCCTGGGTGGCGGTATCGGCTACTACATGGACGTGCAGGAAGCCAAGCTGCGCGAGAAGCTGCAGGGCACTGGCGTCAGCGTGACCCGCAATGGCAATGAGCTGATCCTCAACATGCCGAACAACGTCACCTTCGACAGCTCCAGCTCCCAGCTGAAAGCCGCCGGTGCCAACACCCTCTCCGGCGTGGCCATGGTCGTTGCCGAGTTCGACAAGACCCGCCTGAACGTGGTCGGTCACACCGACAGCACAGGTTCCCGCGAGCTGAACATGAAGCTTTCCCGCGATCGTGCCGATGCCGTTGCCGCCCAGCTGATCGGTCAGGGCGTAGCAGGTAGCCGCATCTCCACCACCGGCGTGGGCCCGGATCAGCCGGTTGCTGCCAACAGCACCGCCGAAGGCAAGGCGCAGAACCGCCGCGTGACCATTACCCTGACTCCGACCGCCTAAGTCGCTCAGGTTTCGGTAACGAAAAGGCCCCGCCAGTGATGACGGGGCCTTTTGCTATCTCAAGCTCAAGCCGGGAAAGGCTTAGACAGCTGCAGTCAGCTGCACTTCGACCTTGTAGCCTTCGTGGGCGAGGCGGGCCTGTACACAGGCTCTAACCGGTGCTGTGCCAGCCGGGATCCAGGCATCCCACTGCGCGTTGAAGGCGGCGATGTCGCCAATCTCTTTGAGATAGATATTGGCCATCAGGATCTTGTCGACGCCGGAGCCGTTGGCTTCCAGCAGGCGTTGCAGGCTTGCCAGCACTTCGCGGGTCTGCTGGTGGATGTCGGCCTCTTCACTGACGGGCACTTCCACCACGTAGAGGGTGCCATTGTGGATGACCACGTCTGACCAACGCTGGGTGGTGCCGATTCGGGTAATGGTTGTCATGGCGTGCTCCGGAAACGGGGGATTATTGACCCTTGCGGATCAGATAGCGGTAGGGGGCCTGCTCTGTCTCGCTGGCGACCAGGGTGTGATCCATAAAGCGGCAGAAACTGGGGATGTCGCGGGTGGTTGAAGGATCGTCGGCACTGACCAGCAGGGTCTCGCCATCAGCCATCAGTCGCACTTTCTTGCGCACCATCATTACGGGTTCCGGGCAACGAAGCCCGATTGCGTCCAACTTGTGAGTTGCGCCACAGAATAAATCACTCATCTATTATCAACCTTCAACCTATTCGGCTGCCAATGATACTCAGGGCTAAAAAATAATCAAACAAACGACCCATCAACCAGCATATGTAACCAAAATGTTATTTGGGCCTATCCAGCTTGCGCGGGGCGAGTAATATAAAAATTGAACCATATTCAACAAGGAGGTGAATATGCAGGTCTCCTACGGCAGATTACAAGCCTATGCAGGCATGGGGTTCTTGTCCTTCGCCATGATAGTGATGGGCAGCCCGATCGGGAATACCGGTACCTGGTTCGGCTCTATGGTGATGGTCGGGTTGGGACTCTGGATCGAGCTCAGCGATTACTATGACGATGATGAGGACGAAAACGATCAAGCCTGAACCGGATGGCGATTCAACAACAAAGGCGGAACAATTCCGCCTTTGTCATTTCTGCCGTTTGGCAATGTGCCTGGATCAGCGGGTCGAGCGCATCGCCCGCTCAAGATGCAACGCCGTCTGCTCTGGGTTGGCCTTGGGATCGTTGAAGAAGTTACTCAACACATCGAAGATCGCCTGCCGCATATTGGTCGGCGTCGCCATCCCCTCTGCCATGCTGGGCAGCAGGTTGTCCTCTTTTTCCGCCAGCAGGAAATCCTGATAGGAGCGGATGGCGCAGCGATCAAACTTGCTCATGTTGGGTTTGGTCAGCGCCGGGATCGACCCCTTCACCCGGTTGAACTCCTCCTGAAACTTCGGTGTCATCAGCAGCTGGGCCAGCTCCCCCTGCGCCTGCAGCTGGGCCGGATCCCGCTGTTTGAACATGGCGATGGAGTCGAGGTTGTAGCTGAATAGTCCGGCGCTACCCGGGCTTGGCAGACAGGCGATATCCTCACCCGGCCGGTAGTTGCCCGCGCTCAGTTCACCCTTCACCCAGTCCCCCATCACCTGCATGGCGGCACCGCCGCTCTCCAGCAGATTGGTGGCCTGATGCCACTTCAGGCCGGCGTACTTTTGCGGCACATAGGCGCGCAGCTGCTGGAAGCGGGTCAGTACCCGTACCATGTCGGGACCGGTCAGGGTGGCGCTGTCCTGTTCGAGGAACGCCTTGCGGTAGAACGCCTTGCCCCCTTCACCGAGCGCCACCGTTTCAAACAGGACCGCCAGCTGCCAGGGCTCGTTACCAATGGCGAGCGGGATGATGCCCCGTTTTTTAAGCTGGTCGGCGACCGTCACGAACTGGGCCCAGTCGGTGGGAGGGGTGAGCTTTTGTTGCTCGAACACCTTGCGGTTGAGCCACAACCAGTTGACCCGGTGGATGCCGGTCGGCACCGCCATCAGGGCGCCGTTCTGGCTGAGGGTGGCGCGCACCATGGGCGGCATCTGGCTGTACCAACCGAGGTGCTCCGCCATGGGAGTGAGATCGCGCAAAAAACCGAGCCCGGCCCACTCCTTGAGCTCATACCCCTTGAGGTGGGCGGCCTCCGGCGGGTTGGCGGCCAGTGCCCGGCTTTTCAGCACCGTCATGGCGCTCTTGCCACCGCCGCCCTGGACCGCGAAGTCGTTCCACTGGTTGCCCTGTTTGGTCCACTCGGATTTGAGCACTTCGACAGCCTGCGCTTCGCCGCCTGAGGTCCACCAGTGCAGCACTTCCACCTGGGAGGCACAGACAGAACCGGAGAGCAGGACGAGCAGGGGAATGGGGAACCACTTCATAGGAGAACTACCTTGGTAGGGAGAGTGTGGCCTGCAGGCCACCTTGCGGACGGTTTTCCAGTACCAGATCGCCGCCGTGGGCGTGGGCAATGTTGCGGGCGATGCCAAGGCCGAGGCCGGTGCCCGCTTGATCGGTGCTGAGCCGGTAATAGGGCTCGAAGATGCGCTCGAACTGGTCGTCCGGCAGGCCGGGGCCCTCATCCATGATGAACAGGATCAGCATCTCCGCGTCATCCATGATGATGATGCGCACCTTCTGGCCGTACTTGATGCCGTTGTCTACCAGATTGCCGATACAGCGCTTGAGCGCCAGCAGCTTGCCGCGATAGGGCCATTTGCAGTGGCCTTCGATGGTTAGCCGCTCGTCGTGCAGGTTCATCGACTCCGCCATCTGTTCCAGCAGGGCGTTGATGTCGATCTCCTCGATGTTCTCGTGAATGTCGGTCTCTTTAACCGTCTGCAGCGCCCCTTTTACCATCAGCTCCAGCTCGTCGAGATCCTTGTTGAACTTGGCGATCTGTACCTCGTCGTCGAGCAGTTCGACCCGCAGCCGCAGTCGGGTGATGGGGGTCTTGAGGTCGTGGGAGATGGAGCTGAACAACCGCTCTCTGTCATCGATATAGCGGCGGATCCGATGCTGCATGATGTTGAAGGCGCGGGTGGCTGCCACGATCTCGGAGGCGCCCTCCTCCTTGAGCGAAGGCTGGTCGATATCCTTGCCCAGACTGACTGCCGCCTTGGCGAGACGGCGTAGCGGTCGGGTCTGCCAGCGCACCAGCAGAAAGGTGAAGAAGCAGAGGAACACCGTCATCAGGGCGATGAAACGCACCTGATTGCTCGGCATCACGGTATCGTCGAGGGTCATGTAGGGGGCGGGCAGCAGAGCCGCCAGATAAAGCCACTCACCTTTTTCGATCTCGATCTGGGTCACCAGCACCGGCGGGTTGAGCGGTTCCAGCGACAGGGTATAGCGGGCCCAGGAGGAGGGGAGATCCGCCAGCAGGGTGTCGTTGTTGAAGACGTGGAGATTCTCGGGGCGGGAGAAGTCTACCTTGATCGCCATGGCGTCGGAGAGTTTGCGGGTCAGCACCCCTTGCACCTCCTCCAGCACCAGCGTCTTGCGCTCGCTGTCGGGGATGGCGTTGATGTGGATCTCCTCCTCGTTGAGCGAGACGAAGAAGCGACTGCCCCCCATGTTGCGCAACTGGTCCAGCGCGATATGGCGATACTGCAGCGGCAGGGATTTGAAGAAGTTGACGGTGGAGGCGGCGGAGAGTGCCAAGTTGCGGGTGGTGCTGAGCATCCCCTCCAGCTCCCGCTTCTGGATCTGCTGCATCCAGATGCCGGTCAGAATGGTCTGGGAGAGCAGGATGGCCAGCAACAGCAGCAGGATCATCCGCGACAACAGAGAGCGGGGTACTAGTACTCCCCAGGACCATTTGTTGCTCATGCGAGTTCGTGCACCTCGGCAATCAGCATATAGCCGCTGCCGCGAATGGTCTTGATGATGCGCGGGCTCTTGCCGTTGTCACCCAGCTTCTGGCGCAACCGGCTGATCTGCACGTCGATGCCGCGCTCCATCGGCAGGCTTTCGCGGCCGCGGGTGGCATCGGAGATGGTGTCCCGATCCAGCACCACGCCGGGCTGTTGCAGGAACATGCCGAGTAGCATGGCATCGCTGCCGGAGAGATCCAGCAGGCTGCCATCGTCATGGGTCAGCTGGTGGCTCAGGGTGTCTAGCGTCCACTCGGCAAAACGCAGCCGACGGCTCGGCTCTTTCTCTTTTTCCGGCTGGCGGAATTCGGCGCGGCGCAGCAACGCCTTGATGCGGGCCTGCAGCTCGCGCGGGCTGAAGGGCTTGGCGATATAGTCATCGGCGCCGAGTTCCAGGCCGATCACCCGATCCGCTTCATCGGAGGCGGCGGTCAGCATGATGATGGGTACCTGGGAGTCACGACGGATCTGCTGGCAGAGGGTAAAACCGTCCTCGCCGGGCATCATGATGTCTAGAATAATCAGGTCCGGGCTGTGCTGGGCGAGTTGCTGGCGCATCTCGTTGCCCTCCGCTGCCGTCAATACCTGAAAACCTGCCCGGGTCAGGTACTCATTGAGCAGCTCGCGGATCTCTTGGTCGTCATCGACGATCAGCAGTTGTTTGCTCATTGACATATGTATGTGCATCCACCCATTTTTTTTGTGCAGATTGAACCTGTCGGGGGAGCAAAAAGCAAGCAAGCCCCCCATCTAATGTGAGCTTTGGAGCAATAACCATCCATTGCTGGGTTTAAAACGAAAAAAGGCCGACCCAAACGGGACGGCCAACAGACAGTTTCTGACCACTGACGCTCACCCCGTGTGGTGATCGTCACAGACTTGAAAAGGGGTCAGTCAGACTGACCCCGCAAAGGGACAACTCTCAGTTGTGCATCCAGTAGTACATCCCGTCGATCCGGTTGGTCATCACACCCGTTCAAACACGGTGGCGATGCCCTGACCCAGACCGATACACATGGTGGCAACCCCCAGGGTGGCATCCTTCTCCTCCATCAGATTGATGAGGGTAGTGGAGATGCGCGCGCCGGAGCAGCCGAGCGGGTGACCCAGCGCGATGGCGCCGCCGTTCAGGTTCACCTTCTCGTCCACCTGATCCTGCAGACCCAAATCCTTCACGCAGGGCAGGGACTGGGCGGCAAACGCCTCGTTCAGCTCGAACAGGTCGATGTCGCCGATGGTCAGACCGGCCCGTTTGAGCGCCTTCTGGGTGGCCGGCACCGGGCCGTAACCCATGATGGCTGCGTCACAGCCTGCAATGGCCATGGCACGTACCTTGGCGCGCGGCGTGAGGCCGAGCGCCTTGGCGCGATCCGCACTCATCACCAGCATGGCGGCGGCGCCATCGGACAGGGCCGAGGAGCTGCCGGCAGTGACGGTACCGTTGACCGGATCAAACACCGGGCGCAGCTGGCTCAGGGTTTCGACCGTGGTCTCCGGGCGGATCACCTCGTCGTAGTCGTAGAAGAAGCGGGCGCCGCTGGCGTCATGGCCTTCCAGCCCGACGATCTCCTTGGCAAAACGTCCTTCCACGGTGGCGGCGTGGGCACGGCGGTGGGAGCGGGCGGCAAACTCGTCCTGCTGCTGACGGCTGATGCCGTGCAGCTTGCCGAGCATCTCGGCGGTCAGCCCCATCATGCCGGAGGCTTTCGCCACCGACTTGGCCATGCCGGGGTGGAAGTCGACGCCGTGGCTCATCGGCACGTGACCCATGTGCTCAACGCCGCCAATGATGAAGATATCCCCATCACCCACCTGAATGGCGCGAGAGGCGTCATGCAGCGCCTGCATACTGGAGCCGCACAGACGGTTGACGGTGACCGCCCCCACCTGCTTCGGAATACCGGCCAGCAGCGCGGCGTTGCGGGCGATGTTGAAGCCCTGCTCCAGGGTCTGCTGCACGCAGCCCCAGTAGATATCCTCGATCTCGTTCGGGTCGAGGTTGGGGTTGCGCAGCAGGATGGATTTCATCAGGTGCGCGGACAAGTCTTCTGCACGCACGTTGCGGAAGGCGCCGCCCTTGGACCGGCCCATCGGGGTCCGGATACAGTCGACAATGACTACGTCTTTCATGAATGGATCTCCTTTCCGCAATCAGTAGAAGGTTTTGCCCTGGGCGGCCATCTCGCGCAGCTTGTCGCTGACGCGGTAGAGCGGGCCCAAATCGGCATACTGGTCGGCCATGGCCACGTAGCGATCCAGACCAATGGTGTCCAGATAGCGGAACACGCCGCCGCGGAAGGGAGGGAAGCCCAGACCGTAGACCAGCGCGATGTCGGCTTCGGCTGGCGTGGCGACTATGCCCTCTTCCAGACAGAGCACCACCTCGTTGATCATCGGGATCATCATGCGAGCGATGATGGCGTCCTTGTCGAAATCCTGTTTCGGCTTGGCGATGGGGGCCAGCAGCTCGTAACTGGCGGCGTCGGCCACCTTCTTCGGCTTGCCCTTCTTGTCCTGCTCGTAGGCGTAGAAGCCCTTGCCGTTTTTCTGACCGAAGCGGTTCACTTCGTACATCACGTCGATGGCGGTGCGACCTTCCTTGCTCATGCGTGCCGGGAAGCCCTGCGCCATCACGTCACCGGCATGGTGCCCGGTGTCGATACCGACCACGTCCAGCAGGTAGGCGGGGCCCATCGGCCAGCCGAACTCCTTCTCCATCACCTTGTCGACGGCGGCGAAGTCGGCACCATCGGCGACCAGCTTGTTGAAGCCGAAGAAGTAGGGGAACAGCACGCGGTTGACGAAGAAGCCCGGGCAGTCGTTGACCACCACCGGGGACTTGCCCATGGCGGCGGCGTAGGCCACCACGCGGTTGATGGTTTCATCGGAGGTTTGCTCGCCGCGGATGATCTCCACCAGTGGCATGCGGTGCACCGGGTTGAAGAAGTGCATGCCGCAGAAGTTCTGCGGGCGCTTCAGCCCCTTGGCCAGCAGGGAGATGGGAATGGTGGAGGTGTTGCTGGCGAGCACGGCGTCTTCGCCGATGATCCCTTCCACTTCGCCCAGCACGGCGGCTTTCACCTTGGGATTCTCGACCACGGCTTCGACCACGACGTCCACGCCTTTGACGTTGTCATAGCTGAGGGTCGGGGTGATGGCGGAGAGCACCTGGCCCATCTTGATGCCGTCGATGCGGCCCTTTTCGAGCTGGCCGTTGAGCAGCTTGGTGGCTTCGCCCATGCCAAGTGCCAGCGCCTTCTCGTTGATGTCCTTCATCACCGCCGGGATGCCCTTGCTGGCAGACTGGTAGGCGATGCCGCCTCCCATGATGCCGGCACCCAGTACGGCGGCGTGACCAGTGGCCTTGCTTGCCTGCTTGGCAGCCTTCTTGGCCAGCGCCTTGATGTGCTGATCATTCAGGAAGATGCCGACCAGTGCCTTGGCGACATCGGTCTTGGCCAGCTTGATAAAGCCCTGTGCCTCGGCGGCCAGCGCTTCGTCACGGCCCATACCTGCGGCGGCCTCGACGGTTTTCACCGCGGTCATCGGCGCCGGATAGTGTTTGCCCGCCACGGCGGCAACCATGCCGGCGGCGGTGGTGAAGCTCATCATGGCTTCCAGTTTGGAGAGGCGCAGCGGGGCTTTTTTGGCGGCGCGACGGCTCTGCCAGTCCAGCTTGCCCGCGATGGCGTCCTTGATCATCTGTACTGCAGCGCTCTGCAGCACCTCTGGCGCTACCACGGCGTCGATGGCGCCCACCTTGAGAGCATCATCGGCACGGTAATCCTTGCCGGTGGTGATCCACTCGAGCGCGTTGTCGGCGCCGATCACCCGCGGCAGACGGACGGTGCCGCCAAAGCCCGGCATGATGCCGAGTTTGGTCTCGGGCAGGCCGATTTTGGCGCTGGTGTCGGCCAGACGGAAGTCGGTGGAGAGAATGGTCTCGCAGCCGCCGCCGAGGGCGTGGCCCTTGATAGCGGAGAGGGTCGGCACCGGCAGATCTTCGATGGCATTGAAGATGTCGTTGGCCTTTTTCAGCCAGCCGAGCAGATCTTCTTGCGGCAGATCGAACAGTTCCAGGAATTCGGTAATGTCGGCACCGACGATGAAGGCGTCTTTGCCGGAGGTGAGGATCAGACCTTTTAGTTCACGTTCTTGTTGTAATGCGGCGATCGCTTCGCTCAGGGAGAGCAGGGTAGCGCGATCCAGCTTGTTGACTGAACCCGGGGCATCAAACCTCAGCTCGGCGATGCCGTTTTCGAGGTAGCTGACCGACAGGGTTTCGCCTTGGTAGATCATGAGAGTGTCTCCTTGTTCCCACTCAGTGGGGAGTGGTGCTCCTTAATCCCCAGCAGGGGGCGAGGCTCACTATTGATCCAAAAGGAGACATTTTCAACACCTATTTAAAACATTTGTTTAACAGATCTCGAGTAAAAGCTCTTCATCACAAAACCGGCAAAAGAGAGGCGCCTTGCGGCGCCCCGGATGGATGTGAGTTTGTTATCAACTGGCCAGTTCCGGCCTGTTGCGATATTGGTTCAGCACCTCGGGTTCGGCGAGGGCATGGGTATTGTTGACCGGCCGGTTGTGCACCACTTCCCGTACCGCCAGCTCGACGATCTTGCCGGACTTGGTGCGTGGGATGGCATCCACCTGCAGGATGCGGGCGGGCACATGGCGGGCGGTGCAGTGTTGCTTTATTTGCTGGCGGATCCGCTCGCGCAGCGGTTCGTCCAGCTTGCAGCCCGCCTTGAGTTTGACGAACAGCACCACCCGCTCGTCCTGCTGCCACTGCTGGCCGATGACGATGCTCTCCTCCACCTCGTCCAGCTGCTCGACATAGCGGTAGATCTCGCTGGTGCCGATACGCACGCCGCCCGGATTGAGAGTGGCGTCGGAGCGGCCGTAGAACAGAATGCCGCCGGTCGGGGTCAGCTCAATCCAGTCGCCGTGGCACCAGATGTTGTCGAACCGCTCGAAGTAGGCGGCGTGGTACTTGTCGCCATTTTCGTCGCCCCAGAAGTAGATGGGCTGGGCCGGGAATGGCTTGGTGCAGACCAGCTCGCCCTTCTCCCCCTGAACCGGCTGGCCCGCTTCGTTGAATACCTGCACCGCGAGACCAAGGCCGCGTCCCTGACTCTCGCCGCGATAGACCGGGCTGAGCGGATTGCCGATGACGAAGCAGGAGCAGATGTCGGTGCCGCCTGAGATGGAGCTGAGTTGCACATCCTGCTTTATCTGCTGATAGACGTAGTCAAACCCCTCCGGCGACAGCACGGAGCCGGTGCTGCAGATCAGCCGCAAGTGCGGCAAGTCGTGGCTGTTGATGGGGGCATAACCCTGTTTGTGCAGCGCGTCGAGATACTTGGCCGAAGTGCCGAACAAGCTGACCTGCTCGTCGCGGGCGAGATCCCACAGCACGTTGCCGTCCGGGTAGAAGGGCGAGCCGTCATATAGAACCAGAGTGGCGCCGGAGGCGAGCGCGCTTACCAGCCAGTTCCACATCATCCAGCCGCAGGTGGTGAAGTAGAAGATCCGCTCCCCCGGCTTGATGTCGCAGTGCAGCTGGTGCTCTTTCAGGTGTTGCAGCAGGGTGCCGCCAATGCCATGCACGATGCACTTGGGTTTGCCGGTGGTGCCGGAGGAGTAGAGGATATAGAGCGGATCGTTGAAGGCCATCGGCTCGAAGGTGAGCTGGGCATTGTGCTGGCTCGCCAGTAGTTGCTGCCAGTCGTGGCCAAGCTGCAGCGGGTTGCCGAGCAGGGGGATCATCACCGTCTGCTCTATGCTGTCGATCTGGCTGACGACCCCTGCCACTTTGTCCTGAATATCAATGGCCTTGCCGTTGTAGCGATAGCCATCCACCGCAAACAGCACTCGCGGCCGGGTCTGGCCGAAGCGCTCTACCACGCTGGCCTCGCCAAAGTCGGGGCTGGTGGAGGTCCAGATCGCCCCCAGACTGGTGGTTGCCAGCATGGCTATCACGGTTTCCGGGATATTGGGCAGATAGGCGGCAACCACATCGCCACGACCAATCCCCTGATTGCGCAGCCATTGAGCCAGCCGGGCAACCTGTTCCCCCAGCTCACGCCAGCTCAGGGTGCGGCTTGGGCTCCCTTCGATGCGGGAGATGATGGCCGGGCTCTCGTCCTGGCGGCGCAGCAGGTTTTCGGCGAAGTTGAGGCGGCTGTCGGGGAACCAGCGGGTGCGCTGCATATCCTGACGGTTCTCCGCCACTATGTTGCCTAGCTCGCCCTTGACGCCGCAGTGCTGCCACACCAGCGGCCAGAAACGGGTGGTCTTTTCCACCGACCATTGCCACAGCTGCGGATAGTCTTGCAGTTGCAGGCCGTGGAAGCGGTTCACCTCTGCCATAAAGCGGTAGAGGTTGGATTGCTGCATCCTGAGCGGATCCGGTTGCCACAGGCAGAGGTTGTCCATGAGTAATCCCTGACTTCATGTATCTACCGGCAGTGTATTGAATTGTTTTTGATTTGTTAACATTTGGTTCTCTGTTGATAACAAACACGTTTGTAACGTATGCGTTACCTCACGAAGCGGCAGCTTGACGGGTCGAGCCGCCAAGCGCTTGATGTTATGCTGCAATCACATTCACCTCGGAGCAGGACGCCATGAGCAGCTACAGCCAACTTTTTGCCCAGCATCTCGATACTTTGCAGCAACGCACCCGCGATATCCTGCAGCAACAGGGACTTGGCGGGCTGGCCATCCACTCCGGCCAGACCCACCGCATCTTCCTCGATGATCAGGATTACCCGTTCAAGGTAAACCCGCACTTCAAGGCCTGGTTGCCGGTGCTGGACAATCCTCACTGCTGGCTGCTGGTGGACGGGGTGAACAAACCAATCCTGCTGTTCTATCGTCCGGTCGATTTCTGGCACAAGGTGGCGGATCTGCCCAATGCCTTCTGGGTCGAGTTCTTCGATATCCGCTTCCTGACCCGGCCGGAACAGGTCGCCGATCATCTGCCGGGCAACAAACAGGAGTGGGCCTATCTGGGGGGCCATCTGGAAGTAGCCGAGTTGCTTGGTCTGACCCAGCCCAATCCGGAGGCGGTGCTTAACTACCTGCACTATCACCGTGCCTACAAGACCCCCTACGAGCTGGAGTGTCTGCGCGAGGCGAACCGTATCGGTGTCCGTGGCCATATCGCGGCCAAGGACTCTTTTATGGCAGGGGCGAGCGAGTTCGAAATCAATCTGGCCTATATGAAAGCGGTCGGGCAGGGGGCCAACGAGGCGCCTTATAGCAATATTGTCGCCATCAACCGCAATGCGGCCATCCTGCACTACACCCATCTCTCGGCCGTGCGGGTGCCTGATGCCGAGCGTTACTCCTTTCTGATCGATGCCGGTGTCGATTTTCACGGATATGCCTCCGATATCACCCGTACCTGGGCGTGGCGGCGTGGCGAGTTTGCCGATCTGATTACCGCCCTCGATGAGCAGCAGCAGGAGATCATCAAGGAGATCAAACCGGGTCGCCGCTACAGCGAGCTGCATCTGCAGATGCATCACAAGCTGGCGCGTCTGCTGCAAGCGACCGAGCTGGTGGATATGTCGGTGGACGAAATGATCAACACCGGGGTGACCAACGTCTTCTTCCCTCACGGCCTCGGCCACTTCCTCGGTCTGCAGGTGCACGATGCCGGTGGTTTTATGCAGGATGAGCGTGGCACCCATCTGGCGGCGCCCGAGCTGTTCCCCTATTTGCGCTGCACCCGGGTGATGGAGGTGGATCAGGTGTTCACCATCGAGCCCGGCCTCTACTTCATCGACAGCCTGCTGGAGCCGCTGCGTCAGGGCGAGCAGGGCAAGCGGGTTAACTGGAACAAGGTGGAGGCACTGCGGCCGTTTGGTGGCATCCGCATCGAAGACAACATAGTGCTGCACGCCAACGGGGTGGAGAACATGACCAGACAAGCAGGGCTCTGATGGCGGCAGTGTACTCCATTCCGGCTGCCCCGCTGGAGTTGACCGAAGAGATCAAGAAGAGCCGTTTCATTACCCTGATTGCCCACACCCCGACCGTCGAGGCGGCCAAGGGGTGGGTCAACGAAATCAAGCGCCAACATCCGGCCGCTCGCCATCACTGCTGGGCCTTTGTGGCGGGCGCACCGCAAGATAGTCAGGTCTATGGCTTCAGCGATGATGGCGAACCCTCCGGGACGGCGGGCAAGCCGATCCTGGCCCAGTTGATGGGCTCGGGGTATGGCGAGATCTGTGCCGTGGTGGTGCGCTACTACGGCGGCATCCAGCTTGGCACCGGTGGGCTGGTCAAGGCCTATGGCGGCGGTGTGGGATCCGCTCTCAAGCAACTGGTGACCGAACTCAAGGTGCCGCGCACTCCTTCCTCCATTCACTGTGACTATGGCGATATGGGTGTGGTCGAGTCACTGATCAGCAGTCACAACGGTGAGCTGCTGGCTGCCGATTATGGTCAGCAGGTCACCCTGCAGGTGGCGTGGGAGTCCGCTGTTTGGGCTCAGGTGGACCGTGAATTGACCGACCGAACTCATGGGCGGGTATCCCTCAGTCCCTTAGATGGCTAGAATCCATCGCTCTTTAATTGGGGAAGGGGAGCTGTAATGCACATCCTGAGCATTATTCGCATTGTTGGCCTGCTGGTTGCGCTGTTCAGCTCGACCATGCTGTTGCCTGCGCTGGTGGCCTTTGGCTATCGGGATGGGGGTGGTGCCGAGTTCGTCAGCTCTTTTCTGATCGCCCTGCTGCTCGGTGTGGTGCTCTGGTTTCCCAACCGCTATCACAAGAAGGAGATGCGCTCGAAAGAGGGTTTCCTCATTGTGGTGCTGTTCTGGGTGGTGCTGGGCAGCGTGGGGGCCGTGCCCTTTATTCTGAGCGATGCCCCCCATATGTCGGTTTCCGAGGCATTCTTTGAATCTTTCTCCGGTCTGACCACCACTGGCGCCACCGTGTTGACCGGGCTGGACAATCTGCCCAAGGCGTTCCTGTTCTACCGTCAGCTGCTGCAGTGGCTGGGGGGCATGGGGATCATAGTGCTGGCGGTCGCCGTGTTGCCGCTGCTCGGTATCGGCGGCATGCAGCTCTATCGTGCCGAGATCCCTGGTCCGGTCAAGGATACCAAGGTGACCCCGCGCATCGCTGAAACTGCCAAGGCACTCTGGTTTATCTATGTGCTGCTGACTTCGCTGTGTGCCCTGGCATACTGGATGGCGGGGATGACGCTGTTCGATGCCATCTGTCACTCCTTTTCCACCCTCTCCATCGGTGGCTTTTCTACTCATGATGCCAGTATAGGTTTCTTCAACAGTGCGGCGATCAACCTTATTACCGTGCTGTTCCTGCTGATCGGCAGCATCAACTTTGGCCTCCACTTCATGGTCTTTACCCACAGGCCGGTGCGATTGTTCAGTTATCTGAGGGATCCCGAGGTGAAGGTCTTTCTCGGGATCCAGCTGTTTCTGTTTCTTTTCTGTGCAGTGGTACTGCTGCAGCACAACCACTACGAGCACTGGCGAGAGACTCTCAACCATGCGCTGTTCCAGTCGGTCTCACTGGGGACGACCACCGGTTACAGCACAGCCAGCTATGCCGACTGGCCTTCATTCCTGCCCATCATGCTGATGTTCTCCTCCTTTATCGGCTGTTGTGCCGGCAGTACCGGCGGCGGCATCAAGGTGATGCGTTTCATGATCCTCTTTATGCAGGGGATGCGGGAGCTGAAGCGACTGGTACATCCACGCGCTGTCTACACCCTGAAGCTGGGACGCAAGGCGGTGCCGGAACGGGTGGTTGAAGCGGTCTGGGGATTCTTCGCCACCTACATCATCCTTTTCGTGCTCTTTATGCTGGCGTTGATCGCGACGGGTATGAATGAGGTGACCGCCTTCTCGGCAGTGGCGGCGACTTTGACCAACGTTGGGCCGGGTCTGGGGGATGTGGCTGCCAACTTCTCCGGTACCAGCGCTCCGGCAAAGTGGATCCTGGTGTTGGCTATGTTGTTTGGCCGATTGGAAATTTTTACGCTTCTGGTACTGTTTACCCCTGCATTCTGGCGTAGTTGAGGTTGTTATGGACAAGATTCTGGTGCTTTATTCCTCTCGGGACGGCCAAACCCGCAAAATCATTGATGTCATGCTGGAGGAGATGCCGGGATGTGAAGTGGTGATGCACGATCTGCACACCCTGCCCAAGTGCAATCTCAGCAAGTACAAGAAGGTGTTGATCGGCGCCTCTATCCGTTATGGCAACTTCCACCCCAGCCTGCTCAGTTTTATTCATGCCCACCATGAGCAGCTGGAGGTGGCCAATGCCGCCTTCTTCTGCGTCAACCTGACCGCTCGCAAGCCAGAGAAGCAGACGCCACAAACCAATGCCTATATGAAGAAGTTTCTGCGCCTCTCGCCCTGGAAGCCGAAAACCCTGGGGGTGTTTGCCGGTGCGCTGCAGTACTCTCGCTATAACTGGTGGCAGACCCGCATCATCCAGCTGATTATGAAGATTACCGGTGGCAGTACTGATACCAGCAAGGACCTCGAATTTACCGACTGGGAAAAAGTGCGCAGCTTCGCTCGCGAATTTTGGTCAAAAAGATAGCAATATGATGTGAATATAGGGGTTATTGCCCCAGAGAGCCCCACCGACGCGGGGCTTTTGTTTAATAAAACAACGGTTGAACCGGAAAACTGCAAAAAATGCCATTTTTTGCAGTTTTCCTCTTGTCATCCCGGCGCGGCTCCCTATAATGCGCCCCTACCAGCACGGCGGAACACGCCGAACTGA
>CAMFLW010000070.1 GCA_945957575.1 uncultured Aeromonas sp. | reverse complement strand
GCCTTTTTTATATCTATTTCAATTGGTTGCCGCTAAAGATCCTGTACATGAAGGTGGGCTAGTTTGATGGGGTGTTCGGCACGGGTGGCCAGTGCGCCGCCCATGGCGTGCAGGTAGCAGCGGAAAATGCCGTTATCCGCGGCAAATCGGGCCGCCTCAAAGCGCGGGTCTTGCAGTACGGGCTTGGGTGGGCCAACCAGTTCGGCATTCTTCTTGGCGTTGCTGATGCGGCGCAGCTCGCGCCATACCCCAACCGGGGCGCCGCCGATCTGCTGGAAGGTGCGAATGCCCCACCAACTGGCCCAAGCGACGGCATGCAAGGCGCCTTCATCAGCAGGGGGGCCGGCCTCTTCGTCGTCGTCCAGGTAGGCGCCGTCGATGTTCTTGGCAATGTATTTGGCGATATAGCCTGCGGCATCCCCCTTGGCCGGATCTATCTCTTTCCAGTCGAAGCGGGGAGTAAAGTCGGTAAAGGGTGGGGCGCCCTTGATATCCCGTACCAGCTCTTCGTGGTCATCGGTCAGGGCATAGCGTTGCAGGATGCCGATCACCCTGTTGCGATCTTCCGGGCGCATAAATAGCAGCAGATGCCAGTGCGGGGTGCCGTCGTGGTGAGCCTCGCACACGCGAAATCCATAAACGGGCGCGTTCCACCGCTTGAGGGCGGCCACTTGATATTTCATCAGACGATGACATACGCCCACTTTGCACCGGATTATCTCAATGACGCTGTCCGCTTTAACCCGTTGGAAAACCATCTTCAACCAGCGTGATTTCCCCCGGGAATGGGCAGAAAAAAGTGTCCACATTTTGCCAATTTTGGTGTCTTTTCACGTCCCAAAGTGTCCCCTTGTATGGCGCTCAACTCCTTGATTTTTATGTAATACATTGAAGTTAAAGAAATAAAAATGGCAGCCGAGGCTGCCATTTTTATTGATGTCTTATGTTGTTCTGGTTCAAGAGGTCTTGCGATCCTGATCCGGCTCGAACTGATGGCCCGATTTCTCCAGTTCCAGGTTCTCTTCAGAGCGTTTGCCCACCCAGTAATCGGCGTTCTTGATGCCGAGCTTCTCCGGGTGGAATACGGGGTCAATACCTTGTGCTTGCTGCGCTTCATAATCCTTCAGACAGGTGAAGGCGGTTTTTTGCAGCAGCAGGATGGCGATGATGTTGAGCCATGCCATCAGGCCAACCCCGATATCACCCATGCCCCACGCCAGATCTGCAGTCTTGACGGTGCCGTAGACGGTGGCAGCCATCAGCGCAATCTTCAGCAAGAAGGTGAGCCAGGGGCGATTAATCTTGCGGTTGATGTAGGCGATGTTGGTTTCGGCAATGTAGTAGTAGGCAACGATGGTGGTGAATGCGAAGAAGAACAGCGCGATAGCCACGAAAATGCTGCCAAAGCCCGGCATCATGCTCTCCATGGCGGTCTGCACATAGCCCGGGCCTGCTGCGATACCGGCAATACCTGTGTAGATAGCAGCGCCGTCCGGCCCTTGTACGTTATAGAGACCGGTGATCAGCAACATAAAGCCGGTGGCGGAGCAGACGAACAGGGTGTCGATATAGACGGAGAACGCCTGCACCAGACCCTGTTTGGCCGGGTGACTCACTGCCGCAGCAGAAGAGGCGTGCGGCCCGGTACCCTGACCCGCTTCGTTGGAGTAGACCCCGCGTTTTACCCCCCACATGATGGCCAGACCCAGAATGGCACCGAAACCGGCATCCAGACCGAAGGCGCTCTTCCAGATCAACAGGATCACGCCCGGCAGCTGGCCGATATTGAAGGCGATGATGACGCAAGCCACGATGATGTAGCCCAGCGCCATAAAGGGCACCACGGTACTGGCGAAGCTGGCGATACGCTTGACGCCGCCGAAGATAATAAAGCCGAGCAGCAGCGCCAGACCGGCGGCGGTGACGTTCGGATCGATATTAAAGGCGGTCTGCAGGCTGGAGCCGATGGAGTTGGCCTGCACGCCCGGCAGCAGCACGCCGCAGGCGAAGACGGTAGCGATGGCGAAGGTCCAGGCGTACCACTTCATGCCAAGCCCTTTCTCGATGTAGAAGGCCGGGCCGCCGCGGTATTCACCGTTGATCTTCTCTTTGTAAACCTGACCCAGGGTGGACTCCACGAAAGCAGAGCTGGCGCCGAGGAAGGCGACCATCCACATCCAGAACAGGGCACCCGGACCACCGAAGGTGATGGCGGTGGCCACACCGGCGATGTTACCGGTACCCACACGACCGGCCAGGGTCATGGCCAGCGCCTGGAAGGAGGAGACACCGGCATCGGTGCTCTTGCCATCAAACATCAGGCGCACCATCTCTTTGATATGACGCAGTTGCAAAAAACGGGTGCGCAGGGAGAAGTAAAGACCGACCCCCAGACACAGGTAGATGAGCGCAGGGCTCCAGATTACACCATTGATGGCATTGACGATTTCATTCATGTACAACAACTCCTTTGTTGTGTTTGTGGCGCTGTCTTGGCGAGATCTTGGCCTCGCTCTTTGTCACTGTTTTCGGCCCTGTTTGTTAACAATCCAGTTAACAAATGAGCGCGAGGTTGAGGGGTTAAGCAGAGCGCAAACAGGCGCCATGCATGGCTTGTAACATATCGAGTTGTATCGGTGCTTCCCAGCGAAAAATGTTGCCTTGTTGCAAATTTGTGAATTGACAAGGGTGGGGGGATAATGGCAGGCAGCGTTTTCTATGAGTAAAGATGAGATCCGCCTTGTTGATCTGCGCCAGACAATGTGACGGGCGTAACACAATGGAAAGCAAACATGAGGCCAACAATGCAAAATGCCCCTGACACCTTGACGATCCGTCCCCCTGAGGCCGACGACGGGAGTGCCATCGCCCATCTGTTCAGCCAATTGGGGTATCCTGCCGAGGGCGCTGACGTGACGGCGCGCCTGTTGGCGCCGGATCCCGCGAGCATTGTGTTGCTCGCCTCCCAGGGCGCCAAGGTGGTCGGCGTGCTGGTGTGGCACAAGCTGGCGCCGCTGCATGTTGCACCAGCTTGGGGCCTGATCTCGGCGCTGGTCGTCGATGAAGGGGCAAGAGGGGCGGGAGTGGGCGCAGCCTTGCTCAAGCGAGCCGAAGAGATGGCGCGGGCCGCAGGTTGCGCCCAGCTGGAGCTCTCCAGCAGTCTCAAGCGCGAGGCGGCCCACCGTTTTTATCTGGCGCAGGATTATCAGGAGCGGCCGAAACGGTTCGTCAAACTGTTGTGACCTGTTTAGTGCATCAAAAGAAGGAGTAGGCGTGCTGGGATGGTTCAAATGGCTGGGTGGTCGCCCGCAAACGCCCATGAGTGAGGATGAGTTGGCGCTGTGGCGTCAGGCGCTGGCGGCAGTGCCCATCTTGCAAGGGCTCAGCGACACCGAGCAGACGACGCTTATCGGCTTGGGGCAACAGCTACTCAAGCGCAAGACCCTGACCCTGATCGGAGTGGCGCTCAGCTCCCGGCAACAGGCGGTGCTGGCGCTGCAGGCGGCGTTGCCCATTCTTCATCTTGGCATCGACTGGTATCGCGGCTTTCACGAAATCATCATCATTCCCGAGCCCGTGACTCGGCGCCAGGAGGTGCAGGATGAGTTCGGTCTGGTGAGTGAGTTTGAAGAGGAGAACGCCGGCGAATCTTGGCCGCAAGGGCCGCTGGTGCTGGCCTGGAGCGAACTGCAGCAGGATGGTGACTGGGATGGCTTTAATCTGGTGATCCACGAGCTGGCCCACAAGCTCGACATGCTGGGCGGTGAGGCGGACGGTGCGCCGCCGTTGCCGGGGCAGATGAGCAGCCAGCTGTGGCAGCAGGCCTTTCAGGCCGCCTTTGATGAGTTGTGTCAGCAGCTTGATCGGGGCGAGGTGAGCGCCATCGATCCCTATGCTGCTGAACATCCGGCCGAATTTTTTGCCGTCAGCTGCGAGTGTTTCTTTACCGATCCGCTGCGGTTGCAGCAGGTCTATCCCGCGGTATACCGGCAACTGAGCCAGTTCTTCAGTCAGGATCCTGCCTTGCGTTTTCCCGCGACCCGCTTGCTGGCGGGGGAGAGGGGGGCGAGCCAGCGCAGCAGTTGCTGAGCAACCTGCGGGCTGCCGAGCAGTGCCATATGGCTGGTGCGATAGACAATCAGGGTATGGGCGGGCAGAAAGGCCAGCTGATGGCGCGCCTCGCTGTGCTGGCCGAGGGCGCTGCGAAGGGGCACCAGTCCATCGCCAATCAGCCGGTCGGCCAGCAGGCTGCGCTTGGTGGCTGTGGTCGCGGCAATGGCATAGCAGTTGACGCCACCAGGCAAGGGAAGTGGGATGCGGGGATCGCGCAAGGGCGCGGCGGGGTCGGGTAGGGCTACTTCATCGATCACCTTGCCGTGTCGCAGATCTCTGATTCCTGCACTGCGCAGCCGTGCCAGCCTGACGAAGGGCTCGCTGTAGGCGGTAGCGGGCAGCAACTGCTCCAGCCAGTGTCCGGCGTGTTCGAGCGGTGCGCCATGATGTGGTGTGCCAAGAAAGATCAGGTTGGCAAGGTGCGCAGGCCAGGTGAGCCCGGCCACGCCGGCATGGTGGCAGGCGCTGCGGGCAACCAGCCCACCCATGCTGTAGCCCATTATCGTTATCTCTTTGAGGTCTCCCGGCCAGTGGGCGAGCAACTGCTCCAGCAACAGGGCAAGTTGCTGCCCGTTCTGGGCAATGGGCAGGCCCGAGTTGTAGCGCAAGTAAAGAGGCTGATAGCCAAGCGCGGCGGCAAGCTGCTCCCCGTGATTGACGGGTTTGCCTTGATGCTCGGTTTGCCACTGCAGATCGTTCATACAGAGGCCATGGATCATCAGCAGTACCCGTCCCTCGCGGGGTAGATCCTCCGGCATGGCTTGCCAATCGAGGGGCTTGCCCTGATAGCGCAGGGTCATGGGGGTGGCGAGGGCATTGTGGTGCTCGACCAGCTGATCCCCCAACACGCCGTTGAGGGTGGCAATAAGGGCCGCGCGTTTGGGCGTCTCGGGAATATGGTGCAGTGGCGGTGTGGCTGGCAGGCGGCTGAGCAGATGGTTGATGCCGCTGCTCAAGTTGTTGGCGGCGCCATACACCCCCTTGTAGACCAACCCGGTGATCCCGGCTGTTTTTCCCTCATCCCCTCCCTTGAACCCCATACCGCTGAGCACAGCCTGATGCACCGCCTCGGTGATCTCTACCGCGGCGGGCAGCGCAAGGGTCAGCAGCTGTGCCAGCTCGCGGATATCCGCAAGATGCCAGGAAGAGGAAGGCGATGGGTCTGTGGCGTCGGTCATGGCAAGCCCTTGTGAAAGCGGGTATCGCGTTATCGTGCCGCGAAGAACGCAGTTTATCTCTCTATCAAACCAGCTTGCGCCCTTTGTGGCGGCTTTACCAGTAACGGGCCATGCCAGGCGGGGTTGATGAGAACCGCTTGCGAAGCCGGTCACGGTAATAACAGGGAAATTCACTTCTACTTCGTCATATGACGCCACATGGAGAGGTGAGGATGTCGCTGTTTGATGAGGTACGGGTACAGGATTTGTGTGCACGGTTGCTCGATAGCCAGAACGAGAAGGGCTGCTCCCTTGAGAGCAGACATGGCCGCGAGTTGAAGGAGCTGTTGCAGGCAGTTGGCGGGATCAAGCCGGTTGGACGTGGTGCTCTTTATGCGTTGACCGAGGCGGGGCGGACTTATCTGGCTGGGCAACTGGCGCAGGTGGTGCCCCCCGAGCTGGACAAACGTGAGCAGTTGCAAAGCCTGGGGATGAGTTTGCCCGCACGGCTCAATCAGGCCACTTTTTATGCCCTATGGCATGGGGACAGTAAGCATCCGCGCAATGAATGCCCGGATCCACTGCTGGCGGATTTGACGCTTACGCAGGATGAGGTGATCCGCATCCGCACTCTCGAGCCGCTCTCACTGGTCGATCGGCAAGGTCAACAGCACGATATGACGGCGGTGATGGCGCTGCTGGGTGAATTGGCGTTGCCGGAGCGGGCATTGGCAACCCTGGCGGCCATCGGCTGGCAAGGGGATCGGGTCATTACGGTGGAGAACAAGGGGGCCTTTGTCGACTACCCGCTACAACCCGGGCAACTGCTGCTGTTTGCCCCCGGTCGCAATACCTCCCTGGCCAAGCAGCTGATCCCGCTGTTGCCAGCAGGGGGGCAGTGGGCCCATTTTGGCGATCTCGATCAACGGGGTATCGATATTGCCGTCGAGTTGGCGCGTGAGCTAAAACGACCGGCCATGCTCTGGCTTCCCTGTGAGTTGCAACCTTATCTGGAGCACTATGCCCGCCCTGTTCGCACATTTGCGACGGACAGTGGCAAGGTGCCCTGGCGTTTGACTACGCGGGTTGATGCGAAGAGGATGAAGGACGAGCTGCCCTGGCTTGATGAACTGATGGCGAAGGGAGCGTGGCTGGAGCAGGAGGTATTGATTCTGGCCCCTCACTGGCGGAGCTGGTCATTGAAAGCGATGGGAAATAAGGAGTGAAACGGGGAGCCAGCGCTCCCCGTTATTTTTGGTCAGCTGCTTACTTGGCGTTGATGGGGCCCTTGGTGCCGGCATCGTTATCGACCCAGCCATCTTCACCCTTGATACGGCGATCTCCCTGAATGGTGTAGATGACCATGCCATCCTTGAACACCAGCGCGCCGTCGGACTTCTTGGCATTGACCTTCTTGTCGTTGACCCACACCTGATCCTTGCCATCGATGCGGATATTGGCCACAGTGGCGCCGGTTTGGGGGAAGGTGGCGATCCAGTTGCCCGCATAGGGGCTGCCGCTGGTTGCCGCGGCAGGAGCATTGCCAACAGCGGCAGCCGCGTTCTCAGCCTTGGTTTTGTTGATATCGCAGCCATTGAGCTCGCTCACCTGAGTGCAGCCCGAGCGCGCCAGCTTCTGCTCATAACTCAGATTCAGACCGCCCTCCATGGCCGGGGCGGCCGCGCCAAATCCCGTTTTGGCATTTTCCGCTTTGGTTTTGTGAATATCACAGCCCTGCGCTTCGGTGACCTGGGTGCAGCCGGAGCGCTCCAGCTGCGCGGCATATTTGGCGCTGATGGCGTGGGCAGGGGCGATACCGAACAGGGTCAGGGTGATGAGCAGAGCAGCATTCCTGGACATAGATAATCCCTCAAAGGTGTAAGTCATGCAGGTTCACCCGCGTAGTTGCGGCAGTGAACAACGGCCTCTCCTGAGCATCCAAGACCGATGGGCGCAGGCGTATGCACGTTAGCATGTTGGGCCAACCACGCCCAGCGATGTGGCCGGAAGATAAGCTCGATGCGGGTGGGGAGTGCAGGGGAGGCGAGATGGCCGAGACATTTCTGCAGAAGAGGTCGTAACAAAAGAGCAAGTCGCTGCACGGCATTATCATAATGATAACGACAGCCCCGCTGATATCATTTCAGCCCTTGAAACTGACCTTTGATGATAATTCTCACCGATGCCGAGATATCGCCTCTGATTATTATCACTCGGCTATTTTATGGCTTGGCTGATCCGCTCACCTTTTTATTGAATAAACCGCTGAAATAGCCGCTGATTTTGTGGGTGACATCACACACTTTCGCCATTTATTAATATCTGCCTGCATTTTATTGGTTTGGCATGGTTATTGATTGCCTCATATCGACGCTAACCGACGCGCTCACCCACAACCGGGATGCTGGTGACATCGTGAGTGAAAGGGGAGCTATCCATATCTCATCCAATGATTGGGGCGAACGATGAAAGCAGTTAACGAATTAATCAAAGAGATCAGAGCACTCAAATCCAACCTGCATGAAAAAGATTTTCTGCTGACCTGGGAGCAAACTCCTCAGGAGCTGGAGCTGGTATTGAAACTGGCCGAATCCCTCAAGACCCTGCGCGCCGAAAATATCTGCACCAAACTGTTTAACAGCGGGCTCGGTATCTCGGTTTTCCGCGATAACTCCACCCGAACCCGCTTCTCTTATGCCTCTGCGCTGAACCTGCTCGGTCTGGCCCAGCAGGATCTGGACGAGGGCAAATCCCAGATCGCCCACGGCGAGACCGTCCGTGAAACCGCCAACATGATCTCGTTTTGCGCCGATGCCATCGGGATCCGTGACGACATGTTCCTCGGTGCCGGTAACGCCTATATGCGCGAAGTGGGCGCCGCACTGGATGAAGGGTTCGAGAAGGGGGTGCTGCCCCAGCGTCCGGCGCTGGTCAACCTGCAATGCGACATTGATCACCCGACCCAGTCCATGGCTGATCTGGCCTGGTTGCAGGAGCACTTCGGTAGCCTGGAAAACCTCAAGGGCAAGAAGATTGCGATGACCTGGGCTTATTCCCCGAGCTACGGCAAGCCGCTCTCCGTGCCGCAGGGCATCATCGGCCTGATGACCCGTTTTGGGATGGACGTGACCCTGGCCCACCCGGAAGGGTATGACCTGATCCCGGACGTGATCGAAGTGGCCAAGGAGAATGCCAAGGCATCCGGTGGCAGCTTCCGCCAGGTCACCTCCATGGAAGAGGCCTTCAAGGATGCCGATATCGTCTATCCCAAGTCCTGGGCTCCCTACAAGGTGATGGAGCAGCGCACCGAGTTGCTGCGTGCCAATGACCACGCTGGCCTGAAAGATCTGGAAAAACATTGCCTTGAGCAGAACGCCAAGCACAAGGATTGGCACTGCACCGAGGAGATGATGAAGCTCACCAAGGGGGGCGAGGCGCTCTATATGCACTGCCTGCCGGCTGATATTTCCGGCGTCTCCTGCAAAGAGGGCGAAGTAACCGAAGGGGTATTCGAGAAATATCGTATCGCCACTTACAAAGAGGCGAGCTGGAAGCCCTATATTATCGCCGCCATGATCATGGCCCGTAAATTCTCTGCCCCGGCAGAAACCCTGGAAAATCTGATTAAAGAGGCGCAAAAACGGGTGAAATAAATAACGGCAGGGCAGGGTGAATATTCATCCTGCCCACGCTGTCGAACCCATTATTTCGAGTTTTCTCCCCGTGGTATCTGAATAACGGATCTCCCGGCGAGGCAGCTCTTTGTCAGGTAACGCCTAGTGAGGTAAGCATGTCCCAATTTTCTTTGAAGATGGATATTGCCGATAACCGCTTTTTTACCGCTGAGCCATCTCCGCTGTTTTCTCGCGCCGAAGCACAAAAGGCTCGCGCTTTTCATAAAAAACTGGCCGGTTATGAGCCGACTCCTTTGTGCGACCTGAAAGATCTGGCCGCCTATATCGGGGTGAAAAATATATTGGTCAAGGACGAGTCAAAGCGCTTTGGCCTCAACGCCTTCAAGATGCTGGGTGGCGTTTATGCCATCGCCAACCTGCTCTGTGAAAAGTACGGGGTGGCCATCGAGGACTTCTCCTTCGATCTCATCAAACGCACCATCAAGGAGCCGATGACCTTCGCCACCACCACGGATGGCAACCACGGTCGCGGCGTCGCCTGGGCCGCCAAGCAGGTAGGTCAGCATGCGGTGGTCTACATGCCCAAGGGCTCAGCCCAGGAGCGGGTTGACCACATCCTCAATCTCGGTGCCGAGTGCATCGTCACCGACATGAACTATGACGACACCGTGCGCCTGACCATGAAGATGGCCGAAGAGCGCGGCTGGCACATAGTGCAGGACACCGCCTGGGAGGGTTACACCAAGATCCCGACCTGGATCATGCAGGGTTACTCCACCCTGGCCGACGAAGCGGTCGAGCAGATGCAGGATTTGGGCATCAAGCAGCCGACCCACGTGCTGCTGCAGGCCGGGGTCGGCGCGCTGGCGGGCGGCGTGCTCGGCTATCTGGTGGACTGCTTCGGGGCGAAAAACCTGCACAGTATCGTGGTCGAGCCGGATCAGGCCGACTGCATCTACCGCTCCGGCGTGGCGGGGGAGATGGTCAACGTGGGGGGCGACATGCGCACCATCATGGCCGGTCTCGCCTGTGGCGAACCCAATCCGCTTGGTTGGCCGCTACTCAAGAGCTGCACCACCCAGTTTATCTCCTGCCACGACAAGGTGTCGGCATTGGGCATGAGAGTGCTTGGCAACCCTCTTGGCAATGACCCCCGCATCATCTCCGGTGAATCGGGCTCGGTTGGCACCGGCGTGCTGGCGGCGGTGCGTCACCACCCGGATCGCGCGGCGCTGATGGAACGTCTGGGGCTGGATAGCAACTCGGTGGTACTGATCATCAACACCGAAGGGGACACCGATGTGACCCACTACCGGGAAGTGGTGTGGGAAGGCAAACATCCTGCCTGCGACTAACTCTCCCGCCAGAGCAGAGACACGAATTGAAGCATTGATCGCGCCTCGCCAACGGGGCGCGGTAACGGGCACAGGGCGCTGCCGATGAACAGGCCGCGCACTCTCAGTTGTTATGGAGAATCACAATGAGCAAGCAAATTCCGTTTGAAATGGTGTTGGAGAAGGCCTACCAGTACAAGGCCGAGATGAGTC
This sequence comes from uncultured Aeromonas sp., assembly GCA_945957575.1. GTDB lineage: Bacteria > Pseudomonadota > Gammaproteobacteria > Enterobacterales > Aeromonadaceae > Aeromonas. The sequence goes on along the minus strand of CAMFLW010000070.1, from coordinate 5,603 downwards.
AGTTCCTGCGCGACATGATCGCCATCCCGAGCGAGAGCTGCGATGAAGAGCGCGTGGTGCTGCGCATCAAGCAGGAGATGGAGAAGGTTGGCTTTGACAAGGTCGAGATCGACCCCATGGGCAACGTGCTGGGCTATATCGGCCACGGCCCGCACCTGATCGCCATGGATGCCCACATCGATACCGTCGGGGTCGGCAACCGCGCCAACTGGACTTTCGACCCCTATGAGGGGATGGAAGATCACGAGATCATTGGTGGTCGCGGTGCATCCGATCAGGAAGGGGGCATGGCCTCCATGGTCTATGCGGGCAAGATCATCAAGGATCTGGGGCTGGAAGATCAGTACACCCTGCTGGTGACCGGTACCGTGCAGGAGGAGGACTGCGACGGTCTGTGCTGGCAGTACATCATCGAGCAGAGCAAGATCCGCCCCGAGTTCGTGGTCAGTACCGAACCGACCGACTGCCAGATCTACCGTGGCCAGCGCGGCCGCATGGAGATCCGCGTGGAGGTGCAGGGGGTCAGCTGCCACGGCTCCGCGCCGGAGCGCGGTGACAACGCCATCTTCAAGATGGGCCCGATCCTCGGCGAGTTGCAGGAGCTCAGCCACAACCTTGGCAACGATGACTTCCTCGGCAAGGGTACCCTGACCGTCTCCGAGATCTTCTTCACTTCGCCAAGCCGCTGCGCCGTGGCGGACAGCTGCGCCGTCTCCATCGACCGCCGCCTCACCTGGGGCGAGACCTGGCAAGGTGCGCTGGACGAGATCCGTGCCCTGCCTGCGGTGCAAGCCGCCGGTGCCGAGGTCTCCATGTACCAGTACGACCGTCCGGCCTACACTGGTCTGGTCTACCCGACCGAGTGCTACTTCCCGACCTGGAAGGTGGAAGAGGATCACATCACCGTCAAAACCCTCTCCAAGGCTTATCGCGAGCTGTTCAACAAGGAGCCGGTGGTGGACAAGTGGACCTTCTCGACCAACGGGGTCTCCATCATGGGCCGCCACGGTATTCCGGTGATCGGTTTTGGCCCGGGTAAAGAGCCGGAGGCCCACGCCCCGAACGAGAAGACCTGGAAAGAGCATCTGGTCAAGTGCGCCGCCATGTACGCCGTGATCCCCATGCTCTATCTGGCCGAGCTGGACAAGTAAGGGGTCTGCCGGGTGGTGACTGCCATCGCCGCCTGGCTGTCGCAAGTGCCCCGTCTCCATTGAGGCGGGGCTTTGCTGTTTGAAGTGATGTTCGAGGTGGTGGGGATGAAACGGCTGATCAAAAACGGTGTGCTGGTCGATGCACAGGGTGAATATCGTCAGGATCTGCTGATCGATAACGGGGTGATCCGCGCGCGGGCCACCGCTATCCAGCCCGATGGCGAGACCGACGTGATCGATGCCAGCGGCTGTTATGTGATGCCGGGCGGTATCGATGTCCATACCCACTTCAACATCGACGTGGGCATTGCCCGCAGTTGCGATGATTTTTTCAGCGGTACCCGTGCTGCCGCCTGTGGTGGCACCACCACCATCGTCGATCACATGGGATTTGGCCCGGCGGGGTGCAAGCTGCATCACCAGCTGGCCCGCTATCACGACTACGCCGCCGATCAGGCGGTGATCGACTACAGCTTTCACGGCGTGATCCAGCATGTGGATGACGCCATCCTCCACGAAATGGCCGCCATGGTGCAGGAGGAGGGGATCAGCAGCTTCAAGCTCTATCTCACCTACCAGTACAAGCTCGGAGATCACGATGTGTTGCGCGCCCTGGCCCGCCTCAAGGAGGTGGGGGCGCTTGCCACCGTCCACCCCGAGAACGACGCCGCCATCGCGGCGCGCCGTGCGGCTCTATTGGCCGCCGGCCATTATGAGCCCTGGTATCACCCGCAAAGCCGCCCACTGGAGTGCGAGGCGGAGGCGATGGCCCGGATGATCAATCTGGCGGGGCTCGCTGGCAATGCGCCGCTCTATATCGTCCACCTCTCCAACGGCTTGGGGCTGGAGTATCTGAAACTGGCGCGTCGTCAGGGGCAGCCGGTCTGGGTGGAGACCTGCCCGCAATATCTGCTGCTCGATGAGCAGTGTTATTACAAGGAGAACGGGGTCGACTATCTGCTGAGCCCGCCGCTGCGCTCGCGCCGCGAGCAGGACAAGCTGTGGGTCGGTATCGCTGCGGGCGACATCGATACGGTGGCGACCGATCACTGCAACTTCTCCCACGCCCAGCGCATGACCCTCTCGGGGGGCGATTTCAGCCGCTGCCCCAACGGCTTGCCCGGGGTCGAAAACCGGATGCTGCTGCTCTTTGCCCACGGGGTGCTGGGGGGGCGCATCTCGCCGTCCCGCTTTGTAGCCCTCACCAGCGCCAATTCGGCACGCCTGTTTGGCCTCTGGCCGCGCAAGGGCAACCTGCAACCGGGGGCTGATGCCGATCTGGTGATCATGGATCCCCGCGGTGACACCCTGATTTCTCACCCACTGCTGCATGACAACGGCGACTACAGCCCCTACGAGGGGATGCGCTGCCCCGGCCGGATCAGAATGACCCTGAGCCGCGGCGAGATAGTCGCTCGCGATGGCGAGTTTCAGGGGCGGCGTGGTCACGGCCGTTTTCTGGCCAGAGCTCCCTTTGATCCGGCCTTGGCGCCGGAGCTGCACTCGCCTTGCCCCACAGTGGCAGGCTGACAATCCGTTCGAAACACGCAGATCAGCAAGCTTATGTGAACAACGAAAGGTGGGCCGGTATCGCGCCGGCTTGTCCCATCACTGGAGATAACAAGATGAAACAGAGAATCGTACTGGCCCTTGGCGGCAATGCGCTGGGCAACAACCTGCCCGAGCAGATGAAGGCGGTGCAGAGCACGGCGGGCACCATTGCCGACCTGATCGCCCAGGGGCATGAGGTGGTGGTGACCCACGGCAACGGCCCGCAGGTAGGGATGATCCAGCAGGCGTTCGAGGTGGCGGCCCGCCACGACCCGAAGGCGCCCCATCTGCCCATGTCGGTCTGCGTGGCCCTGAGTCAGGGCTATATCGGTTATGACCTGCAAAACGCCCTGCGCGAGGCCTTGCTGGCGCGTGGCATCCACAAGCCGGTCGCTACCCTGGTGACCCAGGTTGAGGTGGATAAAAACGATCCCGCCTTCCTCGACCCGAGCAAGCCCATCGGCGGCTTCTTCAGCAAGGAGGAGGCCGAGGCATTGATGGCCAAGGGTGAGCGGCTCAAAGAGGATGCCGGTCGTGGCTATCGCCGGGTAGTGGCATCCCCCAAACCTGTCGATATCATCGAGAAAGAGACCGTCTCAGCCATGCTGGCCGCCGGTCAGGTGGTGATCACCGTCGGTGGCGGCGGCATTCCGGTGCTGCGCGAGGGCAATCACCTGCGCGGTGCCAGCGCGGTGATCGACAAGGATTGGGCCAGTGCCAGGCTGGCGGAGCTTATCGACGCCGATATGCTGATCATCCTTACCGCGGTAGAGAAGGTCGCCATCAACTTCGGCAAGCCGGATGTGCAGTGGCTCGATCAGCTGAGCGTCGGAGATGCCCAGTGTTTTATCGAGCAGGGGCAGTTTGCCAAGGGCTCCATGTTGCCCAAGGTGGAGGCGGCGCTCTCGTTCGCGACCTCCATGCCGGGACGCAAATCCCTGATCACCTTGCTGGAGAAGGCCGCCGACGGCATTGCCGGCAAGACGGGAACCCTTATCAGCCGCTAGGTGTTCCAGCTCGGATTGAGTGTGATTGCGGGGGCCGTCGGCCCCCTTGTTCATTTTGGGGCAGTCATGGTCAGCGGAGGATGAGCGGCGTAAGATGGCCGCCTTCAAGCGTGGGCAAGACGCCGAGAGCAGACCCGGCGCAATGAGTGACAAGAGGTGAGTGACAAACAAATGAGCGGAAAGATCAATATGGCGGCGTTGGTGGGATTGATCCTGCTCACCGCCATCTGGAGTTACAGCTGGATCGTGATGAAGCAGGTGATGCTCTACGCGGGGGCCTTCGAGTTCACCGCCCTGCGCTGCCTGTGCGGATCTCTGGTTCTGCTGCTGGTATTGGCCCTGCGTGGGCGCCGTTATCTCAAACCCACCCCGTTTCGCTATACCCTCGCCATCGCCCTGTTCCAGACCTGCGGCATGGTGGGGTTGGCCCAGTGGGCGCTGATCAGCGGCGGGGCGGGCAAGGTGGCTATTCTGAGCTACACCATGCCGTTCTGGGTGGTGATTTTCGCGGCGCTCTTTCTCAGCGAGCGGATGCGCAAGCTCCACTATCTGGCGGTCGGGGTAGCGGCCTGCGGGCTGCTGCTGGTGATCGAGCCCTGGCAGCTGCATCTGGATTCGATGAAGAGTGCGCTGCTGGGGATTGCCTCCGGCATCTGCTGGGGGATCAGTGCCATCATCGCCAAGCGGATGTATGCCCGCCACCCCGCGGTAGATCTGATGTCCCTCACCACCTGGCAGATGATCTACGCCACCATGGTGATGGCACTGGTGGCGGCGCTGGTGCCGGAGCGACCCATCGACTGGCAGCCTTATGTGTTTGGTGCGCTTGCTTACAGCGCCATCTTCGCCACCGCCATCGCCTGGAGTCTCTGGCTGTTTGTGCTGAAAAAACTGCCGGCGGGTATCGCCAGCCTCAGCACCCTGGCGGTGCCGGTAACCGGCGTGTTGCTCTCCTGGTGGCTGCTCGGTGAAAACCCGGGGCCGGTGGAGGGGAGCGGCATCGCCCTTATCGTGCTGGCGCTTCTCGTCATCAGCCGCAAGGGCAAGCGCTCCGTGGTGTCGGTGGCGGGGGAGACTCGCATCAAGCACGGCTAAGTCAATTGTCGGCAACGAAATAAAAAGGGCCCGCCATCATGGCGGGCCCTTCTGGTTTTAAGAACACTCTCTTATCTGCGCTGGGCCAGATGCATCATGGCTTCCAGCACGGCGCCGCCGATGGCGCGTGCCTTGTCCGATACCGTGGTAGCATCGGCCCGCTCGCCTCTGGGGTCGATGTCACCGATCTTGAAGCCGACGGTCACCTCGATGCCATCGCTGAGCAATCCCCGTACCATTCCGGAGAGCGGCGCGATAATGGGGGCGTCCCCCACGTGGGCGATCACATCTCCCTCCTGCACCAGGTCACCGAGCTTGATAATGCTCTTCATCACCCCGGCGACGGGCGCGCGCACTACCCGGCGGGCGGAGTGCCCCTCGATCACCCCGGGAATGCCGGTATTGGGCTGGGCAGGGCCCTGATAGATGACCCGGCCCAGATGGTGGCCGCGGTTGGTCTCGATGACCGCATCGCAGTCGCGCCCCGCCTCAAACCCCGGGCCAAGGGCCACCGTAATGGGGGCCATCTCCTTGTGGGTGCCGAGATTCTGCTTGGCGAGGATGGCATCCACCAGATAGCGGGGCTTGAGCTCGGCGAGGGTGGCACAGTCGGGGTCAACCAGTAGTGGAATGACGCCCCGATCCAGCTGCTGGAACGCTTGCTCAACGCTCTCGACCCGCTTGGCGCGCACACCCTCGACACTGGTTTCGCCATCGAACATCCCCTGGGCGAAGGCGACAGTGCGGCGGATCACCGTGGGCTTGTCGAGATCCAGCATCACCACCTTGAAGCCGGCAT
>CAMFLW010000069.1 GCA_945957575.1 uncultured Aeromonas sp. | reverse complement strand
GGGGTCAGTTGAGTGCCTATTGTTGCCAGTCGGTCTGGCCAGTGCAAGGGCGGCGCAGGGGAAGGCGATGAAAAAAGGGCCATCCGGTGGGATGGCCCTGTTGCAGGCAACGATGCCGCGTGGCTAGAGCGACGCCCACCAGAGCCGTAGCTGCAAGCCCCACTTCGAGCTCCAGCCGGTGGTGCTGCTCACAAGCGTCCCATCCTTGATGACGAGGAAAGTGGGTGTGACCCCCACCTGCCACTGGGCAGCCAGCGCTCCCGACTCGTCATTGTGGGTCGGGAAGGTGAGCCCCTTCTTGCTCATCCCCTTGCCTAACTGCTCGGAATTGCCGGAGCGCAGCGCCACCGTCAGCACGTTTTCCCCCTCCTGCCAGAGCTGCTGCACCGCCGGGGTGGTGAAACGGCACACCCCGCACCAGCTGGCCCAGTAGTAGACCAGCAGCGGCTTGCCGCGGCTCAGGGTGGCGAGATCCGTGTTGCTGCCATCTTGCAGGGTGACGGGGGCGCTCATCGCCCCCTCTGGCAGGGTCGGGCTGCGCCACAGATCGAGCAGGGTCGAGATGAACAGCGCCAGCAACAGCAGCCAGAGTGCCTCCTTGCCCCAGCGTCGCCAGCGGGGTTGAGGGTTGGTGGTCATCCCTTACCCCAGCTTGGCCAGTTCGGCCTTCACCAGCTGCTCCAGCTCCTCATAGGGAACGGCGCCCGGCACCAGCTGGTTGCCAATCAGGGTTGCCGGTGTGCCCTGCACCCCCAGAATGGTGCCGATGCGCAGGCTGTTGCGCAGCTCTTCGGTCGCTTTGCCCTCCGGTTTGAGCGCCACATTGTCGGTGGCCGCCAGCGCCTTGTTGATATCCGCCTCGGTCAGCATCCCCTGCTTGCTCATCAGCTTGTCATGCAGGGCGAGGAAGCGGACCGGATCCTGCTGCCACAGGGTCAGGCTGTATTGGGCTGCCTTGGCAGAGCTCTGCCCCTTGAACGGCAGCAGCTTGATCACCAGCCCCAGATCGTCGGGATAGGCCTCGAGCAGCTTGGTCAGTTGGGGATCGAACTGCTTGCAGTAGGCGCAGTTGTAGTCGGTGAACAGCACCAGCGTCAGCTTGGGATTCTTGGCGCCGAGGCGGGGGCTGGTTGGACTGTTGAACAGCACATCCTTGTTGCCCTTGATGAAGTTGCCAAGCTGCGCCTCTTGGGCTGCCGCGTTCTGTTTCTCCCAGGATTCGGCTGCCTCGTCGAGGATCTTGGGGTTGGCGATCAGGGTCTCGCGGATCAGCTCCTTGATGCGGGCCTCCTGCTCCGGGGTGAAGGGGGCGGCATGCAGGGCCGGAGCAGTCAGCGAGCCGGCAAACAGGGCAGTGAACAGGGCGATGGAGCGCAGGTTCATGGAGTTCTCCTTAAAAATGGGTGGCATTGGTCTGGATCAGACCGGCCTGATTCAAGAGGGTAAGCAGATCGGCCTTGTCCAGCAGGGGGGAGAGGGTCTCTCCCTGTGGCAGGCCGGGGCCGTAGATCTGGTTGAAGGGGACGGCTGCCGCCCCGCGCTGGCGCAGGAAGGCGGCGATGGTCTCGTCCGGTTTGCTCCAGTCGCCGCGCAGGGCCACCACATCGGGGGCCGAGAGGGCTGTTTGCACCTCATCGCGCAGCAACACGTTGTATTTGTTTGCCTTGCAGGTGACGCACCAGTCGGCGGTGACATCGACGAAGACCCGCTTGTTCTGGGCGAGCGCATCGGCGATGGCGCGTTCCGAGAGCGGCTGCCAGACCACCCGGTCGATGCTGCCCGACCCCTGCGCCGTGAAGGCGCCCCCCAGCAGCAGGGCAGCGCCGACAAGCGCCGAGAGGGAGAGGGCCAGCGTGAAGCCGCGCATGCCATAACGCCAGACGATGCCAATCAGCAGGGCCAGCAGCATGGCGGCCATCAGCCAGTAAACCTGAACGTTGCCCAGATGGCTGCCAAGCAGGCTCGCCAGCCAGAGGCTGGAACCCAGCATCATCAGCCCGAGCAGGATGCGCAGGCGCCCCATCCAGCGACCCGGTTTGGGCAGCCAGAGGGCGAGCCGTGGCAGGGCCGCCACCAGCAGCCAGGGCAGGCTCATACCAATCCCGAGCGCGGTGAAGATAAGCCAGAGCTGGCCAAGGGGCGCCGCCAGCGCAAAGGCCACCGCGGTGCCGAGGAAGGGGGCCGAGCAGGGAGTCGCCAGCAGGGTGGCGAAACTTCCCTGCAGAAAGTGACCGCCGAGGCCATTGCCGCCGCTGGTGGCGAGGTGGGTGTTGAGGTTGCTCGGCAGACGAATTTCGAACAGCCCCAGCAGGTTGGCGCAAAACAGCAGGGTGACCAGCACCATAAAGCCGATAAAACCGGCGCTCTGGAACTGGATGCCCCAGCCGACGGCCCCTTGCGTGGCGCGCAGCAGACTGCTCATGGCCGCCAGCACCCAGAAGGAGGCGAGGATCCCGGCGCTGGCAGCGAGGAACTGTTTGCGCACAGTTCCCTGTTCACGCTCCTGATGTTGCAGCACAGACCCCAACTTGAGCGCCAGCACCGGCAGCACGCAGGGCATCAGATTGAGGATGAGGCCGCCGAGCAGCGCCGCCCCCAGCAACCAGAAGAGGGGCTGGCTCGACGCTGGCAATACGAGCGCTTCGCCAATCGAGCCTTTGGTCTGCCACGTCTGTTCGCCACTGGTAAGCAGCAGGCCGAGGGATTGGCCACGCAGATCCGGCGCATCTCCCTGCCAGCCATCGCTCACCGGTACCCGGGCGATCAGGGTGTTGCCCTCGACCTCGAGCACCGGCTTGCCAAACTCGGCCCCTTCCAGAGCGTCGATAAAGAGGGCCGGTGATTGCCAGCCCTCTGCGCGCTCGGCGCGCAGTTGCAGCTGGTTGTGCTGATAACCGAGCTCGACCCGGGTGTCGGCGGGCAGCGGTTGGGGCAGGTTGCTGATGGCCTTGGCCCAGCCGAAGTCGAAACCGGCCGGAGTCTGCCCATCTACCGCGAGGGTAAAGGGGAAGTCGGTCAGGATGCAGACGTTGCTGCAGGTGGAGAGGCGCAAGGTGCCCTTGAGCGATTGGCCGGTCGGGTAGTTGAGGCTCAGAGGGAAGCGTACCTCCCCCTGATAACCCTGGGTACTGAGTCCGGCCACCTCGAAGTGGCGCGGAGCGGGCCAGCGCCACTGGAAGTCTCCGACCGGCTCATCCCACAGGATCCGGGGGGCAATGCCCCCTTCGCCCGGGCTGTGCCAGTAGGTCTTCCAGCCGGACTCGAGGGCTACGTCGAGCAGGATGCGGGTGTGGTCAGGGGCACTGCGGTCGGCCTGCAGCCGCACCCTGGCGTGATCATTCTGTGGGCTGGTGAGCCAGCCCGTATCGCTGGCCAATCCCGTGGATTGCCACAGCAGGCAGGCCATAAGCAGGGCTGCCTTGAAAAAGTGTGTCATCTGTCTGGTCTCGCAAAAAATGAGTAACGGCGAATGGAAAAGGGCCGGAATCATTCCCGCCAGACGCAGAGCGTGAGGTGAAGTCGCCGCTCGGGTGGTGAGATAACCCTTGGCGGTGGTAAGGGAGGGGTATAGCGCCAGAGTGGTGCCAGCAGGGCAATCAGCAGGGCGACGGCAAAGAAGAGTTGTTCGATGCAGAGCAGGGTGGCGGCGCTCAGCCATTTGCCATTGAGCTGGCAGCTGGTGGGCTGCGGGCTAGCAGGCTTGCCGTCGTTCTGCTCATTATCGATGCTCTGAACGGGCAGGGCCTGACAGGTGAGGGCATGATCGAGCAGTGCCAGCCTGGCCAGCGGCTGGGCCGCGCAATTGAGCACCAGCAGGCAGACCAGCAGCAGGAGTCGTTTCGCCACGCGTTGTTGGTGAATCATGCTCGCCCCGTTCATCAAGATGGCCACATCCTAACGGTCAATGGCGGGTGGGGCAAGTTGCCGGCCGTTTTATGAGCGCTGAGGCTGGCGCCGTGTGGTCGGTTCTGTTTGGCGAACGCTTGTTCGCTAAAAGGGGGATCAGTATACTGCGCCGAGTTAAAATTCGAGGTGTTCGATGCTCAAAATTGCCCGTGTGCTGCTGCTTGGTCTGCTGCTCATCTTCTGGTTCCTGTTCGGCCTGCTGCTCTGTCTGGTTCGTCCGCGCCACCCCAACAACGTCTATGTCTTTGCCCGCATGTATCACGCGGTCTGTCCGCTGATCGGGGTCCGGGTCAAGGTGACGGTAGCCGACGAGGTGAAATCGGTCGGGCCTGCGGTCTATGTCTGCAACCACCAGAGCAACTATGACATCTTCACCGTGACCGGTGCGGTGCAGCCCGGCGTGGTCGCGGTGGGCAAGAAGAGCCTGCTGTGGCTCCCCTTCTTCGGCCTTATCTTCTGGCTCTCCGGCAACGTGTTGATCGACCGCTCCAACCGCTCTCGCGCCATTGGCACCATTGGTCAGGTGGTGGAGCGCATCAAGGCGCGCGGCACCTCCATCTGGATGTTCCCGGAAGGGACCCGCTCGCAGGGGCGTGGTCTGCTGCCGTTCAAGGCGGGCGCTTTCCATACCGCCGTACAGGCTGAAGTGCCGGTGGTGCCCATCGTCTGCTCCAGCTACTTCGGCCAGATCGACCTCAACCGCTGGGATAACGGCGAGGTGCTGCTGGAGGTGATGGCCCCGGTTTGCAGCAAAGAGCACGGTGCCGCCGGCATTCGCGAGCTCTCCGAGGTGTGCCGTGCCCGGATGGAGGCCAAACTGGCCGAGCTGGATGGCAAGCTGGGTCGCCATCACGCCGCCTGAACACCATCATAACTGCATTGAAAAGGGAGCCACGGGCTCCCTTTTTTGTTGGTAAAAATCACCACGTTTTTGGCTTTTTTCACCAATAAACCCTTCTTGATTTTTCTCGTAAAAACCTCATCTATCTGTAAAACAACAATAATTTTTCTTGGCACGGCTCTTGTAATGCAATGGAAAGAGATAGCCATCCCATCCACAAGGAGCCAGACCATGAGCGTGTTCAGCCGCCTGACCGACGTAATCAATGCCAACCTGCACAGCCTGCTCGACAAGAGTGAAGAGCCCGAGAAGATGCTGCGCCTGATGATCGAGGAGATGGAGCAGGTGCAGGTCGATATGCGCACCCAGGCCGCTCGCGTCATCTCCGAGCAAAAACAGCTGGAGCGCCATCAGCAAGCGTTGCAGGTGCAGATCCAGGAGTGGTCGGCCAAGGCCGAGCTCGCCATCCAGAAGGGGCGCGAGGATCTTGCCCGCGCCGCGCTGACCGAGAAGCTGGCGGAGGTCAAAAAATGTGAACAGTTGGAGCAGGACAAGGCGCGGGTCGCCGAGGTGCTGGCCCAGCTCACCGCCGACAGCGAGCGACTGGCCGCCAAGCTGACCGAGGCGCGGGAGAAGCAGAAACTGCTGACCCTGCGCGAGCAGACCGCCCATAGCCGCATTCGTGCCCGCGCTCAGGTGGACAATCAGCGCATGCATGAGCTGATGGCCCGCTTCGAAGGCTTTCAGGGGCGGGTCGACCAGCTGGAAGCCCAGCTGGAGGCGGCCACTCTGGGGCAGAATCCCTCGCTGGAGGCCCAGTTCCGCGAGCTGGAGCTCAATGACGAGATAGAGCGCGAGCTGGCCCGTCTCAAGGGTCAGAAGGTGGAGGCATAACCATGACTCCCTGGCCCAAGGATCTTGTCCATCGCAAGCTGACCGGCGTCTGCGCCGGCATTGCCCAACGGCTGGGGATCTCCAGAGTGACGGTGCGAGTGGTGGCCCTGCTCGCCCTGATCCTGATGCCGCCGCTGGCTCTGGCTGCCTATCTGCTGGCGGTGCTGGTGATGCCGCCCCGTTATGAATTGAAACGCTGGCTGGATTGACCGCAAGGCAGCCCGGCGGCACAGAGTGCCTGTAAGGAGCAAGTTATGCTGGAATTTTTCATATTGCTGGGAGTGTTGCTGGTGATGGCGCTGACCGGTTTTACCCTAGTGGCCATGCTGCTGGTGAGCGGTGTGTTTGTGCTACTGGGGCTGCTGAGCGGCATGCTTGCCCTGATCATCAAGCTGGCCCCCTGGTTGCTGCTGGTGCTGGTGGTCTGCTGGCTTATCAGCCACCGCGGCAAGCGCTCCAATACCTACCTGTAATCTGCAGGAACCTGTAGTTGTGCAAGACGTTGTGTGATGCTCCCTGATTTCCCCTTTCCGGCCACTCATCGAGTGGCCTTTTTTGCCTGTCATACTCAAGGTTGGGTGGCTGAGGGTAACCACTGGGGGCTCCAGCTCTGCCAGAGTTCAGGGCTCTGTATCAGCTGCTCCTTGAAGGATTTTGGCTGCTGTTTGAGGCGATATTCGAGGCGCAGGGCCGCTCCTTTGTCGCCTACCTCCTGCTGCCACACCAGGGTCAGTGGCCCCTTGCCGCGCAGGGCGCGAGAGCCTTTGCCGCTCTGGTGCTGGCGCAGGCGGCGCTCCGGAGCCGTGCTGATCCCGGTATAGAGCAGGCCGGCCGCGGTGCGCACCATATAGACAGACCAGCGGGAAGGGGCGGATGGTTGCGGTGTGGTGGTCGCGGGTTCTCTCATTCAAATTCTCTGTGCCAAACTCAGAGGCAGCTCAAGGAGGTGCGATGAGAGTCTGGTTCTGGTTGTGGTTGCTGTTATCGGTTCCGGCTTTGGGGGAGACGATCCGTCTCTACGATTACCATCAGCATCCGCCCTTCAATACCGGTGGGGATGCAGGGCTGAGCCGCGAGCTGGTGAAGTATCTCAATGAAAGGCTGGGAGGTGAACCCAGGATCGAGCTCTGGCTGGTCAATCGCGCCCGGCTGGCGCTGGAGATGGCGGATCCCGACTTTGACGGTCTGGTGGTCTGGGTCAATCCCACCTGGGTGGGGGATCCCCAGCGCGAGCGTTACCTCTGGACTTTCCCCATCATGCGCGATACCAACGAGCTGGTCTCGAACATCGACAATCCAATCACCTATCGTGGCCCTGACTCCCTCAAGGGACTGGTGTTTGGCGGGGTGGAGGGCTACCGCTATCAGGGGATCGACGATGCGGCCGACCGAGGCGAGCTGGTGCGTCAGGATGCCAAGAAGGTGAAGACCAACCTTGAGCTGCTGGTACGCGGACGCATCGATGTGACTCTGGTGAGTGGTTCATCGCTGGGCTTTTTCATCGACTCACAGCACTATCGGGGCAAGCTGTTTGTCTCGCCCTTTGCCCAGTCCAGCTATACCCGCCACATTCTGGTGCCCAAGTCCCGCCCCGAACTTCATGCCCGGCTCAACGACATTGCCGAGCAGATGGATCGGGATCCCGCCTGGCACAAGATCCTGGAGTCCTACCGCGGCGCCCCCTGAGGCTGACGCTTGAGGCGGTGCAGCGGCACCAGACTCACCAGCAAGCCTGCCCAGACGAAGGCGAAGCCGACCGTCTTGATGGGATCCGGCGTTTCACCAAACCAGTAGATGGCGAGCAGGAAGGCGAGGCTGGGCTCGATATATTGCAACAGTCCCACCGTGCTCATCCGGGTTCTCGCCACCGCGTAGCAGAAGAGCCCCACCGGCAACAGGGTCGCGGGCGCACTGCCCATCAGCAGCAGTTTGTCGGCCAGATCCCCGTTCACGAATGCCCCTTCCCCGTGCCACGCCAGCGTGCCGATGATGATCAGTGCGACGGGCAGTTGCACCATGGCTTCCAGATAGAGGCTGGTGCCGGTGTCGTAGTGGATCTTCTTCTTGATAAGGCCGTAGCAGGCGAAGTTGGCCCCCATGATGAGGGAGAACCAGGGGAGTTGGCCGTAGCAGAACAGCATATAGGCGAGCCCCGCCAGTGCCAGGGCGACCGCCAGATGTTTTTGCGGGGTGAGTCGCTCTTTGAGGAAGATGACTGCGAATACGATATTGAACAGCGGCGTCATGAAGAAGGCGAGACTGGTGGTCAGTACCTGCCCTGTGGTGAGGCACCAGGTGAACATGCACCAGCTGATCGACATGACCGGGCCGGCCAGCAGGATGAGGCCCAGCTGGCGCGGCTCGCTGCGCAGCCGTGCCCAGGGAACCTTGTGGCCAAGCAGCAGAATCAGGCCGCCCAGCAGGACAACCGACCAGAGCACGCGGTGGGAGATGAGCTCCCACATGTTGACCTCGGGCATGAACTGATAATAGAGCGGCAGCATCCCCCAGAGGATGAAGGAGAGGGTCGCCGTGCCCGTGCCTAGCCAGTTTTTCATCTCTACCTGTTTATTAAATTAAACATCTGTCGGTGAATAATAAATAGAGGCCACCCCTTTCACAAGCGAGATCTGGTGGAAAACTCTGTTACTATCGCGCTCATGAGTCGACTGGATAGCCTGTTTGAAGAGATCCGCGCCTGCCGCCTGTGCGAGGCGCATCTGCCGCTGGGGCCTCGTCCGGTGATCCGCGGGGCCGAGAGTGCCCGCCTGCTGATCATCGGTCAGGCCCCCGGCACTCGTGTGCATGCCAGCGGTATCCCGTGGGATGACCCCTCTGGCGATCGCTTGCGTCAGTGGCTCGGGGTCGATAAACCCACCTTCTACGACGAATCACGCATTGCGATTATGCCGATGGGGCTCTGTTATCCCGGCAAGGGCAAGTCGGGCGACCTGCCGCCCAGACCCGAGTGCGCGCCTGCCTGGCACGACAAGGTGCTGATGCTGCTGCCCAATATCGAGTTGACTCTGCTGATCGGCCAGTATGCGCAAGCCTACTACCTGCGGGGGGCGGCCAGGGGCTCGCTCACCGACACGGTGCGCAGCTGGGCCGACTATAGCCCCGGCTGGTTGCCGCTGCCGCACCCTTCACCGCGCAACACCCTCTGGCTCAAAAAGAATCCCTGGTTCGAGCAGGAGGTCATCCCTCATCTGCAGCAAAGGGTCGCCCCGCTGCTGGGAAGACCCTGAGTATTAGAGCGCTGGCTCGGCCAGCGGCTTTGGCTTGCTGCGCGCCATGGCGATGAGCGGCAGGACGATGCAGATACAGCCCAGCAGCAGCGGCAGACCCGGCTGCTCGTCAAACAGCCATACCCCAATGGCGACGGCCATCAGCAGACCGGTATATTCCGCAGAGGCTATCTTGCTCGCTTCCGCCTTGCGATAGGCCACCACGCACAATCCCGCATAGACCATGATCAGCGCCGAGGAGCCAAAGGCGGGCCACCACATCTGCCACTGCCAGTCGCCCCCTTCCCACCAGGCCAGCGCGAGAATGAAGGGCATGCTCAGCACGTTGGTGAAAAACAGGGTCTGGGCGATGGGCTGCTTGAGCGGGATGCGCTTGATCAGCAGATTGTTGAGCGCCATCGACAGCGCCACTCCGAGCGCCGCCAGTGCGGCCCAGTTCACTTCGGTCGGGCGCAGCACGATCAGTACCCCGATAAACCCGATGACTGCGGTCAGCACCTTCTGGCGCGAGATTGCCTCTCCTGCCATCCACACTGCCAGCGGCACCATCATCAGGGGCGCGGCATAGAAGAGGGCGTTGGCAGTGGCGAGCGGCAAGCGGGTGAGGGCGACCACCATCAGGCAGACACCGGCCGCCCAGATATGGGCCCGCAGCAGGTGCCACTTGATGGCCACCGGCGGGTTGCGGCGCCATGACCAGAGCAGCCAGGGCATCAGCAGGAGGGCTGCAGAAACCTGGCGGAAAAAGACAAACTGGAAGATGGGCTGATCCGGCTCCAGTACCTTGACCAGCGCATCGGAAAAAACCGCCACCATATTGCCCAGCACCAGATAAAGGATGCCGATCCCCACTGCATTCATACCACCTCCCACTTCAGATAAGGGGAGGGTAGCGTGCCGGTTGATATTCAGTAAAATGATAAAAAATGACCATCCATGAGATATTTAGATAATGAAGCTTCCTCCCCTGCGTGCGGTGCAATATTTCGAGGTGGTGGCCCGGCTGCTCAGCTTCTCCCGCGCCGCCCTTGAACTGAACGTCAGCCAGAGTGCGGTCAGCCACCAGATCCGCCTGCTGGAGGACTTTCTGGGGGAGCGGTTGCTGCTGCGTCAGGGGCGTCTGCTCTCGTTGACGACACAGGGCGAGAGCTATTTCGAGGGGATTGCTGCCGGGCTCGGCCAGATTGCCCAGAGCAGCGAGCAGCTGCGCGGGGGCGGCGAGATGCGGTTGCGCCTCGCGGTCTACAGCTCGTTTGCGGTGAAGTGGCTGATCCCGCGGTTGGCCGGATTGCGCCAGCTCTATCCCGAGCTGGATTTGAGTCTGGAGATGGTGGCGGAGGATCCCGAGCTCTCCGATCGGGTGGCGGATTGCTTTATCACCGTCTCACCCCACGGGCGGGGCTACTGCCACGATCTTATCTATCAGGAGCGGCTCTTCCCGGTCTGCAGCCGCCGCTTGTTGCAGCAGGTGGAGGGGGAGTGGCCAGATGCCATCTGGCAACTGCCGCTGCTATCGGTGCAATCCATCTACAAGGCGCGGGGGGAGGATTGGCAGCGCTGGGCCAAGGCGGGTGGCTTGGTGATACCAGACGAGGCGCGGATGCACCACTTCAGCCATGTGCTGCTGGCGATGGAGGCGGCGGCTTGGGATCAGGGAGTGGCATTCGTGAATGATTACATGCTGCGGCCCGATGATCCCCAGCTGGTGGCCTTGCCGGTACACCAGCTGGAGACGGGGGATGCCTTCTACTTTACCTGCAAACGCTCGCGGGCCCATGAGCCCGCCATCAGCCGGTTACGCCAGTGGCTGATGATGGAGACACGCCAGAGTATGCCGCTGTAATGGCTCGGGTTATCAGGCTTTTTTGAACTGGCTCAGCACAAACAGGCTGGTGGCGCAGACGACGACCGAGGGGCCTGCCGGAGTATCCTGATACCAGGATAGGGTCAGACCACCCAGCACGGCGAGGCAGCCGATCAGCGCGGCAAAGCCGGCCATCTGCTCCGGCGTCTGGCTGAAACGGCGGGCGGTAGCGGCGGGGATGATCAGCAGGGAGGTGATGATCAGCGCCCCGACAAATTTCATCGCTACGGCGATCACCAGCCCGATCAGCAGCATCAATACGCAGCGCAGCACATCGACCCGGATCCCCTCGACCCGTGCCAGCTCTTCCGAGATGGTCATGGAGAGCAGGGGATCCCACAGTCGCCACAGGGTGAGCAGTACCAGAGCGCCACCGCCGTAGATCCACAGCAGATCCATCGGTTGTACCGAGAGCAGGTCGCCAAACAGGTAGGCCATCAGATCCACCCGCACGTTATCCATAAAACTCAAGGTAACCAGACCGAGGGACAGGGCGCTGTGGGCCAGAATGCCGAGCAGGGTATCGGTGGCCACCTGCTGGTTGCGGCTCATGATCACCAGCAGCATCGCCATGGCGAGGCAGCAGACCACTACCGCCAGGGTGAGATCCACCTGCAGCAGGATGCCCAGCGCGATGCCGAACAGACAGGCATGGGAGAGGGTATCGCCAAAATAGGCCATCTTGCGCCATACCACGAAGCTGCCGAGGGGGCCGGCCAGCAGGGCGATGCCGAGGCCGGCCGCGAGGGCGTATAACAGAAAGCTGTCCACTTGAATGTCCTGTTCTTGCGCTATTTGCTGTGAGCGTTGTTGCGAGAGGGCAGGCGGATGACGGGGGCCTGCGGTTCATGATGATGGTGTTCGCCGTCGCAGTGGTGATGGTGGGTATAGACCGCCAGCACCTCCTGCTCCGGGCGCCCGAACAGGCGGGCAAATTCGGGATGGCGGGCCACGCTTTCCGGCTCGCCATGACAGCAGACGTGGCGATTGAGGCAGATCACCTCGTGGGTGCTGGCCATCACCAGATGCAGGTCGTGGGAGACCATCAGCACGGCGCAATTGAATTCGGCAGCGAGCTGGCCGATCAGGGCATAGAGCTCGATCTGGCCGGTGATATCGACCCCTTGCACCGGCTCATCCAGCACCAGCAGTTCGGGCTTGACCAGCAGGGCGCGGGCCAGCAGTACCCGCTGCATCTCACCGCCGGAGAGCTTCTGCATCCGGTTGTCCAGCAGCCCTTCGGCGCCGACTCTGGTCAGCGCCTCTTCGATGGAGATCCGACCCTTCTTGCCCAACTGCAGAAAGCGGCGCACGGTGAGCGGCAGGGTAGGATCCAGATAGAGGCGCTGGGGTACATAGCCGACTCTCAGATCGCGGCTGCGGGTGATCTGGCCAGAATCCGGGGTGAGCAGACCCAATACCAGTTTGCTCAGGGTGCTCTTGCCCGCCCCGTTGGGGCCGACCAGGGTGGTGATTTTGCCTTTATTGAGGGTAAAAGAGACCTTGTCGAGCACTGAGCGTCCATCGAACGAAAGACAGACCTCTTTCAGCTCTACCAGTTGGGTCATGACAGCTCCGGGGTTTACAGCCAGTGAGAGTTATAATATAACAAAAACAGAAGCTGTTATATTATCACACAATCACCCGCTGACGAGATTCACCAATGAGAATTATTGCTTTTTTCACTGCCCTGCTGGCGGTGAGTTTGCCTGTCCGTGCCATTGAGGTACTGACCACCATCAAGCCCCTTGGCTTCATTGCCGCGGCGATCACTGACGGGGTGAGCGAGCCCAAGGTATTGCTGCCGACTGGTGCCTCTCCCCACGATTTTTCCCTGCGTCCGTCCGATATTCGCAATATCAACGGTGCTGGTCTGGTTGTGTGGGTAGGCCCCGAACTGGAAGGTTTTATGGCCAAGCTGCTGGCCAGCCATCCTCATGCACTGGCCCTGGCTCAAGTTGAGGGGATGCCGCTGTTCAACTACGCGACTCAAGGTAGTCACGGCTCCCATGACCATGATAACCCCGATCATGCCACCCACGAGCACGCTGGCCATGATCATGATGAAGGACATGAGGGACATGAGGGACATCATCACGAAGGGATCGATCCCCATATCTGGCTTGGTCCGACCCAGGCCAAGGTGATTGCCAAGGCGATCGCAAGCGAATTGGGTAAGCTGGATCCGGCCAATCAGGTTCGCTATGAGGCCAACCTCGCGGCATTTGATGCCAAGGTTGATGCCAAGGAAAAGGTGATCGCCGGCCAGATGAAGGCGGTGAACCAGAAGGGGTACTTTGTATTCCACGAGGCGTATGGCTACTGGGAACGTCACTACGGCATGAGTTCAAAAGGTCACTTTACCGTCAGCCCGGAGCGTCGCCCGGGCGCCAAGACCCTGGTGGATATTCGCAAGGCACTGGAAGATAAACAGGCAAGCTGCATTTATGCCGAGCCGCAATTCTCGCCGGCGGTGATCGAGTCGGTTGCCCGCAATACCGGCGCCAAGGTGCTGTTGCTGGATGAGGTGGGTGAACAGGTGCCGCTCGGACCGGATGGTTATCCCCAATTCATGCAACAACTGGCAGATGCATTCGCCCAATGTCGTTGATCAGCAGCTGAGTCTCTCATTCGGACGGACTATACTGGCCTCCAGCATCTGACATGGAGTGTCCGGTATGAAATGGTTGTTAATCCCCACCTGCATGCTGGCACTCGGTTGTGCCGGCGTGCAGGCTTCCCGTCTGTCGGAATATATCGCCAGCCCCGAACTGCGGGAGAAGTTGCAGGAGGTTTACGGCGGGCGTGCCATACAGCGCGCGGAGGCGTTTTCCCGGCTGCTGACGCCCAGATCCGGCACCACGGATCAGCAGAAGATCGAGCTGGTAAACCACTACTTCAATAACCTGATCTACAGCGATGATCCCAGATTATGGGGGGCCGAGGATTATTGGGCCAATCCGCTGGAGTTTATCGGCGCCCGCGGTGGTGATTGCGAGGATTACAGCATTTCCAAGTACTACACCCTGATGGAGTTGGGGGTGGACGAGAAGAAGCTGCGGCTGGCTTACGTCAAGGCGGTGCGTTACAACCAGTTTCACATGGTGACGCTCTATTTCGCGACCCCCAAATCGGACCCGCTGGTGCTCGACAACATCAACAGCCGAATCCTGCCCGGCAGCCAGCGCACCGACCTTATTCCTGTCTACAGCTTCGATGCCAAGAGCATCTGGATCATGAAGTCCCGTCGGGAAGGAACGCTGGCTGGCAGTGCTGACCGACTGGCTCAGTGGACTTCTATGCAGAGCCGTTTCTCCAGCGAGCAATTACGCTCTCCCCATCGTCGGCTATAGCTTGCCCGCCGCTTTCAACTCATCGAAATATCTCGCCGCGCCCGGATGCTGCTCAATGCTCAATACAGCGCCGGTTTTATTGCGAGCCCGGTGGAACATATTGGCGTAGCCATAAGTCTGCTCATTGAACTTGGTTTGCTGGGTCAGCATGGCCTTGGTCAGGCGATAGACAGACTCTTCCGGCATGGTGGCATTGGTGACCAGGGTGGCGGCAATGGCAAAGGTGGGCGTTGCCTTCAGATTGCCGGGGTAGATGCGGGCGGGCACCTGACTACGTTGGTAATATTTGACCCCCTTGAGTAGCTGATCACGGGTGGCCCCATCGATGGGGAGGAAACTGACCGCGCAGCGTTTGGCGGTGTCGAGCACAATCCGGTTAGGATGCCCCATCACCAGTGCAAATGCGTCGATCTGCTTGCTGCAGAGCGCATCCGGCAGGTTGGCCATGCTCTTCAGATCGAGATCCTGCTCTTTCGCTCCCAAGATGTTGAACAGGGCTAGGGCCGTCTGGCGGGTTCCCGAGTTCTTCAACCCCATGTCGATGGGGGCGAGCTTGAGCTGTTCCAGTGAAGTGATATCGCCATCGGCACGGATCACTATGGTGAAGGGCTCGGCATGGGTGGCAAACAGGGCGCGCAGCTCAGGTTGCGGCTGGGTGGTAAAAGGGCCCAAGCCCTGGCTTGCCTGATACAGCCAGTCTGACTGCACCATGGCGTAGGATGACTCGCCACTCTTCAGCCGCGTCAGGTTTTCTATTGAACCCGATGAGCTCTGCAGTGTGCACGCAAGTTGCTCGTCGACCTCATGAGCCAGACGGCAAAACTCTTGGGTTATCTGGTGATAAATCCCCTGCTCACCACCGGTAGTGAGAGTCACGGTTTCAGCCATCAGGCCGGGTTGCCACAGCAGGGGCAACAGCATGGCGAGCTTCTTCATGATTGCGCCTCCTTGGCATAACCATCGATACCCCAGGTCCGCAGTTTGTCGATGTCGCGACACTCTCCCGATTCTGCCAGCAGGGTATAACCGGCGGCATGCATGGTTTGGGAGAGCAGATTCCAGTAGAGCGGTTCATCGGTCAGCTGACAGCTGATAAAGATGGGATTGAGCGGGTCAAGTTGATTGAAGGTATCCGCATTGAGGGGAATGGCGCTGAAGGCGAGCTCACACCCCTGTTCCTGCAACGCGGCCAAGGTAGACTGGCCGTGGGCGGGGAATGTGGCTACATCCCAGCGCCAATCCAGTGTTTTTCCTCGCCCCTGGCTTAGCAGAGGGGCGATCTCGGACCATTGCGGGTGATTGAGCAGGGAGAGGGGCAGCAAGACCCCTTCTATATGAGAGTGCTGCCACTGTTGCAGGGCGCTCTGGATGGTTGCGAGATCGCTGTCGGCACCGAGGGGTTGGCTGGGCAAGAAACGCTGATAGAGCGCGATCTCCCCTTGTGTGGAGACAAATTTTTGCAGTTGCCCGCCTTCCGGCAGCGGGCTCACTCCTTGCAGCGGCTGTGGGGTCGTCAGTGGCAGCTGTTTTCCCAGCTGGGTGATTTTGAGTCGTTGTTGCAGCAGATCCCGTTTGCGTTCGGAAACCAATTGGTTGATGGAAAGTGCCACTTCTTTGAGGTCTTGCAACCAGGGAGTGGGCAGGGTGCTGTTGAACTGGTGTTTGCGGATCCGGATCAGCTGCAGGTTGATCTGCTCCAGGGGCTGCAGCAGGCGTTGGCACACCAGGGCGATGATCAGGGTAAATACGACGAGGCCCGCCAGCAGCGCCAGCCCGATGCGACTGATGGCATTCCACAGGTGCAGGTAGGCGTAGCCGCTATGACCTTCCAGCGTCAGGGTGCCCAGTATGCGCCAGCCATCGGTCAATTCTTGCTCAATTTTGACCGGTGGCATGCCGATAATCGAGGGCAGCCAGCCGGGCACGTTTTGCTGGGTTGCCTGGAATACCTTCTGGAACAGCAGTTGTCCATCCGGGTCAACCAGCCTGACCGAGCTGACGAAGCCGCCATCGAACATGGCATTAACGATGGTTTCGGCCAGCACCTTGTCATCGTTGAGCAAAGTGCCTTGTAGCACCAGACCCAGAGCGGTCACGGCCGTCTCAAGATTGGCTGACATCTGGTCGATGATGGATTGGCGGACCGTTGTGACTTCCAGTGCAAACAGCAGCGTCGCACCGATCAGGAACAGGACGACAATAATTCTGATTAACAGTTTTGATAACGACATGCCCACTCCATGGAAAAATTATTGCAACATTTGCGATTTTTATTCTGACCTGATGGCGAGCCAGATCTTAAAAATAAGAAAAAATGGTTAAAAAAGACGATCATTTCTGCCCATCTAGGCGGCTTATGCATAAAATGTGAGGTTCATGCAGATTGCGATGAACTATTTGTATCGTTTTTTGTCGAACAGACAGTTTTATGCGGATTTGGTACTACCACATCGCAACTCACACTCTTCAG
>CAMFLW010000068.1 GCA_945957575.1 uncultured Aeromonas sp. | reverse complement strand
TCAACATCGACACCATCAAGGTGCAGGTGATCCGCGACCACAACATCGCCTTCCGTCACTTCCTGAAAGGGGAGATCGATACCTTCGAGATGATCCTGCCCAACTGGTGGCATGAAAAAGCGGTCACCCCGGAGTACAAGAAGGGGTACGTGCAGAAGGTGATGGCCATGACCGACACCAAACAGGGCGGTCAGGGGGTGCACCTCAATGTGGCCAACCCCAAGCTGGCGGACGTAAACGTGCGGCTCGGCATCCAGCACGCCTTCAACATCGACAAGATGATAGAGACCGTGCTGCGCGGCGACTATGACAGAGCTACCACCTTCGGCTCGGGTTTTGGCGAGTTCACCGACATGACGCTGCCGGAGCGGGCTTACGACATCAGCAAGGCGCGGGAGTACTTTGCCAAGGGCGGCTATAACAAGCCGGGGCCGGACGGCATCCTGCAAAATGAGAAGGGGGAGCGGCTGACGCTGGCACTCACCTACACCAGTCAGGAGCACTCCAAGCGCCTGACTGTGTTGAAAGAGGAGGCCAAGAAAGCGGGTCTCGATCTAGAGCTTAACCTAGTGGATGGGGCCACCGGCTTCAAGGTAATGCTGGAGAAGAAACACGAGGCGGCGTGGCTTGGCTGGGGCGGCGGCGGTCTCTATCCACAATATTGGGAGTCGTTCCACTCCGCCAATGCCAACAAACCGCAGACCAACAACCTGTTCAACGTAGCGGACAAGGAGCTGGACGCGCTGATCGACGCCTACAACGTCGAATTCGACATGGCCAAACGGGCCAAGCTCTCCCAGCAGATCCAGCAGAGCATCTATGACCTCGCCATCTTCGTGCCCGGGGTGCAGCTCAACTATGTGCGGGCCAGCAGCTGGCGTTATGTGATGCTGCCGGAGGTGACTGCCACCAAGAACACGCCGGATCTGCTCTACTGGCCGATGGATGGTTATCCTCACAGTAGCGGCGGTTTGCTCTGGCTCGATCCCAAGGTGAAGGAAGAGACCCGCAACGCCAAGGAGGCAGGGGAGGCGCTGGCGCCCATCAACCTGTTCGACAAGACCTATGCACGTCATTGATATTCAGGCCATTGCGAAGGGAGCAGCCGTTATGCCCAACACCCAGGCCCCCATTCTTGACGTACCGGATAACGGGGGGGAGTTCGCCGTTGATCACGGCCAGCACCCAGCCCCAATCCTCGAAGTACGCGATCTCGAGGTGGAGTTCGCCGTCGATGACGGCAAGATCAAGGTGCTCGACGGGGTCAGCTTCAAGGTGGCCCCGGGTCAGACCCTTGGGATCGTCGGCGAGTCTGGCTGTGGCAAGAGCGTTACCTCGCTCGCCATCATGGGCCTCTTGCCCAAACCCCATGGTCAGGTGGTAGCCGGTTCCATCCGCTTTCAGGGGGAGGAGCTGCTGTCGCTTGCGCCGGATCAGATGTACAAGGTGCGCGGCAATCGCATCTCGATGATCTTTCAGGAGCCGATGACGGCGCTCAACCCGGTGCAGACGGTCGGCGATCAGCTGATGGAGGTGTTCCGCCTCCATCGTCCCGACTACAGCAAGGCCCAGCGCAGGGAGGCAGCCATTGCCATGCTGCAGAAGGTGGGGATCCCCGAGCCCGCCCAGCGCTTTGCGGTCTATCCCCACAATCTCTCCGGCGGCATGCGCCAGCGGGTGATGATCGCCATGGCGCTCGCCTGCGAGCCGGCACTGCTCATCTGCGACGAGCCGACCACGGCGCTCGATGTCACCATTCAGGCCCAGATCCTGGAGTTGATGAAGGAGCTGCAGGCCCAGACCGGCATGGCCATCATCTTTATCACCCACGATCTGGGGGTGGTGGCGGAGCTGTGCGACGAAGTGGTGGTGATGTACGCCGGCCGCGCGGTAGAGCAGGCCGATGTGTTCGAACTGTTTGACCACCCCCGTCACCCCTATACCCACGGCTTGATGAGCTCAATCCCGCGCCTTGAGGATGAGCCCAAGAGCCTGCTCAAGACCATCAAGGGACAGGTGCCAGCCCTGCACGAGATGCCCGCTGGCTGCCGCTTCTCCAACCGCTGCCCCCATGCGACCGCTCTCTGCATCAGCGCCATTCCGGCGGTGGAGCAACTCAATCCGCGCCACCATGTCGCCTGTCACTACTGGGAGGAGTTGACCGTATGAGCACTCTGTTATCGGTCAGGGATCTGAAACAGCACTTCCGGCTGGGAGGCGGGTTCCTGCGCAAGCAATATACGGTTCACGCGGTGGATGGTATCAGCTTCGACCTGAAACAGGGGGAGACGCTGGGGCTGGTGGGTGAGTCGGGCTGTGGCAAGTCCACCCTCGGACGCAGCCTGCTCAAACTGTTCGAGCCGACCGCAGGCACCATCACCTTCGAGGGGCGCGACATCACCGCCCTCAGCCCGAAGGAGATGCGCTCCCTGCGCCAAGAGATGCAGATGGTGTTTCAGGATCCTGCAGAATCCCTCAACAGCCGCCACACTGTGGGCCAAATTTTGGAGGAGCCCTTTATCATCCACGGTAAAGGCAACACTGAGCAGCGGCGCGGCTGGGTGCAAGAGCTGCTGGCAAAAGTGGGCCTGCCGGGCAGCGCGGTGGATCGCTACCCCCACGAGTTTTCCGGCGGTCAGCGCCAGCGGATCGGCATCGCCCGCGCCATCGCCCTCAAGCCCAAGCTGCTGGTGTGCGACGAGGCGGTCTCGGCCCTCGATGTCTCGGTGCAGTCGCAGATCGTCAACCTGCTGCTCAGCCTGCAGCGGGAGATGAACCTTTCCATCATCTTCATCGCCCACGATCTGTCGGTGGTCAAACACATCTCGGATCGGATTGCAGTGATGTATCTGGGACGGATCGTCGAGCTGGCGGATGCCCAGTCGCTCTATCTGGCGCCGCGCCACCCCTATACCCAGGCGCTGATCTCCGCCATTCCGGTGCCGGACCCGCGCAGGCGCAGCCAGCGCATTCTGCTGACCGGCGACGTGCCCTCCCCCTTCTCGCCACCAAGCGGCTGCCACTTCCACCAGCGCTGTCCCCATGCGACCGAGCTGTGCAGAAGCAAGGCGCCAAGGCTTGAGGTGTGCGATGAGGCCCATCATCAGGTGGCCTGCCACACCCCGCTCGCCGTTGGCAGTCACGCCATCAGCGGCAGCGCCATCAATGGCAACGCTACGAGCGGCGACAGCAGGCTGGAACAGGCGAGCTAGGCGCAGCGAACAAACGCCAGGGTAGAAACAGACGAGGCGGCCATCAGGCCGCCTCGTGCTATCGGGTCACTCTTGTATTCGCGAGTCACGGCTGCTGCTCGTCAGGCGATTTGGTAGCGACCCGGCTTATGGTTAAGTGTCAACACCAGATTACAGATAACCGCCGCCACGATGGAGAGCGCCAGGATCCAGGGCTGCACCACGAAAAACGAGGCGACAACAATGGCGCAATCGAGCCCCATCTGCAGCTTGCCCGCCCGGATGCCAAAGCGATCCTGAATAAAGAGCGCCAGAATGTTGAAGCCCCCCAGACTCGACTTGTGGCGAAACATGATAAGCAGCCCCATGCCGATCAGGGTGCCGCCGATCAGCGCCGCATAGAGAGGCTCTATCTTGCCGATCTGCAATACACCGTTGAGGTGATCGGTCATGTAGGAGACCGCCGCCACCGAGACAAAGGTGTTGAAGGTAAAACGTGGCCCCATCCGCAGCCATGCCAGCGCATAGAAGGGCAGGTTGATGCCGAAAAACAGCAGGCCGAAGCTGATGCCGGTCACTTTTTGCAGCAGCAGCGCCAACCCGGCCGTCCCGCCGGTGAGCAGGCCCACCTGATGAAACAGGAAGATGCCGAGGGAAACAAAGCCGGCCGCCGTCAGCAGGGCCAGCACATCCTCATAAATAGGATGGGCAGTGCGAATCGATGTGTTGTCCATAACCTGTATCCAAGCGAAAAAATGTAACGTGCGTCTGTCATCGACTGACCGGTCGCGATCCCTGTTGCCAGGCTTCGTGACGGGCGTCAGTGTCCGACTTCAAAGGCCAGGATCACAAGGACCCGCCACAATGCGCCAAAATGGTGTTCGTCAGCACAGCGTTACAACCCTTGCACCAAAACAAGACAAACCGGCGGCTCAGTCAAACTAAATCGCCCCTGAAAAAACCAAGGTGACTCACTGCCCGAACAGATGAAATCCATTAGAATGAACGGTTTATCAATACCTGCATAAAGGAGCAAAGTGCTGATGAGAGTCGTTGTATTCGGGATTGGTGATATGGGACCGGTTCAGGCCGCCGTGCTCGCCGAAATGGATCATCAGGTGACCTGTATGGATGTGGACAACAAGGTTGCATGTCTCAAGGAGAGGGCGGCAGTGGCCGACTGCCTGCCCCCGAATCACATTATCATTGGCACCGACTCGGATCATGCCATGTCGCTGAAAGGGGAGCGCCACGCCCCCTTTAACCACAACCGCTATGATCCGACCCTCCTGCAGCGCGTCACCTATTACGCCATCGGCCTGGGCAATAGCCTGGAGCACATGCACACACTGGAGCAAGCATAATGAACTATCTGGTTACCGGCGCCGCCGGCTTTATTGGTTTTCATGTGGCCCTCCGACTCTGTGGCGAAGGGCATAGGGTGGTTGGCCTCGACAACCTCAATGACTACTACGAGGTGAGCCTGAAAGAGGCGCGGCTGGCGCAGCTCCTGCCGCTGCCCGGTTTTCACTTCGAGCGGATCGATCTGGCCGACAGGCAAGCCATCGCGGCCCTGTTCGCCCGTGAGCGGTTCGATCGGGTGATCCATCTGGGGGCTCAGGCGGGGGTGCGCTATTCGCTGGATAACCCGTTCGCCTATGCCGATAGCAATCTCACCGGTACCCTCACCATTCTTGAGGGATGCCGCCATCACGGCATCGGGCACCTGGTGTACGCCTCTTCCAGTTCGGTCTACGGCCTCAACCAGCAGCAGCCGTTCAACACTGCAGATGGAGTGGATCACCCGGTCTCGCTCTATGCGGCGAGCAAGAAAGCCAATGAGCTGATGGCTCACTCCTACTCTCACCTCTATGGATTGCCGACCACGGGGCTGCGCTTTTTCACCGTCTACGGCCCCTGGGGGCGCCCCGATATGGCGCTGTTCAAGTTTGTGCGTGCCATCCTCAACGATGAGCCCATCGACATCTACAACCAGGGGGCGCTCAGCCGGGATTTCACCTATATCGACGACATCGTCGAGGGGATCATGCGCATTGCAGATCGCCCACCGCAGGGGGATCCGGACTGGCATGGACAGCCCGAATCGAGCCCGGCCCCCTATCAGCTTTTTAACATCGGCAACGGCAGCCCGGTGCGGCTGGTGGACTTCGTCGCCGCCATCGAAACCGCGCTCGACAAACCGGCCATTCGCCGCCTCTGCCCGATGCAACCGGGGGATGTGCTCAGCACCTGGGCCGACACCGAGGCGCTGTTTGCGGCGATCGACTACCGGCCAAAGGTTGACCTGACGCAAGGGATCGGCCGCTTCGTCGAGTGGTATAAAGGCTACTACGGCGTCTGAGCGAACCGCGCTTGCCTGACGACCTGACAAGGCTGACAAGGCTGACAAGGCCCGACAATAAAAACGGGGCTGCCAATGGCAGCCCCGCTTGTTTAGTTCAGGCTCCCCGCTCCGGGGCCTGGCACATAGCTAAAGGGTTCCAGCTCGGGCACCAGCCCCTGACAAACGGGCTTGATGGCCTGCGCATTGCCCAACAGCCAGTCGGCGCGGTGACGATTGCCGAGATGTTCCATCTGTGCCGGCGCAAAACAATGCTCCAGCGCCTTGGCCGGCCCCAGCACCCAGCGTCCTGGCGCGGCGGCAACCCAGGCCGCGGCCTCGCGGGCCTGTTCACCGCCCGCCAGCCGGTAGCTATAGTGGCGCAGCGGCCGCTCGCTAAACAGCAGTTGCTGCTCCTTGAAACCGGTCAGCAGCAACTCGTCTTGCGGCGGCACCCGCTCTGCCGCCAGCGCCATCAGCGCTTGCGGGGTGCGCATATCGTTGAGACGCATACTGATCCAGCTGGAGTAGATAAGCCAGCCACAGGCCAGAGACGCCAGCAGGGCAGTCAGCGGCGCCCGGCGCAACAAGCCGTTGACCAGCAGCAACACGCCCCCCATCACCAACAGCGGCAGCCAGGGGGTCGGGCCAAGTTCGCTGACCCGGCTGGCCAGCCTGGCACTTAACGCCAGTGCGACCGCCCCGCCCACACAGAGGATGCCCAACAACCAACCCAGCCCGGCCAGCAGCCGAGCGGGCCAGCGCCTGGCTAACAGCCCGGCGATAAAGGGGGCACTCAGCAGCGCCAGTGCCGGGGTGGCAGGAGTGATATAGACGCCGCGTTTGCCCGGCGAGATTGAGAAAAACAGCACCACCAGCAGCAGATAACCAAGCAGCAGTATGATGCGCTGATCCCGCGCGCCAATGGCTTTGCGCCACTCCACCACCAGCCAGGGCAACAACAGAGTGAGCGGTAGCCAAAATGGCGGGATCACCGACGTCAGGTAGTACCAGAAAGGTTTGATATGGTGCCAGGCATTGGCATAACGGGTCACCGTCTGGCGCAGCAGTATGTTGTCCCGGTAGGCCTGCAAGACAGGATCACCGCTCTGGGCCACGGCGATCAGCATGGGCACCAGCCACAGACCGATGGCCAGCAACATCCACAGCGGCCCCGCCAGGCCCTTGAGCCAGTCGTGGCGCGAGGCGCTGCGGATCTTGTCCCAATGGGTCCAGATCGCCGGGATCAACACCAGTAACGCCAGCACCCCCACTCCCTTGGTGATGATGCCAAGCCCGGCAGCAAACCAGCCCAGCCAGTACCAGCGCCAACCCCCGTTACACAGCAAAAAACGGATAAAACTGTAGAGCCCAAGAGTAATAAAACAGGTCACCAGTGCATCGATCTGGGCCGTCTTGGCCTGCAAGGTAAATTGCACGGTAAACAGCAGCAAAATACCCGCCAGAAAACCGACCGACGGCTGCCACAACCGGCGGCCCAAATCCCAGACCAGCACCAACGTCAGCAAACCCGCCAACAGCGAGGGCAGCAAAAAAGCCACCTTGATGGAGCCGGTGAGCAGATAGGCGATGGCGATCCCCCACATGAACATGGGGGGCTTGTCCGGATAGATCTCGCCACCACGCATCGGGAACAACCACTGGCCGCTCTCTACCATCTGCTTGGCGACCAGAGCAAAACGGGGTTCATCAGCCGGCCAGGGGTCGCGCAGGCCGAGGCCCGTCCCCAGCACCACCAGGGCGATCAGCAACAGCCAGCCCAGCGCGCTCTGATTGAGCAAGGTACGATCACTTGTCATAGCGGATCTCATGGTCACGGATGAGTTTGTCCCGCTGCCAGCCCCGATGCTGAATATCCAGATAGAGGCTATAGAGGGCAGTAAAAGTCGGGAAGAGGTTTTGCAGTACGCCAACGGAGTCCTGTTTAGGGGAGAAGAGAAAATAGCTCAGGGTCATCAGGCTACCCAGCACACTCATATACCAGAACAGGCGCGGAATGACGGGCCGCCCCGCCTGACGGGAAGCAATAAATTGCACCAGCCAGCGCCCACCGAACATCAGCGCCCCGCAATAGCCGATCAGTTTCCAGCCAGTCACGTGCAGGCCGGTCCAGTCGAGCCAGAGCAGCGGGGCCGAAAGCAGCGCATCCATCACTCGAGCATCTCCCTTACCTCGACCACTTTTGAGCGGCGTTGCAACCACCAGACGCCGACCACGTCCACCAGCCCGACCCACAGCCGATTCCAGACCCCGTATTTGGATACCCCCGCCTGTCTGGGTCGGTGGCTGACCGGCCAGGGGGACATTCGACCGCCTTGCGCCTGGATCAGCGCCGGAATATAGCGGTGCATGTGGTTAAAACCGGGCAGGCGCAGATACCAGTCGCGCCGCACCACCTTGAGGCCACAGCCGGTATCCGGAATACCGTCCTGCAACAACAGGTCGCGAAAACCGTTGGCCAATCTGGAAGAGAGCCGCTTCACCCAGTCATCGCGGCGCGTGACGCGATGGCCGATCAACCCCACCGCGTTGGGGTCTGCCGCAAAACGGCGCTTGGCCTCTTCCAGCATGGCGGGAATATCGGCAGGATCATTCTGGCCATCCCCGTCGAGCACCACCAGCCACTCGCCTCGACCATGGCGGACTCCGCTCAATACCGCCATGCTCTGGCCGACGGCCCGCGCGTGACGCACTACCCGCAACCGGGGAAACCGCGTCTTCAACTCGCACAACAGGGCATAGCTGTCGTCTTCACTGCCATCATCCACATAGACCAGTTCATAATGACAGAACCCACCCAGAGCCCCATCGATCTCGGCGATGAGAGGGGCCAGATTGTCCCGCTCATCCTTGGCAGGTACCACCACCGACACCTCGATTGAATAATTCATATGAGCCTCGCGATTGTAGAGAGACAACCCATCGGTTGCTCACCTCCAGAAAAAATGGAAAAGAAATCATCACAAGCAAATACAGGATGTTACGTGATTACTTACAAGTCTGTCACCTTGATATCTGCTGGTACATCCCTTGGTGCAAACCGCAACAACTGCCCCGCAATGACTATCCATCCCCGGTCTGCCGCTATCGGGTCGGATCAGCGCCCCAAACGCACAACACCATGATGCAATAAGGTTCCATAATATTTTGATCTCTGAAATCCTCTTGCTATAACAACAGGATCCACTGGTTTCGTGGCGATGACAGCCATGTTCCTCTATATCTTCTCTACTCAAGCAGGAGATAAACGATGGGGACGCTCAGCGAAAACGGACTGTTTTTGCTGCTTTTTTTGTCGTCACTACTGGCGGGCATCCCGCAGACGGCACAGGGCAGGGATTTCAGACAAGCCCCCAGGGCAATGACGGCACTCAGGCAGGGGCAGGCAGCCCAGCACAGCGGCAATCTGCAAAAGGCGATAGCCCTCTACTGCGTCGCTGCCAGCACTGGCAATCCCGAAGGTTACTTCCGGATCGGGCGTCTGCTCGCCACCGGCCCCGCCTCGGTGCGCAGCGCAAAAATGGCCAACAGCTATCTCGCCATGGCAATGCGCCTTGGCAACCAGCAGGCCAGCCGCTACTACAACCCGCGGATCGGCAATGCCCCCATGGGCGATCAGTGCGGTGTCGGCATGCGCGGCGGACAAGGGAGTTATTTCGCCCTGCCCAGTACACCGTTCAATGTCGAGGCCTATCTGGCACGCCAGTCACCAGGCAAACAGAAGCTGGCCACCATGCTGCGCCACGCCGCCAAACGACATCAGGTCGATGTGCGGCTGGTGCTGGCCATCGCTATTGCCGAATCCAACCTCGAAAGTCGCGCCGTCTCCGCCAAGAATGCGCAGGGGGTGATGCAGCTGATCCCCGAAACCCAGCAGCGTTTTGGCGTCACTCAACCCTTTGATCCGGCACAGAACATCAAGGGTGGCGTCAGTTATCTCAAGTGGCTGGATCGCCGCTTCGATGGCGACTGGGTCCTGATCTCGGCAGCCTACAACGCAGGTGAGAAGGCGGTTGAGCGCTATGGCGGTATCCCGCCCTATGACGAGACCCGAGAGTATGTCAAACGGGTACTCTACTTCGCTGGCCACAAGCAGCCCTGAACCTGTTCGACTAGCTGTACGCTATTAACAAAAAACGTATCGCCATTTGCGCAATCGTTTTCCCTTCGGTAGGATCCGGCGCTTTCTTGCCAGACCAACAGGTATCCCATGAATTTCATCAAACGTTGCTCGCGCCTGCTCACGCTGTTTGCACTCTTCTCCTCCTCCATCATGGCGGCCACTCCGACGCCAGCCCCCATCCTGATCCAGGGGGCAATGGACGTCGAAGTCGAGACGCTGGTGGCCGCCCTCAAGGACAAGCAGGAGCTGACCGTCGGCGCCTGGACCTACTGGCAGGGTACCCTCTCGGGTTATCCGGTAGTTGTCTCTCGCACCGAAGTGGGGCTGGCCAATGCCGCTGCTGCCACCACTCTCGCCATGGAGCGCTTTCATCCGCGCCTCGTCATCAATCAGGGCACGGCAGGCGGCCATGATCCGGCACTGCACCGGGGCGATATCGTTATCGGCACCAAGAGCTTCAACATGGGAGCCTATCGCAGTGATCTGATGCCCGCCGAGCAGGGTGTCGACCCGAGCAAATGGCACAACTTCGAGGTCACCATGCGCCTGCGCGACAACGGCAAGCTGGTGGAGCACTCCTCCTTTGCCGGCGATCCCGAGCTGGTTGGCCGCGCCCTTGGCATGGCCGACCGTTATCGCCACGGCCGAGTAGTAGGCGGCATCATTGGCACCGCCGATGAGTGGAACCGGCAGGTGGCCCGCATCAACTGGCTGCATCAGACCTACAACACGGCCGCAGAAGAGATGGAGACCTCCTCCGCCGCGCTGGTAGCCGAGGCCTACAAGGTGCCCTTTGTCGGCATCCGGGTGCTCTCCAATACCGATCTGCATGGCGAGGAGTTCGACCCGCAGACCGCCATCCACTGCCAGCAGTTCGTCATTGATTACGCAAAAACGCTGATCAACAGTTTCCACAAGGCATAAGGCCCTATAAGAGGCCGTCATGACAGGCGGCCTATCTTCCTCTCATCTTTGCCCGCCCTTGCCCATTGGTTTACAATCGGAACGTTTTTTGGAACCCGGTTGACCTGTGTCGACCTGGCCCCACCACGACATCAGTCTGTTAATGCCAAGACATTAACCTGCTGAAAAGGAAGAGAATTAGCCAATGGCTCAATTTATTTACACCATGAACCGGGTCGGCAAGGTAGTGCCGCCCAAGCGTCATATTCTCAAGAACATCTCCTTGAGCTTCTTCCCGGGCGCCAAGATCGGCGTGCTGGGTCTGAACGGCGCCGGTAAATCAACCCTGCTGCGCATCATGGCAGGCATCGACACCGAGATCGAAGGGGAAGCCCGTCCGCAGCCCGGCATCAAGATCGGCTACCTGCCGCAGGAGCCGAAGCTGGATCCGGAGCAGACCGTACGCGAAGCGGTCGAAGAGGCCGTTGGCGAAGTGAAGCGCGCCATGGCCCGTCTGGACGAGGTCTATGCGGCCTACGCCGACCCGGATGCCGACTTTGACAAGCTGGCCCGCGAACAGGGCGAGCTGGAAGCCATCATCCAGGCCCAGGGCGGCCACAACATGGAAAACCAGCTGGAGCGCGCGGCCGATGCCCTGCGCCTGCCGGCATGGGATGCCAAGATCAAACACCTCTCCGGTGGTGAGCGCCGCCGCGTGGCACTATGCCGTCTGCTGCTGGAAAAGCCGGACATGCTGCTGCTGGACGAACCGACCAACCACCTGGATGCGGAATCCGTGGCCTGGCTGGAGCGCTTCCTGCACGACTACGAAGGCACTGTTGTGGCCATCACCCACGACCGTTACTTCCTCGACAACGTGGCGGGCTGGATCCTGGAGCTGGACCGCGGCGAAGGTATCCCGTGGGAAGGCAACTACTCCTCCTGGCTGGAGCAGAAGGACGCTCGTCTGGCGCAAGAAGCAAGTTCCGAAGCGGCCCGTCGCAAGTCCATCGAGAAAGAGCTGGAGTGGGTTCGTCAAAACCCGAAAGGGCGTCAGGCCAAGTCCAAGGCCCGTATGGCTCGCTTCGAAGAGCTCAACACCAACGACTACCAGAAGCGCAACGAGACCAACGAGCTGTTCATTCCGCCCGGACCGCGCCTCGGCGACAAGGTGGTGGAAGTGGCCAACCTGCGCAAATCCTATGGCGATCGGGTGCTGATCGACGATCTGTCGTTTGCCATTCCGAAGGGTGCCATCGTCGGCATCATCGGCCCGAACGGTGCCGGTAAGTCGACCCTGTTCCGCATGATGTCGGGTCAGGAGCAGCCGGATTCCGGCGCCATCACCCTGGGTGAAACCGTGGTGCTGGCCTCTGTGGATCAGTTCCGCGACAGCATGGATGACAAGAAGACAGTATTCGAAGAGGTCGCTGACGGTCAGGATATCCTGCGCATCGGCAACTACGAGTTCCCGAGCCGCGCCTATATCGGCCGCTTCAACTTCAAGGGCTCCGACCAGCAGAAACGGGTTGGCGAGCTCTCCGGTGGTGAGCGCGGTCGTTTGCATCTGGCCAAGCTGCTGCAGACCGGCGGCAACGTGCTGCTGCTGGATGAACCGACCAACGATCTGGACATCGAAACCCTGCGCGCCCTCGAGAACGCCCTGCTGGAGTTCCCGGGTTGCGCCATGGTCATCTCCCACGACCGCTGGTTCCTCGACCGTATCGCCACTCACATCCTCGACTATCAGGATGAGGGCAAGATCGAGTTCTTCGAAGGTAACTTTACCGAATACGAAGAGTGGAAGAAGAAGACCTACGGCGCCGAGGCCATCCAGCCGCACCGCGCCAAGTACAAGCGCATCGCCAAGTAAGCGGTCGGTCGGCGCAAGCCGTACCATCGCAGCTGCGACCAGCGTCACAAGGGGAGCTCCGGCTCCCCTTTCTGTTGCCTTTTGGCTTACAATCCAAGACGGATAACATTGCATGGATGTACTGAAATGACCAAAAAACTGACCATCCAGATCCGGGTTGAACCCGGCTGTCTCGGGCCGGATGGCAAGGAACACATCGAAACCTTCTGCGTTGCCGCCGCCAAGATCTTCGAAGCGGTCGAGCCGGAGCTGGTGAGCTGGGTGCTGATCCCCCGTTACGACAAGAAGCTGCCGGAGCAGGAGTTCTTTCTCAACGATCTCAAGCTCAGCGAAGAACAGGCCAGTCTCTTTCTGCGCCGCTTCGGCCGCGAGCTGGGGGAAGTGCAGGATCAGCTCGATTCGGTGCTGGCCCAGCTGGTGGAGCGCTACTTCAAAACTCTCTGATCTCTGCCCTCTCCGCGCCAAAAAGGTTCTCCGACGAGAACCTTTTTTGCTGGCGAAAAAGCAAACGTTTGATCTTTTGCTCCATTCATTGATCCGCTTCGCAGATCCGGGGTTTGTAAACGGCGTCGCCTGTGTAAAAATGTGCGCGCTGTCACGGTATCAGGACGAGTCTGGTTACTTCTCAACCAGAAACAGGGCCATCACTCCCGCATGAATGGGAGCCCGCTCGCCTGCTGCTTATTTCACGTCACCTATTGGAATCCAACATGAATCAACCACAACAGGCCCCCACACAGGCTGCCGGGCAAGGATTGCTTGAGCGTCTGTTTGCCCTGAAGGGCCATGGCACCAACGCCCGCACCGAACTGATTGCCGGCATCACTACCTTCCTGACCATGGTCTATATCGTCTTCGTCAACCCGCAGATCCTCTCTGCGGCAGGCATGGACACCCAGGCAGTCTTTGTCACCACCTGCCTCATCGCCGGTATCGGCAGCATCCTGATGGGCCTGCTCGCCAACCTGCCCATCGCCCTGGCCCCCGCCATGGGCCTCAACGCCTTCTTCGCCTTCGTGGTCGTGGCCGGTATGGGCTACTCCTGGCAAGTGGGTATGGGCACCATCTTCTGGGGCGCCATGGGTCTGCTGATCCTCACCCTGCTGCGGGTGCGCTACTGGCTGATCGGCAACATTCCGCTCACCCTGCGAGTCGGCATCACCGCCGGTATCGGTCTGCTGATCGCCCTGCTCGGCCTGCACAACGCCGGGATCGTCGTGGCCAGCCCCGCGACTATGGTGACCGTGGGCAACCTCACCTCCCTGCCCTGCCTGCTGGGTCTGCTCGGCTTCTTCCTGATCTGCATCTTCTCCGCCCGCGGTGTCCACTCCGCCGTGCTGATCGCCATCGTGGTCACCACGGCGCTGGGCTGGCTGTTTGGCGATGTCACCTTCAAGGGCTTTGTCTCCATGCCCCCCAGCATCGAACCGGTGTTCGGCCAGCTGGATCTGATGGGGTCGCTCGATATCAGCCTCGCCGGGATCATCTTCTCCTTTATGCTGGTCAACCTGTTCGACTCCTCCGGCACCCTGATCGGCGTCACCAACCGCGCCAAGCTGGCTGATGACAAGGGCCACTTCCCACGCATGAAGCAGGCACTGCTGGTCGATAGCGTGAGCTCGGTCGGCGGCGCCTTTATGGGCACCTCCTCGGTCACCGCCTTTATCGAGAGCAGCTCCGGCGTTGCCGTCGGCGGCCGTACCGGCCTGACCGCCATCGTGGTCGGCATCCTGTTCCTGCTGGCGATCTTCTTCTCTCCGGTCGCCGCCATGGTGCCGGCCTACGCCGCCGCTGGTGCCCTTATCTATGTGGGCGTGCTGATGTGCTCCGAGCTGACCCGGGTGAAGTGGGAAGATCTGACCGAAGCGGTGCCGGCCTTCATGACTGCGGTGATGATGCCGTTCAGCTTCTCCATCACCGAGGGGATCGCCGTGGGCTTCATCTCCTACTGCGTGATGAAGGCGGGCACCGGCCGCTGGCGCGAAATCAACCCCTGCGTGCTGGTGGTAGCCCTGCTGTTCGTGCTCAAGTTCGTCTGGGTCGACAGCCACTGATAATGACCAGTGCAATCCGATGGGCTCCCGACAGGGAGCCCATTTTTATTTACCGGATCATGCTTCTTGCCCCTGCGCTGTGACGCGGGGGCCTGACAGTGCTAGATTGGCAGCCAGCTTTTTATCCGGCAGTTTCGTTAACCACAAGGACGGCAACCGTGGCCCAGCACTCTCCCTCTTTCTCCGCCCTCTCCCCCCTGCTGCAAGAACAGGCCGAGCGCCAATGGCAACGGCTGATCGAACTGGCCCCCGACTATGGCAACCAGCCCGAGCCCGTTCGCCACACCTTGCTGACCCTGCTTGGTCTATCCGATTTTGTCGCCGACTCCCTCTTCAAACAGCCAGAGTTGCTGACCGAACTGCTCGCCTCCGGAGATCTGGAACGCTCCGAACGCTGGCCCGCCTACCAGCGCGATCTGACCGCCCTGCTCGCCGAGGTAAGCGATGAAGAGGCGCTCAAGCGTATCCTGCGCCAGTTCCGCCGCAGCCGCATGCTGGTGATCGCCTGGCGCGAGCTGCTGGGCCACGCCGAAGTGGAAGAGAGCTTTATCCACCTCACCAAACTGGCGGATGCCCTTATCTGCTCCGCTCGCGACTGGCTCTACGCCAAACAGTGCAGCGAGCTGGGCACCCCGATGGATGGCAACGGTAATCCGCAACCGCTGCTTATCCTTGGCATGGGCAAGCTCGGCGGCGGCGAGCTGAACTTCTCCTCGGACATCGACCTTATCTTCACCTTCCCCGAAAACGGCTACACGGTTGGCGGGCGACGCGAGCTCGCCAACCAGCAGTTCTTTATCAAGCTGGGCCAGCGCATCATCAACGCCCTCCACCAACCCACTCAGGATGGTCAGGTGTTCCGGGTCGATATGCGCTTACGCCCCTTTGGCGATGCGGGGCCGCTGGCCATCTCTTTTGCCGCCATGGAGGATTACTACCAGCACCACGGCCGCAACTGGGAGCGCTACGCCATGGTCAAGGCGCGGGTACTGGGCCCCCAGTGCGAACACGCGGTGGAACTGGCCGAGATGCTGCGCCCCTTCGTGTTTCGCCGCTATATCGACTTCGGCGTTATCGACGGTCTGCGCCAGATGAAGGCGATGATCGCCGCCGAGGTGCGCCGCAAGGGGTTGGAGGGCAACATCAAGCTGGGGGCTGGCGGCATTCGCGAAGTGGAGTTTATCGCCCAGGCGCTGCAACTTATTCGCGGCGGTCGTGAACCGGCACTGCGGGTGCGCCACCTGCCCCAGGCGCTGGCCGCCATCGCCCAATGTGGCGCCCTCAAATCTGCCCATTGCGACCGCTTGCTGGAGGCCTATCGCTTCCTGCGCCGGGTCGAAAACATTCTGCAGGAGATCGGCGATCAGCAGACCCAGACCCTGCCCACCGAAGAGCGGGATCGCCAGCGGCTGATCGCCGCCCTCGGTTTTGCCGACTGGGGCGCCTTTATGGCTCATCTCGATGAGGAGATGGCCGCCGTCCATCAGGAATTCGCCGCCGTGGTGGGGGAAGAGAAAGAGGCCCCCGCCCATCTGGAGCAGCTCTGGCTCGATCTGTGGCGCACCGAGCTCGACGCCGCCGAGCTGGAAAAACTGCTGACCGCGCAGGGGGTGGCCGAGCCCGCCCCGCTCTGCACCGCCCTGCTGCGTTTCAAGGAGGAGTACAAGCGCCGTCAGGTAGGACCGCAGGGGCGCATCGCGCTGGACTGGCTGATGCCGGAGCTGCTGCGACTGGTGGTCGCCAGCGAGCAGCCCGCCCGCCTGTTCGAGCGGGTATGCGAGCTGCTGACCCGCATCTTCACCCGCAGCGCCTATCTGCAACTGCTGGCGGAAAACCCGGGCGCCCTGCGCCAGCTGGTACGGCTGTGCGACGCCAGCCATCTGGTGAGTGAACAGCTGGCCCGCTACCCGATTTTGCTGGACGAGCTGCTTGATCCCCAGCACCTCTACCACCCCACCCCGCTCGATCAGTACAAGCCCCAACTGCGTCAGTTCCTGCTGCGCATCCCCGAGGAAGATGTGGAGCAGCAGATGGAGGCGCTGCGCCAGTTCAAGCAGGTGCAGCTGCTACGCATCGTGGCGGCCGACATCGCTGGCGCCCTGCCGCTGATGAAGGTGAGCGACCACCTCACCTGGCTGGCGGAGGCGATCACCGAAGAGGTGATCAATCAGGCCTGGGCCCAGATGAGCGAGCGCTACGGGGTGCCGCCCGAGGTGGCAACCAGCGGCCAGCGCGGCTTTGCGGTGGTGGCCTACGGCAAGCTGGGCGGCATCGAGCTGGGCTACGGCTCGGATCTGGATCTGGTGTTCCTGCACGGCGGCGACCCCAACAGCTATACCGACGGGCGTAAACCCATAGACAGCCGCCAGTTCTACCTGCGTCTCGCCCAGCGGATCCTGCACCTGTTCAGCACCCGCACCCCCTCCGGCATCCTCT
>CAMFLW010000067.1 GCA_945957575.1 uncultured Aeromonas sp. | reverse complement strand
CCACTATGGTGACGGCCAGACCCGCTCCAGCCCGGATCAGATCCTGCGCTACCTCAGCAAACTCTCCGGCCCCTTTCTCGACCGCTTCGACCTGACAGTTGAGGTGCCGCTGCTGCCCAAGGGGAGCCTGACCGGCAAGGCGGAGCGGGGGGAGTCGAGCCAGCAGATCCGCGATCGGGTGCTGGCGGCACGAGAGCGCATGCTGAGCCGCAACGGCAAGCTCAACAGCCTGCTGGATAGTCGCGAGATAGAGGACATTTGCCGACTATCACCGCAAGATGCCGAATTTTTGGAGAACGCTATTCAGAAGCTGGGGCTCAGCATCCGGGCCTGGCATCGCATTTTGCGGGTGTCGCGCACCATCGCCGATCTGGCCGGGCAACCGGCCATCGGCAAGGAGCATCTTATCGAGGCGCTCGGCTATCGCGCCATGGATCGGCTGTTGTCGCGACTGCGCGGCAGTTGACAGAAGGGAAAGGGTGAGTCCGGCGCCATAACTGCTCTGAATGGTCTCACGGGCCATCGGCTGATATTATGGCCACAGATCTGACCACTTGATGGCCCTTTATCGACAGCAAGACGGACCCGACTCATGCCCAACAAGCTGATAGAGCGACTGCGCGGCAGCCTCTCCACCCTGCTCTATTTTTTCAACACCCTCTTCTGGTTTGTTCCCATCTTCTCGCTGGGTCTGCTCAAACTTCTGCTCCCCATCAAGGGGTGGCGTACCCTCTGCAACTGGCTGCTGGATGGCTGTGCTAGCTGCTGGATCGGTTTCAACAATCTGATCCAGAAAACCATCATCAGAACCCCTTTCGATGTGGTCGGAGTGGACAAAGGGCGCCGGAATGAGTGGTATATGGTGATTGCCAACCATCAATCCTGGGTCGACATACTGGTACTGCAGCGGGTTTTTAACCAAAAAATCCCATTCCTGAAGTTTTTCCTCAAGAAAGAGCTGATTTGGGTACCTTTTCTCGGTCTGGCATGGTGGGCGCTCGACTTCCCCTTCATGCGGCGATATTCCAGAAAGTTTCTGGAAAAGCATCCCCATCTGAAGGGAAAAGACATAGAGACAACCCGTAAAGCCTGTGCTCGGTTCCGCCACATTCCGGTGAGTGTGATGAACTTCGTCGAAGGCACCCGCTTCACCAAGGGCAAACATCAGAAGCAGGGTTCACCCTATCGTCACCTGCTCCATCCGCGCGCAGGCGGCATCGCCTTTACTCTGGCCGCCATGGGTGACCAGTTGCATCAACTGGTGGATGTCACCATCGCCTACCCGGAGGGTATTCCCAGCTACTGGGATTTCATGTGTGGCCGGGTCGGGCAAATCAAGGTTCAGATCCGCTATTTGCCGATCGACCGCAAACTGGTGGGGGATTACTTCAATGACCCCGAGTTCCAACAAGAGTTTCAGCAGTGGCTGAACGGGATCTGGCACGAGAAAGACCAGACCCTGAATCAGCTGCTGGCAACCAAGGCGCAGTAAACACTCATGTTATCCATGCTTCCCGGCCCGCTGGTGCTGCTCATCAGCGCCGGCCTGACCATTCTCTTTACCGCCTTGTGCGCCAGCCTGATCCTGCTGGTTTCGCTGGCCAAACTGCTGCTGCCCGTGCCAGCCTTTGGTCGCGCCTGCAGCCGCCTCAACAACCGCTTCATGCGCCTGTGGCTGGCCTGCAACGCGCTGGTGATCCGCCTCACCACCCGCATCGACTGGCAAATCGAAGATGAGACCCGGCTGCGTAAGGATGGCTGGTATCTCATCATCAGCAACCACATGAGCTGGACCGACATCGTGGTGCTCGGCCACCTGTTCCGGGATCGGCTACCGGTGCCCAAGTTCTTCATGAAGCACGAGCTGATCTACATCCCGCTGCTGGGGCTTGCCTGCTGGGGGCTCGATATGCCATTTATGCGTCGCTATTCACGGGAATTCCTGCTGCGCAACCCGCACCTGCGCGGCAAGGATATCGAGACCACCCGCAACGCCTGCGAGAAGTTTCGCCACATCCCCACCACCGTCATCAACTTCGTGGAAGGGACCCGCTTCACCGAGCAGAAACGGGATGCCGCCCGCTCCCGCTATCGCCACCTGATGCCGCCCAAAGCGGCAGGACTGGCCTTTACACTGGCAGCCATGGGCGAGCAGTTCGACAGCCTGATCAACGTCACTATCCGCTATCCGGACAACGCCGAGACCCCGTTCAAGGACTTCCTGATGGGACGGGTAAAACGCATTCAGGTACGGATCGAGGAGCTGCCGGTGGATGAGGCGCTGATTGGGGATTACTTCAACGACAAGCAGTTCAAACGCGGTTTTCAGGAGTGGCTAAACCAGCGCTGGCAGGAGAAGGACGAGGTGCTGGAGGGGTGGCAGAGCGGTCAGGCGCCGCTGCCGGTTGCCGCCAAATCCGGGGATGAATCCAAAGAGAGCGCCGAGGCCAACTCGGCCAACTGATCCTCCGAGAACACTGCAATACCGTGGCGCAGCAGCAGGGCGGCGGTCTTGCCCTCGCCCGCCACAGAAACACCTTCGAAGCGGCCGTTATAGATACGGCCGCTGCCACATGAGGGGCTCCCCTCTTTCAGCAGGGCGAAGCGAATACCCTGCGCCAGACAGATTTCCAGCGCCAGCTCGGCGCCGCGGTCAAACTCGGCAGTCACATCCAGCCCGCTCGCCGTCACTACCCGATCTCCCTGCCGCTCGGCAGGAGGACGCGGGGTTGGCAGACCGCCCGCCACTTCGGGGCAGAAGGTCAGAACTCGTCCTTCAGCACCCAACGCACTCAACCAGTCGCTGACGATCCCCTTGCTCTGGCCATCGTAACGCACAGGCTGACCCAGTAGGCAGGCACTCACCAACACCTTGTGCACGCGG
Organism: uncultured Aeromonas sp.; assembly: GCA_945957575.1. GTDB lineage: Bacteria > Pseudomonadota > Gammaproteobacteria > Enterobacterales > Aeromonadaceae > Aeromonas. Next base: position 14,077 of record CAMFLW010000067.1, on the reverse strand, counting down.
GTCTCACTCATGCTTCGCTCCCCCACAGGCTAAAACCCGGGCCATTGTAGCGCAACGAACATGGCCTCAGCAGACAGGCGCTGACCAGCACACGAACGGGATTCGTACTCATGCTTCCGCTCCGTGCATCACCTGATCGAACATCACGCAGCAGGGGGTTTCCAGCCGGTAGAGAATGGCGGGGCGCTGTTTGCCGGTCCGCTTGCGACCGGTATCCACCAGAATGTCGGCGCGGTGGATCCGCTTGCGAAATGCCGCCGTATTCATCGGTGTTTGCAGGATGATCTCGAAGGCACGCTGCACCTCGGAGAGGGTGAATTCGGTGCCCAGCAGTTGCAGCGGCAGAGTGCTGTAGCGGCTCTTGATCCGCAGCCGCTCCAACCCCTTGGCGATGAGCTGAACATGGTCGAAAGCGAGGCTCATGCCCGGCAGGGTCGAGACCGGATGCCAGCAACCGTGGCGGGTCTCCACTTCAGGCGCCACCAGACAGAGGTAAACCAGGGTGGTGGACCAGCCGCGAGGATCCCGCTCCAGATTGCCGAGAGTACAGACCTGCTCGCTGTAGCAGTGGCCCAGCCCCCACTCCGCCAGCAGGCGGCGCTGGGCGGCGTCCAGATCCCGGTCCAGCGTCTCGTCGATGCGCAGGGCAGGCAGTTGCCAGCAGTGGGCAAACGGGGGGCGATCGCGGGTCTCCAGTAGCAGCTCGAGCCGCTCCTCATGCAACCGCAGCACCACCATATCCAGACTCATTCTCAGCATCCCGATCGCCCTGCTCGCCTTCCATTAATGTTTGGTAGATAATATCACACGAATAGTATTTGCAGGAGCCAATCATGGGAACCGTCGCCAGCCTGGATATTGATGCGCAGAAGGGCTTTACCCCCCTCTGCCCGAACGAACTGCCCGTCGCGGGCGGGGATGATATTGTGGCTGCGCTTAACGCTCAGGCCACCCTCGCCACGCTGCGGATCGGCAGCAAGGACTCTCACCCAGCCAATGCCGACTGGGCCGTCTCTGACTCTGCCGGTATGCTGCTGCCGCTGGATCTACCCAACGCCGATCTCACCTGGCCGGTGCACTGCGTGCCGGGCAGCAAGGGCTTCGAGTTGCTCGACGGCCTGCCCGCCCCCATCGACTATGATTTCTTCGTCTGGAAGGGGGTTGAGCCGGACCTGCATCCCTACGGCACCTGCTTCCACGACTTGGCCGAACGGCGCAGCACCGGACTCATCGAATTCCTGCAAGCCCGCAAGGTCGATACCGTACTGGTCGGCGGCTTGGCCACCGACTACTGTGTCAAAACCAGCGTGCTGCAACTGCGCCGCGCCGGTTTCCGGGTGATCGTCCATCTCGATGCCTGCCGTGGCATCGCCCCCGCGACGGTTGCCAGCGCCCACACCCAGATGATCGAGGCAGGGGCCGAACTGGCCCAGACCCTGATCGATGTACAACGCCTGCTGGACGCCTGATATGCCACCGATTCTTACCAGCCTGCTCGATACCGACGCCTGCACGTTACATATGCGGCAGGGGAGCTCCATCGTGCTCACCAGTCTGCGAGGAGCCTGATATGCCCCCAATCCTCACCAGCCTGCTCGACACCGATGCCTACAAGCTGCATATGCAGCAGGCGGTGTTCCATCGCTATCCGGATGCCGAGGTGGTGGCCGAGTTTCACAGCCGCAATGAAGAGGATCTGCTGCCCATGATGGGGCAGATCGAGGAGCAACTGCGCCTCGCCGGTTCCCTGCGACTGACCAGGCCAGAGCTCGATTTTCTGGCCGAACGCCCCTTCTTCACTCCTGACTACCTCGACCACCTGCGCCGCAAGCCGCTCGACGCCTCCCTGCTCAAGGTGTTCGAGCAGGATGGCCGCATCAATGTGCGGGTCGAGGGGCCCTGGCAGGATGTGATCCTGTGGGAGATCCCGGTGCTCGCCATCATTAGCGAGATGCGCAACCGCTTCCGCTATCCCCAGTTCGGCGTCAGCCACGCGCTGGAGCGGCTCGATCAGAAGATCGACAAGCTGGAGAAGGAGCTGAGCAGCGACGAGATGAGCGAGTTCAACCTCATCGACTTCGGCACCCGCCGCCGCTTCTCCCATGCGGTACAGGATGCGGTAGTGGGTCGCCTCAAGGAGCGGCTGCCGGCGTTTCGCGGCACCAGCAACTATATGCTGGCCCAGAAGTACAAGCTGCCCGCGGTCGGCACCCAGGCCCACGAGTGGTTCCAGGCGCACCAGCAGCTCGGCTTCCCGCTGGAGCACAGCCAGCGCGCCGCCCTCACCAGCTGGCTGGACGAGTTCACCGACCATCTCGGCATCGCCCTGACCGACTGCATCACCATGGATGCCTTCCTGCGCGACTTCGATTTCGAGCTGGCCAGCAGCTATCAGGGCTTGCGCCACGACTCCGGCGATCCCGTGGTGTGGGGCGAGAAGGCAATCAGCCACTATCAGCGCCTCGGTATCGACCCCACCGACAAGACCCTGGTCTTCTCCGACGGCCTCAACCTCGACAAGGCAGTGCAGCTGTTCCGTCACTTCCGCGGCCGCATCAATACCAGCTTCGGCATCGGCACCAAGCTCACCTGCGATCTACCCGGTGTCAGCCCGATGAATATCGTCTTCAAACTGATCGAGTGCAATGGCGGCCCGGTTGCCAAGATCTCCGACAGCCCGGGCAAGACCCTCTGCCGGGATGCGGACTTCATCCGCAACCTCAAGCAGGCGTTTCACGTCGGGGTCTGATCTTCCCGAGTGCCAAAAAACAAAAGGCCCGCCGGTTCTCACCGGCGGGCCTTTTTATCGACTCAAGGAGTATCAGTCTTTCTTGGCCAGCAGGAACTGCACCAGCTTGTCGAACTGCCCCTGAGAGGAGATAGACTCAATCTTGATCATGTACTTGCCGTTCACCAGGAAGGCCGGTACACCACGAATGTTGTAGCTCTCCATGTTGCGATCGAACTGGGAGACCATGCCGGAGACCGCGAAGCTGTCGACGGCACCGTCAAACTCCTCCGCCGGGACGCCGTTATCCACGAAAATCTTCTTCACATCGTCACGGCTGGTCGGATACTGGCGCTGCTGCATCTTGCTGAAAATAGCCGGGCTAACCTTGTCTTCGGCATTCAGCAAATGAGCCACGGCATAAGCCCGCTGCATCTCTGGGCCCATTTCGCCACCCATGAAATTCACCGGATTCTTTTTGAAGGGAACCCCTTCCGGCAAGCCGGCCTTGAGCTGGTCAACGATGGGTTCGAAGGTAGCGCAGTGCGGACAGAAGTAGGAGAAGAACTCCATCACTTCCGGTTTGGCGGTCGCGGTCTGTTTGACCACCTCATAGTTAACGCCCTCCTTGAACTCGGGGGCAGCGTGAACCATGGGGATCATCAGCATGGCAGCAAGGAAAAATAGAACTTTTTTCATGATGTTTCCTGTTAGGGGATAACTGTGAGGCACGCCCGGCGAACCGAAGCAGTGCCAAGCCTATTGTTTCGCCATGCTGACGTCAATGATCAGGGCCGGAGATCGAGTCCTGCTTGCCACGCAAGATCCCTTCCATTTCACCAGTTTGGCATCAGGCTCAACGGCGGCGACTTCAGTGCTTCCAGCTGATCGTGCAGGGTCACTATCTGTTGGCGCCAGTAGTGATCGGTATTGAACCAGGGGAAGTGACGGGGGAAGGCGGGGTCTTCCCAGCGCCGTGCCAGCCAGGCCATGTAGTGGACGATGCGCATCGCCCGCAGTGGCTCGATCAACGCCAGTTCACGCGAGTCGAACTCCATAAACTCCTCGTAGCCCGCCAACAGGGTGTCGAGTTGGATCTGCTGCTCGTGGCGCTCACCGCTCAGCATCATCCAGAGATCCTGAATCGCGGGGCCGGTGCGGCAATCATCGAGGTCGACAAACATGGGGCCATCACGCCACAGGATGTTGCCCGGGTGGCAGTCGCCATGCAGTGAGATCTGCGCCACATCGAGGGTCATGGCGTCGCTGACATGCTTGATCAGCTCGTCCAGCACCCCGAAAAATTGCTTCGCCAGCCCGCTTGGCAGCCATTCGCCGGACGCCAGCAGCTGACGTGGTTCGTGCAACATGCTCTCCACATCGAGCCGTACCCGATGGTGAAACGGCTTGCTGGCACCGAGCTGATGGATGCGACCGAGGAAACGCCCCACCCACTCCAGCTGGTCGAGGTTATCCACCTCGAACTGGCGGCCACCGACGCTCTGCCAGATGGCAAACGGGTAGCCCTCATGCTCCAGCAGGGTCTCGCCGGCAAAGGCGAGCGGCGCGGCGACCGGGATCTCAGCCTCTGCGAGACGGGTGGCAAACTCGTGCTCCTCGAGGATCTGGGCCCGGCTCCAGCGACCGGGACGATAGAACTTCACCACATAGCGGCGACGATCTTCATCCTGAAACTGGTAGACCCGGTTTTCGTAGCTGTTGAGCTCGATAAGGCCCGAATCTAGCCGCAGGCCGCTGAGATCGAGCGCATCCATGATGAGGTCGGGATTGAGATCGGAATAGTTGAAACGCATGTCATCCACCATAAGAAAGGGGCGCCGTTGCGCCCCATTCTATCACTACTGCCCGCCATTGCCGTGCTCGCTGGTGACCGGACTGGTGTCACACCCGGCCCGCCGCCGCAAGCGGTTACAACCGGCTGATAAACTTGCTGCCCTGGCGCAGGTTGCCCTTGCTGTCATCGGGCGCCGCCCCCTCCCGTTTCAGCACGAACTGGATATCCAGCGTCGGCCGCTTCAGGTTATAGGGATCGACCGCCAGACTGACCGGCAAGGTGTAGATCTCGCCCGCCTTCAGGGTCACTTCGCGGGGACCGAACCACTGATACTCGGGCAAGCCCTCCACATCCAGCTGGTAGGTCTGGGACTGCAGGGTCTTGTTGAGGATCTTGAGGGTGTAGGTGTTCTCGATAAGCCCCTCGCTATTCTCGCGGAACAGCTGGTTGCGATCCCGCAGGATATCGAGTCCCATCGGCATGATGGACATAGCGTTGTAGACAAATACCCCCAGCATCACCGCCATCACCAGCCCGTAGCCAATCAGCTTGGGCCGTGCTACCTGAGTGGAGTCGTTGGCCAGCTTGTGCTCTGTGGTGTAGCTGATGAGCCCTTTCGGATAACCCATCCGCTCCATAGTCTGGTCGCAGGCATCGACGCAGGCGCCACAGTTGATGCACTCGTACTGCAGGCCGTCGCGGATATCGATGCCGGTCGGGCAGACCTGCACACACAGATCGCAGTCGATACAGTCACCCAGCCCCAGCGCCTTGGGATCCGCCTTGCGGGAACGGGCTCCACGGGTTTCGCCGCGCTTGGTGTCATAGCCAACGATGAAGGTGTCCTTGTCGAACATGGCGGACTGGAAGCGGGCATAGGGGCACATGTGGATGCACATGATGGCGCGCATCCAGCCCGCATTGCCGTAGGTGATGATGGTAAAGAAACTGACCCAGAAGAATACCCAGCCCCCCGCCTGCAGGGTGAAGAAATCCGGCACCAACTTAATCACATCCTGGAAGTAGGCGACAAAGGTCAGGCCGGTCACCAGCGAGATTGCCAGCCAGGCCAGATGCTTGGCCCCCTTGCGAGCCAGCTTCTCGCCGCTCCAGGGCGCCTCGTCCAGCTTGCGCCGCTTGTTGGCGGGCCCTTCCAGCTTCTCTTCAAACCAGATGAACATGAAGGTCCAGACCGTCTGCGGGCAGAGATAGCCGCACCAGACCCGACCGAGGAAGGTGGTGACAAAGAAGAGGGCAAAGGCGGCAATCATGAAGAGCCAGGCGAGCAGGGTCAGATCCTGCGGCCAGATGGTGGCACCAAAGACATGGAACTGCTGGTGACCGAGGTCGAACAGCACCGCCTGGCGCCCCTCGTAGCGCAACCAGGGCAACAGCACGAACAGCGCCACAAAAAACCAGCCCATGGCCTTGCGCACCCGCTGCCAATAGCCTTTCTGGGCCCGCACATAGATGCGGTTGCCCGGGTTGAACCTGTCGTCGCTGGCTTTGAACGTATTGGGGTTGAAGGTCCCGGTTACGCCCTTGTCGGTGACGTCCTTGATATCGATTTTGTCGTGATCGGCCATTGCAAGACATCGCTCCCTTATTTGTTATGGAGCGGATTATATCTTAAACAACCTGCTAATTGTGTGGATTAGATGTATCTAATATTGGGGTTGGATCGCAAATTTCGGCAACAAAAAAGCGCATCACCTTGCGGTGATGCGCTTCCGCTAAAGATTCACTTGATTCCGCGCGCCTTGAGCAGTGCCTCTTTGAAATCGGGCACATGATCCTTGGCCAGACCGGGGATCATCGCCTGCTTGTCGGATTCCCGCATCTTGAGGTGGTAGATCAGCATGTCGTCGGTCAGCTCGGACAGAGGCCCTTCAAATCCCGCTTCTTGGGCCAGTTTGGCAACAAACTGCACCAGGCTGAGATCCTGTTCCTTGATCCAGGCAGGCTGCAACAACTCCAGCAGCTCTTCGATACGATGACATTGCATAGACAACCTCTTTAATCTGTCACGTTTAACTCAGGCAACCTTACCCATCAAGGCTACTTCGATTCGATCCCGCCCATTATGCTTGGCCTGATAGAGGGCCGCATCCGCTTTTTGGATCAAATCGGCGATTTTCATGCTGTTATCCGGTATCAGAGTGGCAACACCAAAACTACATGTGACCCGACCGGAGACCAATGACTTCTGATGCGGGATGGCCAGCTCCTTGAGGGATTGCCGCACATTATCCGCCACCTGCAGCGCCCCCTGCATGCCGGTACAGGGTAGCAGCAGGGCGAACTCCTCACCGCCGTAACGGGCCGCCAGATCGTCCTCGCGCCGCTCCACCTCGGCCAGCAAGCCCGCCACCTGTTGCAGACAGTCATCCCCCAGCTGGTGACCATAGAGATCGTTGAACTGCTTGAAGTAATCCACATCCACCAGCACCAGCGACAGCGGTGCCCGGGCACGGTGACAGCGGCGCCAGGCCCGCTCCAGAGAGTCGTCGAGGTGGGCACGGTTGGCGATACCGGTCAGGCCGTCGAGGCGGGAGGTAAGGCGCAGATGTTCGGAGACCGCTTTCAGTTCGGCCACCAGTTCGGCGTTGGAGAAACGGTGGTGGAGCGAGGCGATCTGCTCCCGCCGCATCCGCCGCAGCAGAGTCGGCAGAAAGACAAACAGATAGCCGGCCAGCATGCAGGAGACGATCCGCTCCTGCTCGTTGCCATTGCCCAGTTCGAACAGCATCGCCATACCCAGCGGCAGGGCGGAACCATAGAGGGTACGGCGGCTGCCAAACAGCATGATGGCACAGCTGGTGAGGATCAGGCTGGCGAGCATCATCATGGCGGCCCGGTAGGTATCGGGCAACCTGTCCATGTAGAGCAGCACCCCGAGCGCCCAGATGATGGAGGTGATGGTGGCGCCGATAAAGAGTTCCCGCTCCAGCACCGGCAACGGCGTCTGGTGCAGGCGGGATTGCCGCCAGCGCAAATGCCAACCTCGGCAAAGCAGCCACAGGAAGGTGCCTGCCAGCCAACCGAACGCCTCGGTGGCGGGCAGATAGTCGTGAAACAGCAGACTCCAGCCAAATGCCATCACGCCCAAACAGGGCAGACTGAATGATGCATGGGTATAGAGCTGGACCATGATGGCCTGCCTGACCTGGCGTGTCACACTCTGGGTCAACTGAGTACTCCTGTACAAGAGCCGAGCAGTCTACCACCACCCCCTGACCAGCAACAATAAAGCACCGCTTATTAAGAGGTTAATCAATCACTGATGCCTTATCCTGTGCAGGCCAGTGAGTTCTTGCTCACCCCCTCTCCAGCTCGTCGAGGATCGGGCACTCGGGATTCTCATCCCCGTGGCAGCAACATACCAGCCCCTCCAGCGAGCTGAGCATGGCCTGCAGCCCGGCGATACGAGCCCGTAGATCAACGATCTTCTCCTGCGCCAGCTTCTTCACCTGGGCGCTGGTTCTGTGCTCATCCCGATAGAGTGCCAGCAGCTCCTGACACTCCTCCAGATTGAAGCCGGTCTCCCGTGCCCGCTTTACGAAACGCAGCTCGCGCAGGGCCGATTCGGTGTAGCTGCGGTAACCGTTGTCGCTGCGCACCGGCGCCGAGATGAGGCCGATGCTCTCGTAGTAACGGATAGTTTTGGCGGTCAGTCCCGTGGCCTTGGCTACCTTGCTGATGTTCATGGATGACTCCTTAACGGTTCGATTCAGTGCTGACATGGTGGCTGACCTGGGCCATTGCCCGCGGCTGCCAGCGTTTCAGTAACAGGGAATTGCTCAAAACTGTGATGCTGCTCAGGGCCATGGCCGCCCCCGCCAGCTCGGGGCTGAGGTAACCCAGTGCCGCCAGCGGAATGCCGATGATATTGAACACAAAGGCCCAGAACAGATTCTGCTGGATGGTGCGCCAGGTCGCCGCCGAGATATCGATGGCATCGGCCACCAACCGCGGGTCAGATCGCATCAGGGTAATGGAAGCTGTCTCCATCGCCACATCGGAACCGGAGCCCATGGCGATACCGACATCCGCCGCCGCCAGCGCGGGGGCGTCGTTCACCCCGTCCCCCACCATTGCCACCAGCCCGCGGGTTTGCGCCCGCAGCGCCGCGACCTTCTCCACCTTGCCGGCTGGCAGTACGGAGTCGAAGGCCCCGTCCAGCCCCAGCTTGGCGGCGATATGGGCCACCGGCGCCGGCGCATCGCCACTCACCAGCCAGCTGGCGATGCCGCGCTGGCGCAGGGTGGCGATAGCTTGCAGACTCTCGGGACGCAGGGTATCGGCCAAAGCCGCTATGCCAACCACAGCACCGTCGATGGCAACCCAAACCCGGGTCGCGCCGTCGGCGGCCTGTTCAACCTGTTGTGGAACTACAATGCCGAGCTGGGCCAGCAAAGAGCCATTGCCGATAGCGACCCTGTGGCCCGCCACCTGACCGACTATGCCGGCGCCGACCCGCACCTCGACCACCTCCGGCTGGGGTAGTGTCGCATCGTTGCCGACCGCCTCGCGCATGGCCCGCGCCAGCGGGTGTTCGCTCGCCTGCTGCAGGGCGGCGGCCAGGCACAGCTGCTCATCGTTGCCGCTCCAGCTGGCCAGCACCGGCTTGCCCTGAGTGAGCGTGCCGGTCTTGTCGAAGATCAGCGCCTTGATGGCGTGGGCCTTCTGCAGGGTATCCACATCCTTGATCAGAATGCCGTGGCGCGCCGCGACTCCGGTACCGGTGACGATGGCCGCCGGGGTCGCCAGCCCCAGCGCACAGGGACAGGCGATCACCAGCACCGCCACCGCTGCCAGCAGGGCCTGACCGAAGTCGTTGCTGATGGCGTACCACACCAGCAGGGTGAACAGGGCGATGGCCATCACCACCGGTACGAACACGGCGGAGACCTTGTCCACCAACTGTTGCAGCGGCGCCTTGCCCATCTGGGCACTCTCCACCAGTGCGATAATCTTGCTGAGACTGGAGTCCTCCCCCACGGTAGTGGCTTCGATCTCCAGAACGCCGGAGCGGTTGATGGCTCCGCCCAGCACCTTGTCGCCCACACTGCGCGGCACCGGCAGGCTCTCGCCGGTGAGGATCGACTCATCCAGCTCGCTGGCGCCGCTCACGATTTTGCCGTCCACCGGCACCCGCTCACCCACCAGCACCCGCAGCCGATCGCCGCGCAGCACCTCGTCGATGGCGACGCTCTGCCAGCTCTCGCCACGCCAGACGGTGGCGGTTTCCGGCCGCAGCGCCATCAGTTCGCGAATGGCGGACTGGGTGCTGCGTCTGGCCCGAGCTTCCAGCAGTTTCCCCAACGAAATCAGAGTAATGATGATGGCGCTCGCCTCGAAATAGAGCTTGCCGCTGGCAGCCATCCCCAGCGTCAACAACAGATAGAGACTGTAGAAGTAGGCGGCGCTGGTGCCGGTAGCCACCAGCACATCCATATTGGCTGCGCGGTTCTTGATGGCGAGCCAGGCGCCGCGATAGAAACGGGCCCCGATCCAGAACTGCACCGGTGTGGCGAGCAGCAGCTCCAGCCAGGCGGGCAGATGCCAGGGGAACAGTCCGGCCATGGCCAGCATCCCTACCAGCAGCGGTAGGGTGAGCAAAGCCGAGACGATGACCCGGGTTTGTGCCTGACGGGCTGTGGCGGCTTCCTGCGCTTCCCGCTCCAGCAACTGTTGGCGGCGGCCGCTGGCCGAGCCTTGTGCCAGCTGGGCTCCAAAGCCGAGCGCCTCGACCTGCTCGCGCAAAGCGGCTGGCGTCTGCATCCCGGGGACCAGCACGATCCGGGCCTGTTCGATGGAGAAGTTGACCTCGGCCGAGATAACGCCGGGCAGCGCCGCCAGCATTTTGTTCAGTCGAGCCGAACAACCGGCACAAGTCATACCGGTAATTTGAAACAAAAAGGTCTCGCTGCCGTAGTCGTAACCCTGACTCTTGATGCTTTCGAGCACCGCCGGCAGGCGGTCAGGGCTGGCCAGCTCGATGGCCGCCTGCTCCAGCGCGAAGTTGACGGTGGCCGATACCCCGTCGAGTTTGTTGAGGCTGGTCGCGATGCGGCCTGCGCAGTTGGCGCAGCTCATGCCGCTGAGCGGCAACTGCAGATGAATGGGTGATTGAAGGTGAGTGGTCATGTTGTTCCTCCCCGGAACCCGTCGGCACCACAAAACGCCGACCGACAAACCCTAACCTTTACTGTAAGGGAAAGCTCAAGCCACATGATCCACTTTTTGAAGATGAAAAAAACGGCGCCCGTTTGCTGCCAGAGAGCAAACGGGCGCCGCATTCAACTATTGCGCGGTGTGAGCGGAGCTCAGATACCGTACTGGGCGCGATAAGCCTTCATTGCAACAAGCTGTGCCGCCAACTCCGGCTGCTCGGCCTGCTTCTCTTCCAGATAGGCAATCAGGTCGCTCATCTGGATGATGGCGATGATGTGAGCGCCGTAGTCACGCTCCACCTCCTGAATGGCGGAGAGCTCGCCCTTGCCCTTCTCCTGACGGTCCAGCGCGATCAGCACGCCGGCCAGCGAGGCGCCGTTGGCCTGGATCAGATCCATGGATTCGCGGATGGCGGTACCGGCGGTGATGACGTCATCCACCAGCATGATGCGCCCCTTGAGAGGACTGCCCACCAGATTGCCGCCCTCGCCGTGATCCTTGGCCTCCTTGCGGTTGAAACACCAGGGCACATCCACATCGTGCTGCTCCACCAGCTGCACGGCGGTGGCGGAAGCGATGGGGATCCCCTTGTAGGCCGGGCCAAACAGCACATCGAACTCGATGCCGGCATCCATCAGCGCGGCGGCATAGAAGCGGCCGAGACGGGCCAGATCGCGGCCGCTGTTGAACAGACCGGCGTTGAAGAAGTAGGGGCTTTTACGACCGGATTTCAGGGTAAATTCACCGAATTTGAGGACCTGTTTCTCCAGGGCGAACTCGATAAATTGACGCTGGTAGGCTTTCATTCTGGCTCCTTGCTTGGCTTGTCGTTTACTTGTGTGAAGGTATAAAAAAACGCGGTCAATGCCGCGTTTGCAGGATCTGTTGACGCTTCGTCACAGCCGCGACGGAGTCGGTTTTTGCGCAGAACTAGGCATGAGATGCGAAGTTTGGTAATCCAAACGAGGCATCGAATAACGACGTTATGCACAAAAACAGACCCGTCCCTACGGGTTGCGTGGCAAAGGATGCCATGCGTTGTTGCAGGACTTGCCAAGGGAATAACCATTGGCGACATCCTGCGCCTAGCCTGGCATCCTTTGACACTGCAACGCGACTTGTGCCGAAACATCAACAGGTCCTGGTATCAGGAAAGTGACTGCTTCTGCAGCGCAATGATGTCGGCGATGCCGCCCTTGGCGAGCGCCAGCATCGCCAGCAGCTCCTCGTGGGTGAAGGGCTCGGCCTCCGCGGTGCCCTGCACCTCGATGATGCGACCATCTTCGGTCATCACCACGTTCATGTCGGTCTCGGCGGCGGAGTCTTCGATGTACTCCAGATCGCAGATGGCTTCGCCCTGATACATGCCGACGGAGACGGCGGCGATCATCTGCTTGAGCGGGCTCTGCTTGAGCATGCCCTTCTCGACCATCCAGTTCAGCGCATCCACCAGCGCCACGCAGGCACCGGTAATGGCGGCGGTGCGGGTGCCGCCATCGGCCTGCAGCACGTCACAGTCAACTGTGATGGAGTGCTCGCCCAGCGCAGTCAGGTCTACCGCCGCGCGCAGGGAGCGGGCGATCAGACGGGAGATCTCCAGAGTGCGGCCACTCTGCTTGCCGGAGGCCGCTTCACGGTTCATCCGGGAGTGGGTGGAGCGCGGCAGCATGCCGTATTCGGCAGTCACCCAGCCCTGGTTCTTCCCTTTCAGGAAGCGCGGCACGCTGGTGTCAACGCTGGCGGTGCAGAGCACGCGAGTGTTACCGAACTCCACCAGCACTGAGCCTTCTGCATGTTTGGTGAAATTGCGGGTAATGGTAACCGGGCGAAGTTGCGCGGCACTGCGATCGCTTGGACGTGACATGGAACGGACCTCTGGGCTGGCTCAAATTGGCGGGGGATTATAAGTGATCCCGCCCCAAATATCAGCCGCTAAAACCACGGCATCGGCTGACGAGCAGGGCCGGGCTGAGTATACTGGCCGCACACTTCATCAAGCCCGGAACAATCAATGATTCACAGCATGACCGCCTACGCCCGCAAGGAACTCAAGGGCGACTGGGGCACAGCCGTTTGGGAAATTCGTTCGGTCAACCAGCGTTATCTGGAGACCTACATTCGCCTGCCGGAGCAACTGCGCAGCCTGGAGCCGGTACTGCGTGAGCGTTTTCGCGCCAAACTGCAGCGCGGCAAGGTGGAGTGCAACCTGCGCTTCGAGGCCGCTCAGGCCGCAGCCAGCCAGCTGCACATCAATGAAGAGCTGGCCAAGCTGATCATCGACAGCGCCAGCTGGGTGATGAAAGAGGCGGGTCAGGGCCAGCTCAATCCGGTCGATGTACTGCGCTGGCCGGGCGTCATGGCTGCTGCCGAGCAGGACATGGACGCGGTTGCCACCGAGCTGCTCGGCGGTTTCGACCTGACCATGGAAGATTTCCTCGCCTCCCGCGCTAGCGAAGGGGCCAACCTCAAGGCGCTGATCGAACAGCGTCTGGCCGGTATTCAGGTGGAAGTGAAGAAGGTGCGCGTCCACCTACCGCAGATCATCGAGTGGCAGCGCCAGAAGCTCACCGACCGGCTGGCCGAAGCCAAGGTCGAGCTGGATCCGGCCCGCATCGAGCAGGAGATCGTGCTGCTGGCCCAGAAGATCGACGTGGCCGAAGAGCTGGATCGTCTGGAGATGCACATCAGCGAGACCAACAAGATCATGAAGAAGGGTGGCGCCTGTGGTCGTCGTCTCGACTTCATGATGCAGGAGTTCAACCGCGAGTCGAACACGCTCGGCTCCAAGTCGATCAATGCCGAGGTGACCCAGTCCGCGGTCGAGCTGAAGGTCCTCATCGAGCAGATGCGCGAACAGATCCAAAATATTGAATGATGGTTTTTATTACCCACGGTGGATACAAACACATAAAAATCAAATGCTTTTATTGATTTGAAAATCACAGCATCCATCCAGACGCATGTTAGTTTGGGTCGTGCCGGGTAGTAGGCCGGGGAGTTTAATTTCGCGATAGGTTTGCTGGCGAAATGGTACTCCCCATATTTTTTAAGCAATGTCCCAATTATGTGTTGCATGGGTGCCCCAACGCCTCATGCAAACCCCGTTGATATCCCCCTTCCCATAACACGCCGGCATCCTGCGCCAACCGGAATAACTCCTCAGATAGCGAGTCGCCACGCCATGGAAGCGCACCATCCACTCCCGCAACCTATGGTATATCCATGACGCGTTGTGCCACCCCTTGACTCACCAATACAGCGACCAGACCTCTCTTCGCTAACGCAACAGGTTAGCCATTCCCTTCACATGGCCGTATAATCGCCGCCTGTATAAATAAACAGGAGTGGTGATGGACGTTTCAACCCTGCTCGACGGG
>CAMFLW010000066.1 GCA_945957575.1 uncultured Aeromonas sp. | reverse complement strand
CCAATTCTCCGGGAATGCCCCGAGTGAACAACCTACAGAGAGATCACAGCTAGATGCCGTGCGCAGTGCCCGCGTTCATCTGGCGATTCCAAAACGCACGCTGTTCGTGGGGCGTGATGAGGAGAAACCGAGTGCATCGGTAATGCTCGATATGCAACCGGGCCAATCCATCGAAGCGGGTCAGGTTGAAGCAATTGCCAATCTGGTGGCGGGTAGTATCTCCGGAATGAAACCCAGCGCCGTCACAGTGGTTGACCAATCCGGCCAGCTGCTCAGTGCAGAGTTGGGGGACAAGATCGGTTTTGGCAAGCAGAGCGTTCAGCAGATGGAGTATGTGCGCAAGCTGGAACAGTACATCCGTCAGCGTGCCAATGACATGCTCTATCCCATGCTGGGCAGTACCAATTTCAAGGTGCAGATTGCGGCAGACGTTAACTTCAACGCGGTCGAAGAGACCCAGCAGCAGCTCGATCCGCAAGGTGTGGTGACTCGCGAGTCCAATAAGTCAGACAAGACCATCGATGCGCTGGCGATGGGGATCCCGGGGGCGTTATCCAACCGTCCGCCTGAAACGGCAGCAAAAGATGAAAAGGCGGGTGCTGACACAGGCAATGCCAATACCGCTGCACAACAGAACGACACTCGCACCGAGCGTCAGGAAGTGAGTAAACAGTACGAAAACAGTCGTACCATAGTGCACACCCGCTACCAGCAGGGACGTCTGGAGCGAATTAACGTATCTATTCTGCTTAATCAGCAGATCGCGCCGAAAGGTGGCTGGAGTGCCGAGCAACTGGAACAGATCCGTCAGATGGTAGAGCGTGCAGTCGGTTTCGACGAGGCGCGTGGCGATCAGATCAGTCTGCAGGCCTTCGATTTCAATGGTGCGGTACCCGTGGTAGCCCCGGAATCCAGCTGGTGGGAAACCCCCTACTGGCAAGACTCCTTGCGTTATCTGGTCGGTGGTTTGCTTGGCCTGACGCTGGTCTTCTTCGGCATTCGTCCGTTGGTGAAACATCTGGTTCGTACCCAGCAGCAGCCGGATATGGAAATGAGTGAGACTGAGGAAGGTCTGGAGCCCACCGTCGGATTGTCCATGCGCAGGGATGACGATGATCCCCAGCTGACTTCTGCACTTTCAAATAGTCTGATCCGTACTGACAACAAGATGGAGCCCCAATTCTCATCACTCGATATGGAGTCGTTGCCGGAACCGGGATCCGAGCTGGAGGTTCAGCTCAAGCATTTGCAGTTGCTGGTTGAAAAAGATACCGCCCGAGTGGCGGAGGTTGTCAGAGCATGGGTGAGTGGCAATGAACAGCGTTAACTTGAATCAGAGTGCCGTTGATATTGATATCGACAACCTTGAGAAGGCCGCCATCTTGTTGCTGAGCATGGGGACCGAGTCTGCTGCCAAGGTAATGCAAAAGCTCTCCCGTGACGAAGTGCAGCGTTTGATTTCCAAAATGGCCTCTCTCTCTGGCGTCAGCTCGATGGAGGCCAAGTGGACGTTGCAGCAGTTCTTCAACCACTACCGTGAGCAGAGCGGAATTGGCAGCGCTTCACGGGAGTATCTGGAACAGACGCTCGACCTTGCTCTGGGACAACGGCTCTCCCGCAGCCTGCTCGACAGCCTTTACGGTGATGTGATGAGTCAGGATATCCAGCGTCTGCAGTGGGTGCCTGCCGATGTACTGGCCCGTTTCTTCCGCAACGAACATCCCCAGATGCAGGCTGTGCTGCTGGCGTTCCTGCCGCCCCAGACTGCATCAGCCGTGCTCGATGCCTTGCCCGGCTCGGTGCATGACGATCTGCTGGTGCGCGTCGCCAGTCTCAGCAGTGTCAGTGAACATGTGCTGGGCGAGCTCAGGCTGACGCTGGACCGCTGCCTCACCTACGTGGCGGATCAATCCGGTGCCAAGGTAAACGGGGTGCGGCAGGTAGCCGATATCCTCAACCGTTATCAGGGTGACAAGGAGCAGATGCTCTCCCTGTTGCGCGAACACGATGGTGACATGGCGCTGGAGATCGAGAAGAACATGTTCGATTTCATGGCGTTGCGCCGTCAGAGCGACGAAACCCTGCAGCGTCTGGTGCAGGAGATCCCGAGCGAGCTGTTGGCACTGGCTCTCAAGAACACCGAAACCAGCTTCCGCAAGGTGGTGCTCGGTGCCATGCCGAAGCGGATGGCTCAGGCGCTGGACGATCAGATCCTGAATCAGGGCAGCGTCTCTTTGCGCAAGGTTGAGCAAGCAAGGGAAGAGGTCATGCAGTTGGTCCGCGAGTTGGTGGAGCAGGGCGAGATCGAGTTCCAGCTGTTCGAAGAACCGACGGTCAGCTAACAGGGGACATTGATGAGTCACTATGTGCGCAAGTTGATGCCCGGCCCGACCCGGCTCTACCGCTTCCCGGCCTTGGGACAGAGCGGGGAAGAGGCTCAGAGTCAGCAGGAGCAGTTCGAGTTCGGTTATCAGCAGGGGCTGGAGCAAGGTCACGATGAAGGGTATCAATCCGGATATCAGCAGGGACTGACCAGCGGTCTGGTGGAGGGGGAGGCCAAGGGGCTGCAGCAGGGACAAACTCGCGGCTTTGCTCAGGGTTTGGCGGAGGGGCGCGCCTCTTTCGATCAGGCCATGGTGCCCTTTGCCAAGCTGCAGGAGCAGTGGGAATCCCTGACCCGGGTAAAGATGCAGGAGCAGAAAGCGCTGATTGCCCAGCTGGTGGCCCAGGTAGCCAAGCGGGTTATCCAGGCCGAATTTACCCTCAATCCCCAGCAGGTACTCAATCAGGTGGAGCAGGCGCTGGCGACTCTGCCAGCTGCTTCGGAAGAGCTGGTCATCTATCTCAATGAGGGAGATCGTCTGCGCCTGGCCGAACAAGGGGTCACCCGTTGCGAAGGGTGGCCATTGCAAGTCGACGCAGCACTCGGGGTAGGCGATGCACGTATCGAAACCCGTGCGGCCGTCGTTGAGGTGAGCACCAGCTCCCGCCTGGCAACTTGTATCGAACA
Organism: uncultured Aeromonas sp.; assembly: GCA_945957575.1. Taxonomy (GTDB): domain Bacteria; phylum Pseudomonadota; class Gammaproteobacteria; order Enterobacterales; family Aeromonadaceae; genus Aeromonas. The sequence goes on along the minus strand of CAMFLW010000066.1, from coordinate 14,324 downwards.
GCTCAACAGCTCGCTGGACGTGCCGCAAGATGCATGAGGCCTTGCAGCAGGCACTGACCAGTGCGCTGGACAATCTGGATGAGCTGCCCGGGTTTCGTCGCTTTGGCAGGTTGGTGCGAGTGACCGGCCTGACTCTGGAAGTGGTCGGCTGCCAACTGGTGATGGGACAGCGTTGTCGTGTCAGCACGGCAAGTGGAGCCCCTCTGTTGGCCGAGGTGGTCGGTTTTAACCGGGATATCTCTTACCTGATGCCGCTGCAGCCGATGAGTGGCCTCTTCGCGGGGGCTCAGGTCGAACCGATCGATGGAGAGGAAACCGTTCGGCTTGGTAGTCATCTGCTAGGGCGGGTACTCGATGGACTGCTGCAACCCCTCGACGGACAGCCGTTACCCGACGTTGGCGACAGTGTTCCCCTGTTTGCTCTTCCCCCTAATCCGCTATCGCGAACCCCGGTACGTGAACCGCTGGATGTCGGTATCCGCGCCATCAACGGCCTGCTGACTGTCGGCAAGGGCCAGCGTTTGGGGCTGTTTGCCGGCTCAGGGGTCGGCAAGAGTATGTTGCTCGGTATGATGACCCGTAATACCGCAGCCCAGATTGTGGTGGTGGGACTGATTGGTGAGCGGGGCCGTGAGGTGCGTGAATTCATCGAGCACAGTCTGGGGTCCGAAGGTCTGGCTCGTGCTGTGGTCATTGCGGCGCCCGCGGATCAATCTCCGCTGATGCGGCTGCGAGCGGCCCAGCTATGCCACCGGATTGCCGAGTATTTCCGTGAGCAGGGGCAGGATGTGTTGCTGCTGATGGATTCACTGACCCGCTATGCCCAGGCACAGCGTGAAATTGCATTGGCTATCGGTGAGCCTCCTGCCACCAGGGGCTATCCACCCTCGGTATTCAGCATGCTGACCCAGCTGGTGGAGCGAGCCGGCAACGGCACACACCCGGATGGTAGTCTGAGTGCTTTCTATACCGTGCTGGCGGAAGGGGATGACCAGCAAGATCCGGTGGTCGACTCGGCCCGCGCCATTCTCGATGGTCATATCGTGCTGACCCGTCGTCTTGCGGAAGAGGGGCACTACCCTGCCATCGATATTGGTGCCTCGGTGAGTCGGGTCATGCCACAAGTCGTGCCTGCCGAATGGCAGAAGCTGGCGGTAACCTTGCGTCAGCTATGGGGGCGCTATCAGCAGGTGCGTGAGCTGCTGCCACTGGGCGGTTATCAACCCGGGGCGGATCCGCAGATGGATGAAGCCGTTCAGCGTTATCCGGGGATTGCGGCATTTCTGCAGCAAGGCCTGCAGGAAGAGATGGCTTTTGAACAGGTAATGGTCGGTCTCAAGCAGGTGCTGGGGCAGGGGTAAGGATTCGTTATGCTGAAGTCTTATCTGGGGTTGCAACAGGAAGAGCTTGAAAATCTTGGCGCTGAGCGTCAGCGCTTGCGGGAGCTGGCGTTGCGGGAAGAGCAGCGAGCACACAAATTGCAGGAAGTGATCTCCTCGCTGCGGCCAGGTTCCGACAAGTTTCACCCTTTGCTATGGCAAAACAAGCAACAGATGGATAGTCAGTTGCGCCGTTTGCTCTCCCATCAGGTGCAGCAATCGACGTTGGCCAGACTGGATCTGGAGCGCCACGAAGGGGAGCTGGTCCGGCAGTTCGGACGGGTCAAGGGGCTGGAGCTATTGTTGGCAAGGCGTGATGATGTTGCTCGCCAGCAGCAGGAGAGGCTGGGTCAGCTACAGCTGGATGAGCTGGCGAGTTTGCGTCACCTGACTCGCAAAGAGTAAGGAGGAGGGTTAATCCGTGATGCTGTCCGGGTCGCGATAACCTGAATCTTGTCCCAACAGCGAATGAATCGTCTCCATCTGGCCAGCCAGCAGGCGGCCGTTGAGGTCATTCTGGCGCAGACACTGGTGCAGCAGCTGTTCAAGCTGTTGCCATTGATTGGCTACCGTGGTGCGCAGGGGAAGTGGCAGCTTGGCTATCAGAATGGCCATCCCCTTCTCATCGGGTTTGAGGCCCAATGTCTGCAACTGCTGGCAACGCAATTTTGCCTGTTGGGTCACTTTGGCCATCAGCTCCGTCTGCTGATCGTTATGGACTTGCAGACCATCGACATCATGGCTTGCCAGCAGTGCATGCTGGCGAAGCAACAGGGCGGTGAGTTCAGTGTAGTGGCCGTAATCCTGCTGGATCCCGAGGATCAATGCCTTGACGGTGGCCTTGGTATCCACGTTCATCGGCGATGCATATCCAGAATGGCCTGACCCAGCGCATCCAGATCGATCTCCAGCTTGCCTTCACTGATGGCTTTGCGGATCTCGTTGACCTTGTCCATGTCGACGTCGGATGTGGTGGCCAACTGGCTGCGGGCATTGGCTACTGACTGTGCTGTGCTGCTGATCCGTGCATCGGGTGACTGTGCGGATTTGGTTTCCGGCTTGGTCGTGACATCCGGTTTGCGGCCAGGCTGGTTCTGAATATAGAGCGAGTCAGTACGGGTAATTTTCATAACGTAAATTCCTGATGGTCTGTCTATGACAAGCGACCCAAGGCTTGTCGAACTTGAATCAAATTGCGATCTTGGTTCAAAAACGGGTTTCAACTTCCCCGGTATCAGTCACCCATGCCTGTATTTGCTTGCCAGAGCTAAGATTTTTCACTCTGATCCCATCGCCTATCTCGCCATTTTCGAGAGCCTCTCCTCTGGTTGTGGCGGAGAATTCACCTTTCCCTGCGCGGATCAGTACTCCTTCCCCCTGTTTGACCGCCCAACTCTTTTGTAAGTCCAGCTCACCGATGAGCTGCCCGCTTCTCAGATGCCGATTGCTTTTATGGCCCAGCAGGGAGTGATTGCTCGGGGTAAACCCGCGTTGTATGCGGCTGACATCCAACTCTTTCTCCACCAGATCGCTGGCGCTGATGGCCTGACCTTTTGCGATGTCTCGTGCGGCAACCCAGACCGGCAACAGTAACGAGACCTCGACTCGCCCGCGCACCTGCCAGACGGGATCGGTGCATTCGATGAGATAGGGGCGTCGTCCCCAGGGTTGCCGATACTGGCCACCTGCTTGTAGCGAGAGTGAATGCGAGGGGCAGGGAGGAAGGTGGTCGGCGGAAGGGGCAAGCCAGACCCGAAACTCTCCTGAGGTTGCAGGCCATCCCTGTTGGGTTATGTAGTCACCAAGACTTTGGCGGGCATCCTGCTCAAGCAACTGCTCAAGCATGGCGCTTTGCGCCTGCGGTGCGCCGTGAGCCAATGCGCTCAGCAGTAGCCAGAGGATGCCACTCCATTTCCACACGGGAAGTCGCACTTCCTCGTTTCTCATCTGCTTGCAGCGGATGGTGCATGGTAACCGCTTGAAACTAGGTATCTTCATGGTTGGCATGAGTCTTGATAAGGGTAACCCCGGTCTGAGTGAACGATAAAGGATGAAGCATGAGTATCTCATTTGACAGCGCTCTTGGCGTACACCCTTATGCCCTCGAAGTCAGGGCGGAGCGGGCGCGTATTCTGGCGGGAAATCTGGCCAACGTGGATACACCGGGCTATCTGGCTCGGGATGTCGATTATAAGACGATTCTGGGCCGTGTCGCGCAGCAAGTTGCGGCGGGCGAGGAGAGTCAGGCCATCAGCCAGGGTGCCATGCGTGACGATATGCATCACCCCCTCTATCGCATTCCTTATCAGGTCTCCATGGATGGCAATACCGCCGAATTGGGGGTTGAGCAGGGCAAATTTGCCAACAATGCCACCGATTTTCAGACCAGTCTCACTTTCCTCAATATGAAGATTACCGGGATCGCCAAGGCGATCGAGGGCCGTTAACCATGTCGTTCAACAAGATTTATGACATCGCCGGCAGCGCCATGCGCGCCCAGACCGTGCGGCTGGATACTGTCGCCTCCAACCTGGCGAACGTGGATAGCGCAGCCGCCAGTGAAGACGCTGCGTTTCGTGCCATCAAGCCGGTTTTTTCCACTCTCTATCAGAAGATTCAGGATGCCGATGGCCTCGGGGCTGCGTCGGTGCAAGTGGCGGGTATCGTACAGTCGGACCGTCAGGTCGAGAAACGGCTGGAGCCGACCAACCCGATGGCCGATCAGGATGGCTTTGTTTACTACTCCAATGTCAACGTAGTGGAAGAGATGGCCGACATGATGAGTGCCTCTCGCGGTTTTGAAACCTCGGTGGAGGTGATCAATCGGATCAACAGTATGCAGCAAGGTTTGCTGCGTCTTGGTCAGGGAGCTTAAGCCATGAGTCTGCCTCAGATAAGCAGTCTGGATACGGCGCGTGGTACGGGTCAGGCTGTTGCTGACCCCAAGATCGCCAGCAATGGCGTCGGTGCTGCTCAGGAAACGCAAGCCAACCAGAATAGCGGGATGCAGCTGCGCAATGAATTTCTGCAGATGATGGTGGCCCAGACCCAGAACCAGGATCCCACCAACCCGCTGGATGGGGCCCAATATGTCACTCAGCTGGCCCAGTTCAGCATGGTGGAAGGGGTCGAGAGCCTGAAGCTTCTGCAGCAGAAGTCCATCAACATGATGGATACCCAGCAGGTACTGCAGAGTACCGATCTGATCGACAAAGAGGTGATGGTACCGAGCAAGACCCTGACCAAGAGCGATGACAAAGCCATTCGCGGTCAGGTCGAGCTGGCGGGGGCCGCCGATCTGGTCGAGCTCAAGGTGTATGACGAGCATGGCACCCTGGTTGCGACCAAGAGCTGGGGTGAAAGCAAGGCTGGCGGGCTGGATTATGAACTGCCGGAGCTGCCGGCCGGGGAGTACAGCTTCGAGGTCAAGGCATCCCTCAACGGGGTTGCCACCACGTCCAAAAACTATGTGGCCAGCAAGGTGGATCGCGTCACCCTGCCCGGCACTGGCGAGATCATGTTGCAGGTCGCTGGCGTGGGTGACGTCCCCCTCTTCAGTGCCATTCAGTTCGGCAAATCGGCGTAATCAAACAGGAGCGAAATTGTGTCTTTCAGTATCGGATTGAGCGGCCTGCGCGCCGTAAACCAGGAATTGAGCGTTATCAGCAACAACGTGGCCAACGCCAGTACCGCAGGCTTCAAGTCCAGCCGTGCCGAGTTTGCTGCCATTTATGGTGGCGGTCAGGCGGGCGGGGTCGAGATGAACAACATCTCCCAGAACTTTGACCGCAATGGCGACGTGATGCGTACCGGCCGCGGGCTGGATCTGGCCATCTCCGGCAGCGGTTTCTTCGTGCTCAAGGACAGCAATGGCCAGACCTCCTACACCAGAGCCGGCATGTTCCAGCGTGACCCGAACAACTACCTGACGACCGCTAATGGCAACCGTTTGCAGGGCTATACCACCAATGACGCCGGTGAGCTGCAATCCGGCGTGATCGGTGACATTCAGGTTAAAGCCGGTAGCCTGCCTGCCAAGGCATCTGACAAGTTGGAGTTCGTCGCCAATCTGAAGGCGGATGCCAGCGTGATCGATCCGGCTCTTCACCCCTTCGATCCAGCCAAGTCAGACAGCTTCAGCTACTCCCAATCCAGCAAGGTCTATGACTCGCTCGGGGTTGAGCACACCGTCACCCAGTATTTTGTCAAAACGGCACCCAATGAGTGGGCCGTGCATTACACATTCAATGGCACTGATATCACCCCTGCTGGCGGGGCCAAGATGCAATTCACCGCTGATGGCAAGCTGGACACGGGGGCTTCGACCATTCCAGCCAATTTGGCGCTGGCACCAGCGGGCGCCTCTCCAATTGCCCTGCAACTGGATATGAGCCGAGTCAGTCAGTACGCCTCCGATTTCAACGCGACTCGCAACCAGTCCAACGGCTATACCGCGGGCGATTTGACCGGTGTACGGGTGGATGCCGATGGCGGCGTCTTTGCCACCTTTACCAACGGCCAGAGCCTGAAGCAGGGGCAGGTGGTGATGGCGAACTTCGCCAATCCAAACGGTCTGCTGCAGACCAACAACACCACCTGGCAGCAATCTTTCAGCTCGGGTCAGCCAGTACTGGGGGCGCCGGGAACCGGTACCATGGGTCAGTTGACTGCCGGGGCCTACGAGAGCTCCAACGTGGATCTGACCGGTGAACTGGTTAGCCTGATGACTTCCCAGCGTAACTATCAGGCCAACGCCAAGACCATCAGTTCCGCTGACAAGATGACCCAGGTTCTCTTCAACTCCTTCTAAGGGTAACCCGTGGAAAAGCTTATCTATACCGCCATGTCAGGGGCGCAACATACCCTGATGGCCCAGCAAATCCGGGCCAATAACCTGGCCAACGTCAACACCGCCGGCTTTCGCGCTGACTTCGAGCGGGTGTCGGCCTATGCCCTGAGCGGTGATGGTTACCCAAGCCGGGTCATGGCTCGCGAAGAGATGGCCGGCACCGACTTCAAGCCGGGCGCGCTGATGCAGACCGGGCGCAAGCTGGACGTGGCCATTCGCGGTGAAGGCTTTATCACGGTGCAGACCGCAGATGGCAAAGAGGCCTACACCCGGGCCGGCAATCTGGAGAGCGATGCCGACGGGCTGTTGACTCTCAACGGTCGTCCCGTGCTGGGCGATGGTGGGGAAATGGTACTTCCTGCCTATCGGGATCTCAGTTTTGGCAAGGATGGCACCCTGAGCATCACTCCTCCGGGGGGGGGCGCTCAACTCGATGTAGGCCGCCTGAAGCTGGTCAATCCGGATCCGGCTGAGCTGGTGAAAGGCCACGACGGCCTGTTCCGGATGCGCCAGGGGGGCGATGCCGAAAGCAGCGAGCAGGTGGTACTGGCATCCGGTTTTTTGGAAGGGGCTAACGTCAATGCCGTGGATGAGCTGGTCAGTAGCATGTCATTGACTCGTAATTTCGAACTGCAGGTCAAGTTGATGAAAGCGGCGGATGATCAGGCTCGTCAAGGGGCCAAACTGATTTCCGGTCAGGGTTGAGATTGACGGTATCGGGCTGATGTCCGGTATCTGGTCACTCCTTTATGGATTGGGCTTGATGAACAAGGTGAAATAACAATGCACGCAGCATTATGGGTCAGTAAAACAGGTCTGTCGGCACAAGATGCCAAGATGTCCAGTATCTCCAACAACCTGGCTAACGTGAATACGGTCGGCTTCAAGCGCGATCGGGTGGCGTTTGAAGATCTCTTCTACCAGGTACAGCGCCAGCCGGGTGCTCAGCAAGATCAGCAGAATCTGGCACCTATCGGCATCCAGATGGGTAATGGTGTGCGGGTGGTGGGTACCCAGAAGGTCTTCACCTCCGGCCAATTCCAGAATACCAATCAGGAGCTGGATATGGCGGTGGTCGGTGCCGGATTCTTCGGGGTCGAGCGCCCGGATGGCGAGACGGCCTATACCCGCAATGGTCAATGGCATCGCAATGCCGAGGGGCTGCTGGTTAACGCGGATGGGTTGCCCATGGTACCGCAGATCCAGATCCCCGATAACGCCACCAAGATCTCCATCGGTACCGATGGTACCGTCAGCGCATCTTTGCCGGGCCAGCAAGAAAACGTCGAGCTGGGTCGCATTACCCTGACCAACTTCGCCAACCCGGCCGGTCTGGAAGCGCTCGGTGGCAACCTCTACCGTGCAACCGGCGCGTCCGGTGAAGCGATTGAAGGGGTGCCGGGCGAAGAGGCAATGGGGGCGGTCAAGCAATTCACGCTGGAGAGCTCTAACGTGAACGTGGTCGAGGAGATGGTCGATATGATCACGACCCAGCGGGCCTATGAGATGAATGCCAAGGTGGTCTCTTCCGCCGACCAGATGCTCAAGTTTGTCACTCAGGCACTGTAATGATGAAGTCGATGCTGCGTTATATCTGGTTGGTATTGTTGCTGGGCGGCTGTGCCACCTATGAGCTGCAGGCGCCCGAGCCGGGTGACGAGCAATGGGCGCCATCCCGTCCCAAGGTGACTGCGGCTGCGCAGGGCGAAGATGGTGGCCTCTATCGTGGCAACTACATGATGACCCTGTTTCAGGATCGGCGTGCCTACCGTATTGGCGACATTCTCACCGTGGTGCTGGAAGAGCGCACCCAGTCGAGCAAGAAAGCCAATACCAGCATGAGCAAAAACAGCAGCATGAATGTGCCAGCCCCCTCTATTGGCGGTAAACTGCGCCCCGATTGGGGGGCAACCCTCAGCGCCGATCGGGATTTTGATGGCGGAGCGACGTCCAGCCAGCAGAATACCCTGGCAGGCTCCATTACCGTGACGGTCGCGGAAGTGATGCCCAACGGCGTGCTCGGTATCCGGGGCGAGAAGTGGATCCGCCTCAATCAGGGCGATGAGTACATCCGTCTGGGCGGCATGGTCCGGGTTGAGGATATCGATCAGAGCAACCGCATCTCGTCCCAGCGCATTGCCGATGCCCGCATCACTTATGCCGGGCGTGGGGCGCTTGCCGACAGCAACCAGATGGGGTGGCTGGGGCGCTTCTTCAGCTCCGCCTTCGCACCGTTTTGAGGTCTTACATGAACAAATGGGTTATCGCCCTGCTCTGTCTCTGCCTGCCCTGGTTTAGTCAGGCGGCGGCACCAGCCAAGCGAGCCTTGCTGGATATTGCCGATGTGCAGGGGCTGAGAACCAACCAGCTGGTGGGTTATGGTCTGGTGGTCGGTCTCTCCGGTACTGGTGACAAGAGCCAGGTCAAATTTACCGGTCAATCCATGGCCAATATGCTCAAGCAGTTTGGCGTGCAGTTACCGGATGATATCGATCCCAAGCTCAAGAACGTGGCAGCCGTGTCGGTTCAGGCCACATTACCTGCCCTGGCTGGCAAAGGGCAGTTGCTCGATGTGACCGTGACCTCCATTGGCGATGCCAAGAGCTTGCGTGGCGGCTCGTTGCTGTTGACCCCCCTGCGTGGTATCGACGGTGAAGTCTATGCCGTGGCGCAGGGCAATCTGGTGGTCGCCGGGGTGAAGGCGGAAGGCCAATCCGGCTCGTCAGTCACGATTAACGTACCGACAGCCGGGATTATCCCCAATGGCGCCACCATTGAGCGAGAGGTGGTGAGCAACTTTGCCGAAAAGCCGGAAGTGACCCTCAATCTGCATCAACCCAACTTCAAGACAGCCCGTAATGTGGAGCGCGCTATCAACCATCAGCTGGGACCGGTTGCCCGAGCGGTGAGTGCCGGGCGGATTCAGGTTGCAGCACCCAGGGATGAGAGTCAGCGCATCGCGTTTATGGCCTTGCTGGAAGATATCAAGGTGGATCCGGGCCAGGAGCGGCCGAAAGTGGTCTTCAACAGTCGAACCGGCACTGTGGTGATGGGGCAGGGGGTCAAGGTTCACAAGGCTGCCGTCAGCCATGGCAGTCTGACGGTGACGATTGGCGAGAGTCAGACAGTCAGCCAGCCCAATGCCTTCTCCAACGGACAGACCACCACGACCCCCAACTCGAAGATCCAGGTCGATCGTGAACGTAACAACATGTTTGTCTGGCCAGATGGCACCTCCTTGGAAGTGATCGTCAAGGCTGTCAATTCACTCGGGGCAACCCCAGATGATGTGATGGCCATCTTGCAAGCGCTCAATGAGGCTGGCGCCCTTGAGGGTGAGCTGGTGGTTATCTAAGGACTATCATGACAAGAATTAGCTCGGATCCTGGTTTTTATCAGGATCTCAATGAATTGCAGCAAATCAAAAGCAACCCGGATCAGCGTGCCGCGCTGGATGCGGCTGCTGGTCAGTTTGAAGTCAGTTTTCTGCAAACCGTGCTCAAACATATGCGCTCGGCGACGGATGCTCTGCAGGATGAGGACGACAAGATCATCAAGGGACAATCCCTTTATCGCGATATGTATGACAGCCAGTTGGCGATGAGTATGGTGAAGCGTGGTGGCATCGGTCTGCGAGAGCAGATGGTCAACCAACTGGCTCCGTCATTAAAGAATCCGGACGGGGTGGTCGCTTCAGAGCAGCAGACCCTGGCTGCGTTCAGCCAGCCTCTCAACTCGGCAAAAATGAAGAAGGTTGACTGATGTCGCTGCTCAATATCGGTTTTAGCGGACTTAACGCGGCCCAAATCGCGTTGAATGTCACCGCCCAGAATATCGCCAACGTCAACACCATCGGCTACAGTCGCCAGGAAGCCATGATGGGCAGCCTGTCCGGTTTCGGTCGGCTGGATAATGGCCAGGGGGTAGAGGTAACCGGTGTTCGCAGGATCACGGATGATTATCTGATTTCCCAGCATTGGCGCAGCCGTTCGGCGACAGGTTCCTCCTACTCGTTCTACCAGTACATCAACACTACTGAGCAGTTGCTGGGTAGCGAGTCGATGAATATTACCAAGGGGCTCGACAGCTTCTTTGCCTCCCTCAGCGCTGCGCTCGACAGCCCGGAAACTCCGGCACAACGCAGCCAGATCGTCAGCTCGGCAGGTGCGTTGGCGAACCGTTTTGGTCAGCTCAACGAGAGTATGCTGACCCAGGAGAAGCAGATCGACGATCAGCTGAACAGCACGGTTTCTCAGGTCAACAGCTATCTCAAGCAGGTTGCCGAACTGAATACCCAGATCAGCGAGCAGGCCTCCAAAGGGGTCAATACATCCACACTGGAAGATAGCCGTGAACAAGTCGTGCGCGAGCTTTCAACCTATATGGAGGTGAGGGTTAACCGGCAGAGCGATGGTTCGTTCTCGATCAGTCTGCCTCAGGGGCAACCGTTGGTACTGTCCGGCAGCAGCAGTACGCTCTCGCTGGCCGGAGACAAGCTCAGCCTCAGTTTTGGTCCACAGACCTTCGAAGTGCCCGCTCTGCATGGCGGCACTCTGGCCGGTGTGATGGATTACCGCACCAATGTGCTGCGTCCGCTGCGCGACGAGCTCAACCAGATGGCGAAGAAGCTGGCCGACGACTTCAATGCCAAGCAGGCTGGCGGTATTGACCTGAATGGCGACCCGGGCAAACCCCTGTTCAGTTACGACCCGCTCAACCCTTCCGGCACCCTGAAGATTGCCGATGGTTTTACCGGTGATCATCTTGCTTTTGCCAAGCCAGGCCATGGGGTGGGGGATAACGGGAATTTGAATGAGATGATCACTATCAAAGAGAGTCAGTATGACGCTTACACAGCCCTGCTTGGCCGGATAGCGGTGCAGAGCGGACAGGCCAAGGCGACCATGCAGGCAGATGCCAATATGGAGAAGCAGATGGCCACCAAGCTGAGTAGCGTGAGCGGGGTCAACACCGATGAAGAGGGGGTTAAAATCATGGCATACACCAAGGTCTATCAGGCCAACGCCAAGGTGATCAGTACCTCGGATCAGCTCTTCAATTCCATCCTGAACATGTTCTGACGGAGTGACCATGCGCATCAGTACCAACCAGATCCAGCTCAGCATGCTTGATAATCTGCAGCACGGTTTCGGCGAGTATGCCCGCCTCGATCGCCAGATCTCCTCAAACAAACGAATCCTTCAGCCTTCCGATGATCCTGTGGGAAGTGTGCGGCTGCTCGGCCTCAAGAAGGAGCAGGTGGCGATGGAGCAGTATCAGAAGAATATTGCCAATGCCAAAAGCCAGCTCTCTCAAGGCGAAATCCAGCTGGAGTCGATGACCAACATGCTGATGCGGTTGCGTGAGTTGGCCCAGACTGCTGCGAACGGCTCGCTTTCCGAAGATGATCGCCGTGCCGTGGCGGCCGAAGCGGCGATTATCAAAGATGGTTTGTTCGATCTTGCCAATGCCCGCAATGAGAGCGGTTCCAGCCTGTTTACCGGTAGCAAGGTCGATCAGACTGCCTTGGTCAAGGTCACAGATCCGGCAGATCCTGATTTTGGCAGTTACAAGTACCAGGGCGATAGTCTGGTTCGCGAAGTCAGCATTGCCAATGGTGTGACCGTGGGGCTCAACCAGACAGCGGACAAGCTGTTTATTGATAATGGAGACTTCTTTAAACAGCTGGATTCCATGGTCGCTGCGATGGAGAGCGGTGCCCCCGATGCCGCCGATCAGGCGCGTAGTATGCTGGACCGCAGCAAGGTGCTGCAGGATGATATCAGCCAGATGGTGAGCTCCATCGGTGCACGTATGAACCTGCTTGATCAGGTCGATGAGGGGCATGCCGAGAAGGGGGTCTATAGCAAGGAAGTGAGTAATCAGATAGAGTCCCTCGACTATGCTAGCGCCGTGACCCAGCAGGCCCATGTGTTGATGGCTCTGCAAGTTCAGCAACAGGCATTTGCCAAGGTGAACGGACTCAGCCTATTCAACTACATGCCATAAATTCAGGTTCAGGGAGCCATGATGCAGATTCAACAAACCCGGTTGGGTGGCGTGGCCGAGATGCCCGCGCAGCCCCGGCTGCACGGACGCTTGACTGCTCAGGACTCATCCCGACCGGCAAAAAAAGTTGAGCGCCAGCCCAACATTGTCCGGCTCGATCGCTGGGCGCTGATCGGGACGGCCCAGCAGCGGATCGCTCAGGCTCAGGGGGGGGAACAGGCGTTGAGCCAGATTTGGGGTGAATTGAAGCGCCTCGAACAGCAGTTGGGCCAGAATCGGGCGGCGAGCGGCGAGCTGGTGTCACGCCTGAAAGTGTTGGAAGAGAAGCTGACCCAACCTCAAGCTCCCCTCACTACCGAATTGAAGCCACGTTTGCTGGCATCTGCAGGAGACAGTCGGGTGAGCTACGGGTCAGAGCGGCTTGACCTGCTCACCCCCAAGTCGGGTGCAGAGCGCCTGGTGTTTTCTTTCCCGCAGAGCAGCAGTGCAGTTGAAGTGATGTTGCCTGCTGGGGCCAATGAATCGGAAGTGGTCACCCGGCTGGATCGCGCACTACGCAAAGAGCACATTCAGGCGCGTCTCAACGAGTTGGGCAAGCTGGAGTTAAGCGTGCCGGAGTTGCATCGACGTAAACTGGACGAGCCTGTTCTGCTTAGTGGGGAAGGCATTCGCATTCCGGCCGGAAACCCTGTTCCGGTGCAGTTCAAGGCAAAGCCGGGGCAATTGACCCAGTTGGGCGAAGGCATCGACAAAGGGGAGTTGCGACAGGAACAACAGCGCCTGAGAAGATTGCTTGGGGAAATTGAACAATCTGTGCGGGAGCTGAAGCAGTTCCGCCAGCGGATGGTCAAGCAGCTCGATCGGGTTAAGGCGCGCAGCCAGAACATGAAGCAGCAGGAGCTTGAGCAACTTCAGGGCAAGCTCAGTGAACAGCTAAAGGATGGCGGTTTCATGGGCACCATGTCTGGTTTGCTGGCTCAGGCCAATGTATCGCGCCAGAATGTGGTGGCACTGCTCACATAAGGGACGACGCGCTACATCAACGCCAAGATGGAAAAAGAGACCGCCAGCGACATGCTGGCGGTCTCTTTTTTCAGGGTTTCAGCAAGGCGTACAGAGTGAGATCGGACGAAAAACCGGAGGTGCTGAGCCCCTCTTCTATGGTCTTGAGAAAGTTCCGGTTGTGCTGGCGTATGGTGTGATAGCTGTAGAAAAGATTGATGACATCCTGTTCTTCCAGCTCCTTGTCCATGGCCAGCAGACACAGGTAGTTGCGCAGCAAGAAGTAATCGATCACCAGGAGCTGATAGGCCTGGAACGGGGTGGTCTGCTGCAGTGGAAAGTTGTTGTTGTAGACGTAATAGAGCAGGTAGTTGTTGAGAATATGAGGCCTTGTGGCCAGAAATGGGGCTACCTTGTGGCGCCAGGCTTGTTGCAGCAATGCCAGCTTGCCCTCGTCATAAACGCCCTCTAGTACCTGATTTATTTTGTCTAGGCAGAACAGCATGGTCTGTCGGCCACGCTTTCCCTGCGAATATGCAAGGAGCTGATGGGTGATCGTTCTCAGCCCCCACCACTGCAATGTGGGCATGGAGGGCAGCTGTTCGAACATGGCGTAGAGCGTTCCCTGCTCGGCCATTACCGCTACCTGCTCGAGAAATGCTTCGTGCGGCAAGGAGGTTGCATCCCGATGCAGCAGCAGTCCGATAAGCCACAGGCGCAGTTCGACCGGGAGATCGGTGGCTGTCAGCACGTGGATGCTCAGACTATGCAGGGTTGCCATGGCAGTGGATGGCGGCGTGGTAAAGGGGAGAGGCTGTCTGAGCTGAGTCTCCTCAGTCTGCATTGCCATTGGATCCAGCAACAGGTGCCGACAAACCTCTGGACATGAGAGAACCAGCGATTTCTTGAGCTGGTTGGCGAGCCGGGTTTGGGTTCTGGGGTAGGTCTTGCAAGTCTGGCTCAGGGCATCGGGCCCTGCCTTGCCGTGGATCTGACACAATCGTTTCTCGTCAAGAAAAGGGCAGGCTCCCGAGCCTGTAAATCCAATTGTGTAACCGCCCACGAATAAGTAACTTTTTCAAAAG
>CAMFLW010000065.1 GCA_945957575.1 uncultured Aeromonas sp. | reverse complement strand
GCACGACCTTGCCAAGGTCGGGGTCGCGAGTTCGAGTCTCGTTTCCCGCTCCAATCTCTCTTTGAATTACACCAATTCATTTTAGAAATTGCCCATTACATCGCGCAGCGATGCTTTGTCGTATCTGGCGTTTACTCAGCGCGTCTCTGCTACCTCTCCTGCAAACAGGAAGTGGATGTGGGCTCATGGTGCGGATTGTACGAGGCAAGCGGTTATGGCAGGTACTTGGGAGGAGAATTGTGGGCAAAAAATAGGAGGGGCCTTGGCTCCTCCTGCATGATTCACTGGCGTGGGCTTAAACCAGAGTAACGTTCTCAGCCTGCGGGCCTTTCTTGCCCTGGGTCACAGTGAACTGGACTTTCTGACCTTCAGCCAAAGTTTTGAAACCTGCGCTCTGGATGGAGGAGAAGTGAACGAATACGTCCGGCCCCTGGGATTGCTCGATGAAGCCAAAACCCTTGGTTTCGTTGAACCATTTTACCTGGCCGGTGCGAATGTCAGACATGTGCTAAATCCTATCAATAACAAAATGAAACTAAGCCCTGTGGGGCTGCATTTGCCTTGCAGCAGGGGTTGGCTCATGACTGACCACGTCTCTTTGTCCCAGTAGCACGCAGAACAATCCCTGTCTAAAGCACAATCGATTGTACGTTAGCGCCGATCCTTGTCAATTTGACCCCTGTCGTTTTTTGAACAAGCTAAAAATATTGTGAAGTCAGTAGCTTATTTGGCATGGTTCGGGATGCAAAACGGGAGGCCGCAGCCTCCCGTTTTGTTATTCCTTGAGGGCGAACCCTTCGCCCTGTCGGTCATAGCGATAGATGGCCTGACCGTAGGAGCGGATTTCGACCCGCTGAATGCGGCGGCTGTCATCCACCAGAATGAAGACGGAGCGGCCCGATTGCAGGCGAGTCAGCGGCCGATCCGGCCCCTCGATGGCGATCAGGCGACTGAGCTCGGCGCCCGGCAACTCGAACTTGCGAAAGATGGAGAAGAGGGTCTCGCCGGCCTGCACATCGTGCTGCAGCCAGGTGCCATTGACCTTCTCTTCGACCGGTTTGGCGGCGGCAGGCGCACTGCCCGTGGCGCCATTGCCAACGGTCAGGGCTTGCGCCGGTACCGCCATCGGCACTTCCAGCGAGCCGGACGGAGCAGCCTTTGGTACGCTTGGGGCGGGCTCCCAGGCCAGCACCAGCAGCCAGAGCGGGATCAGGATCAGCAGACCTATGGTGTTCTTGCGCGGCAGCGGGCTGCTCAGCTTGAATTTGCCGGTGCTGGCACTCTGGCTGCGCGGGGCGGGCTGCTGCTCTTTTTTGCCAAATCGTTGGCGCAAGGACTCTGTTGCTGCATTGATCCGATGGAGCAGGGATACTTGTGATTCGTCTTTGCGACGCTGCTGGGCTCGTCTGTTATGGCCACGTGGGCGACGGTCCGGGGTGGGCACGGCATTTACCTCTCACTGCATTGCCTGCCATCAGGCAAATTTCGCCGCCTATGGTAAACGGACTCGCCCCCGAGGGGGAGAGTCCTGAGGCGGAAAATTATCAGCTGAGACGAAATTGTCCCAATAATTGCTGCAATTTGTCGGCTGCCTGGCGCAGCGCCTGGCTGGCTTTGGCCGTTTCGGTCGCATCCTGAGCGATGTCGTTGGCCAGTGCGTTGGTTTTTGACAAGTTGCCGGAGACGGTCTCGGAGACCGAGCTCTGCTCTTCGGCGGCCGAGGCGATCTGGTAGGTCATGTCGTTGATGGTGGAGATGGCCTGGTAGATGCTGCCAAGCGCCTCCTCCGCCAGATCCGCTTCCCCCACCGCCTGATGGGTCAGCTGCTGGCTCTGGGTGATGGCATTGACCGCATTGGTGGAGCTCAGGCGGATCTTCTCGATCAGCTCCTGAGTGTTCTGCACCGCCTGCTGGGTGTTGCCCGCCAGTTTGCGCACCTCGTCGGCCACTACCGCGAAACCACGGCCCTGCTCACCGGCCCGCGCCGCCTCGATGGCGGCGTTGAGCGCCAGCAGGTTGGTTTGATCGGCAATCCCCTGAATGACGGTGAGGATGCTGGTGATCTGTTCGCTGTCGTGGGCCAGCCCTTCGACCACTTCGGCCCCTTTACCGGCTTCTGCCGCGACCTTGTGCATCGACTGGATCACCCGCTGGAAGCGCTCCTTGCCCTGATCGGCGGCGCTTTGCGCCTGCTTGGCCGAGTCGGCAGTGTTGTTGGCGTGGGTGGCCACTTCCTGACTGACGTAGGACATCTCTTGCACCGCGGTCAGCATCTGCTCCATCTCTGCCTGATGGTGCTGCAGGTTGCGATCGGTCTGACCGGCGATGCGGTCGGTATCGCCGGCATGGCGGTTCACCTCGCTGGCGGTTTTTAGCACATCCCCGAGCAGCCCCTGCAGCTTGTCGATAAAGCGGTTGATCCCCTTGGCCAGATCCCCCAGCTCGTCCACCGAGCGGGTGTTGAGGCGCTTGGTGAGATCCCCCTCGCCATCGGCGATATCATCCACCAGACTCACCATCTGGCGGATGGGGCCTGTGATACTGCGGGCAATCACCAGCATGGTGGCCAGCGCCAGCACCAGCACGATGACGGCACCGACCAGCTGCTGGGTCACAGCCGTGCGGTTCATCTCGCCCAGCTGGTTCTCCAGTTGATCGGCCCCCGCCAGTACCACCTTGTAGGGCAAGGTGACGATGATGGCCCAGTTGCGGCTCATGCCCGGCACCATTATGGGGACGGAAATTCGGAATGATTCGTTCAGCTCCTGACGCTGCAGTTCCGGTTTCAGGTACTGTTGCCACTGGTTGCCCAGCACCTTACCTGCGCTGCTGCCAAGCAGGCTGGCATCGCCGCTGGTGCCGGTGATGACGCCGGCGGCACTGACGATCAGGGTTTCGCCCTGGCCGTCATAGATGTTGCTGTTGAGAGACTGGGCCTGACGGCTGATGGAGTCCACCGCCAGATCCAGCGCGGCGATCCCCTTGAACTGACCATCCACCATGATGGGGGTGGTGATGGTGCTCACCAGCACCTGCTGGCCGTTGATATCCACCTTGAAGGGATCGATGAGGCAGGATCGCCCCTCCCGTTTCGGGCAGGCATAGTAGTCATTGGCGGGATTGCCGAATTCGTCCTGATCGGTTTTTTCGATGGAGAGCAGCAGGTCGGTGCCGATTTGATCCTTGTCGCGATAGAAGTAGGGCACGAAGCGTCCCTTGCTGTCGCTGCCAAGCGCAGTCTGGCCGGCAAAGCTGGCATCCTGACTGTCAAAGCCGTTGGGCTCGAAGCCAGCGAAGGCGCCATAGAGTTGCGGCTCCAGCGCCAGTTGTGCCTTGAGCAGGTCGGTGGCCTGCTGGCGATCCAGCGGCAGTTTGCCTTGCTGTTGCAGGGCGAGGGCGCTGGCCATCTGCTGGGTGTAGGAGAGCCCCTTTTGCAGCAGTTGGGTGATGGTGGCCGCCTCGGCACGGGCATTGGCGCTGACCTTCTGCCAAGCCTCTTGCTGCAGCGCTGCACGGCTGGAACTGATGGTCAGTTGCTGGGTCTGTTGGCCGGAGTATTGGTTGAGCAGGATCAGGATGACCAGGGCTGCGGTCATGGCGATCCCGGCCATCACTAGAATGCGATTCTGGATAGAACGGAACTGCATCGTCTCTTCCTTGTGTTATGAGAGGTGACGTGAGAAGTGTGGTGAGCGTTATCTGGGTATCGACCGGAGGAGGCAGCTCTCCAGCATTGTGCATAGCAAATCGGAAACGGGGTTTCGGTTTTGCGATCCTCTTCAAATATCGGGCTACAGATGCAAATGGCGACAGATTTAATCCCCTACTTTAGCCTGCAATAGCGTCATGGTTTTCCCATCCGTGATTGTCGGTGCTAAAATGCGACGGTTTTTTTAACGAATTGGCCCAAGGCCCTCTACACAAGGCTTAAAGATGAAAGTCAAAACCCGTTTTGCTCCCAGCCCGACCGGCTTTTTGCATGTCGGCGGTGCCCGTACCGCACTCTATTCCTGGTTGTTTGCAAAGAACCAGGGCGGTGAGTTCGTGCTGCGTATTGAGGATACCGATCTGGAACGTTCCACTCAGGAGGCCATCGACGCCATCATTGAGGGCATGGAATGGCTGGAGCTGAACTGGGATGAGGGCCCCTACTACCAGACCAAGCGCTTCGACCGTTACAACGCGCTGATCGACGAGATGCTGGCTGACGGCCGTGCCTACAAGTGCTACTGCTCCAAAGAGCGTCTGGAAGCGCTGCGCGAAGGCCAGATGGCCAACGGCGAGAAGCCCCGTTATGACGGCAAGTGCCGCGATCATGCCCACGATCACCCGGCTGATGCGCCGCACGTGATTCGCTTCCGCAACCCCACCGAAGGCTCCGTGGTGTTCGATGACCACGTCCGTGGCCGCATCGAGTTCGCCAACACCGAGCTGGACGATCTGATCATCCGCCGTACCGACGGTGCGCCGACCTACAACTTCTGTGTTGTCGTCGATGACTGGGATATGGAGATCACCCACGTGGTGCGTGGCGAAGACCACATCAACAACACCCCGCGCCAGATCAACATCTACAAGGCGTTGAACGCGCCGGTACCGGAATTTGCCCACGTCTCCATGATCCTGGGTGACGACGGAGCCAAGCTCTCCAAGCGCCACGGTGCAGTCTCCGTGATGCAGTACCGCGACGATGGCTACCTGCCGGAAGCGCTGCTGAACTATCTGGTGCGTCTGGGCTGGTCCCACGGCGATCAGGAGATCTTCAGCCTGGAAGAGATGATCAAGCTGTTCAGCCTGGATGCCATCTCCAAGTCCGCCTCAGCGTTTAACACCGACAAGCTGCTGTGGCTGAACAACCACTACATGCGCAGCCTGGATCCGACCTATGTTGCCAAGCATCTGGCATGGCATATGGCCGACCAGAAGATCGACACCAGCAATGGCCCGGCGCTGGCCGACGTAGTCACCCTGCTGGCCGAGCGCTGCAACACCCTGGTCGAGATGGCTGCCCAGAGCCGCTACCTGTTCGAAGATTTTGAGGCGATCGACGAAGCCGCTGCCAAGAAGCACCTGCGTGGCGTGGCTGCCGAGCCGCTGGCTCTGGCCAAAACCAAGCTGGCTGCACTGGATAGCTGGACTACCGAAGCGCTGCACGAGCTGATTGAAGCGACCGCTGCCGAGCTGGGTCAGGGCATGGGCAAGGTCGGCATGCCGCTGCGCGTGGCTGTCACCGGTCTGGGTCAATCCCCGGCCATCGACGCCGTGATGGCGCTGGTGGGCAAAGAGCGCGTACTTGCTCGTATCGACCGCGCGCTGGCGTATATCGAAGTGCGCATGGCTGCTGAGTAAGTACCGCAAGAGTGGGCGAGGCGATAGCCGAGCCTGCCCTTTGTCCGATAGAAAAAATCCGAAACCACTGGTTTCGGATTTTTATGGCCAGGATCGGCGGGTACAACGATGGTCACGCCCGACCAGAGCGAGTTGTCAGGCGAGCTTGAAGGAGTGGATCTGGCTGTCCAGCACCTTGCTGTGTTGCTCTACCTGCTCGGAGGCCTCCTGCAGCTCCCGCAGCACCACCACCGAGCCTTCGGCGATCTGCTTGACCTGCTCCAGATTGCCGCGCATCTCTTCGGCGACCGAGCTCTGCTGCTCGGAAGCGGCGGCGATGTGGTGGTTCATGTCGGCCACTCCCTGCACTCGCTGCACTATGGTCGCGAGTTGATCCCCTGCGCGAGTGACCTGCTCTACCCCCTTGTCGGCCTGCTGCACGCTCTGGGACATCAGCTCGGCCGCTTGGCCGGCATTGCCCTGCAGCTGTTCGATCATCTTCTGGATTTCGACGGTAGCGGCCTGAGCCCGGTTGGCCAGCTCGCGCACTTCGGAGGCCACCACGGCAAAGCCGCGGCCCGCTTCACCGGCTCGAGCCGCTTCGATGGCTGCGTTCAGCGCCAGCAGGTTGGTCTGTTCCGAGATGCTGCGAATGGTGTCCACCACTGATCCGATGCGATCCACTCCCTGTTCCACCTGATTAACTACGGTAGCAGTGCGCTGGATGTTGCCCGAGAGGGTGTCGATGGTGTTGACGGTCTCGGCCACGCAGCGGCTCCCCTCTTCGGCCAGCTGGCTGGTTTCGGTGGTGGCGTGGGACGCTTGTTCGGCATGGGCTGCCACTTCGCGAATGGCGCCGACCATCTGGCTCATGGCGCTGGCCAGCTGTTCGATCTGGGTGAACTCTTCGCTGATTGCTTCGTTGGCCTCTTCCATGCAAAGGGTGACCTGAGAGGCAATCTCGTTGAGCTCTTTGCAGGCGACGCGTTGGTTGCCAAACACCTCTTTGAGGTTCTCTTGAGAGTGGGAGACCGCTTTGGCGATGTCACCGAATTCATCACGAGACTTGAGCAGCACCTTGTGACTGAGGTCCCGCCTGGCGAAGCGCTCCAGCAGGCCAACCAGATAGTGTACTTGCTTGACCATCAGGCGGGAGCCTGTGAGCAGCAGGATCACGAACATCAGCCCCATAATGGCGGTCTCCATCAGACCGCTCCAGAGCAAGCGATTGGATATCGCATTCGCCTTGGCGGGGTCCAGCCCTTCGCTGAGCAGGGTTGCTTCCAGGTTGTTGGCGTCAAACCAGAGTTTGGTCAGTAGCAGGAGGGTACTGAACACCATCAGCAGCACCACTTTGGGTACCAACCGGATGTTGCTCATTCTTTGCTCCAGCAGGTTCAGCTGCATTGTCATTCTCCTTTTAAAAGCCGTTTTTTCCTTTGTCCTCAGGACTATCGGCATTATCTTCTCTTTTATTAATTTGCACTGTACTTAAAGTTGGAAAACGTATGCGACATCACTTAACTCATCTGCGCGCGATGGATCTGCTGATGGCATTTCTGTCGATAGTCTCGGTGTTATTGGTAACGGCTCGCTGGTGGGGCCATGAGAGCCTGACGCCACAGACCCTGCAGTTCTTCTATGACCTCGATAGTCTGATCTGCTATTTCTTCCTCGCTCACTTCACCTACGGTTGGTTGCGGGCTGCCGATCGCAAGGCTTTTTTCAAGGCCAACTGGTTCTATCTGCCGGGTAGCCTGCCGATGGTGGAGCAGTTGCGCTGGGCTCGTTTGCTACAACTGTGGCGGGTCTATCAACTGTTCAGGGAGCACCCCGATCTCTGGGCCATGTTTCGCCGCGAGCGTAACGAGACCACCCTCTCCGGCATCCTGTTCCTCTTCTTCCTGTTGCTGGGACTGGGCTCCGGTGTCATGTACTGGATTGAGGCCGGGGAGCCGGGGAGCCAGATCGAGACCCCCTACGATGCGTTCTGGTGGACGCTGGTGACCTTGTCGACCGTAGGTTACGGCGATCTGGTGCCCAAGACAGAGGAGGGGCGTTTCGTCGCCAGTTTGTTGATCTTGTTCGGGGTTGGTCTGTTCGGTGCCATCAGCGGTTTTATGGCTAGCCTGTTTCTGCAGCCCAATAAGGGGGATGGTGAAACCGATAAGTGGCGCCACCACTACAACGCCCAGCAAGAACAGCTGCTACAGGAGATCAAGGCCCTGCGCAGCGAGGTGCGGGAGCTGAAAAACAAGTGAGGTCGCGGGCGGGCAAGTTGCGAGGTGACTCGCAACTCTGCGCTTTATATCCGGGGGAAGCTGCTTTTTCTTTGCTTGTCCTTTAACCTGCTGGCGGCTTAACATTCAACCTCTTGTCCAAACCTGAAAAAGAGAACCGATCGACCATGCGCGCCCTTCTCGGGATTTTGATCTGCTTGTGTGCCCAACAGGCACTGGCCGATACCCGTTATGTTTCAGACAACATCTTTACCTTTATCCACAATGGCCCGGGTACCCAGTACCGGATCCTCGGTAGCGTCAAGGCTGGTGAACCGCTGGAGGTAAAGGCGGTGAACAGCGAGGCCGGCTTCACCCAGGTGGTGGACGGTCGCGGCCGCGAGGGATGGATCAAAAGCAGCGAACTGCAGAGCCAGATCAGCCTGCGCGAGCAGCTGCCGCAGGTAGAAAAGGAGCGTGACGAGCTCAAGGCCCGCCTGCAGAACCTCAACGGCGACAACGAGAAACGCTTCTCCGAGAAGGATGGCAAGATCGCCGAGCAGAACAAGGAGATCGCTGCCCTCAAAGCCCAGCTGGCGAGCCAGAGCTCGGAGATGAGCAGCCTCAAGGAGCAGAACGATGCTCTGACCCAAAGCTACGACAACCAGGAGCACGACATGCAGATGGACTGGTTCATCCGTGGTGGTGCCATGGTTGGTGCCGGTATCCTGCTCGGCATCCTGCTGCCCATGCTGCCCCGCCGTCGCAGCCGTGGTGATCGCTGGATGAACTGACAGCCTCTGGCTGACTGAATTGATGAGAAGGGTCGCCGTGGCGGCCCTTCTTTTTTTGGGCGCATTGGGGACATCCGCTATTGGGTGGGATGCGTGGCTGCTTTGCGACAGGGTGGTAGCAGATCGTATACAAAATGAAGTCAGATGACCCTCATGCTTACTGGCTGACTGGCTTCAAAAGGGAATGAATGGGGTGAATTAGCGATCTTTGTTAAAGAGTGGCAACAAATTCATTTCATATAGGGGTGGATATTGTATACATTGTCGGCGTTTCGGCGGCGCGTCCGCCTTTGTCGATATCAGCCTTAGGGCGTACAGGAAGACCCCATATGTTCAAAGCTACTCAAGTGCTTGCCGCTGACTATATCCCCTCCGATCTGGCCGCCCTGCGCGAAGCCATCACCCAGAACTACGTGGTGGATGAAAATGCCTATCTGGCCGAGCTGTCGGCCATGCTGCCGGGGGATGGCGCCTCGCTGGAACGGGTGACCCAGCGTGCTCGCACCCTGGTGACCAAGGTGCGCAAGGAGAGCGGCTCCGGTGACGGTATCGACGCCTTCCTGCAGGAGTACAGCCTGGATACCCAGGAGGGGATCATCCTGATGTGTCTGGCCGAGGCGCTACTGCGGATTCCCGATGCCGAGACCGCCGACGCCCTGATCAAGGACAAGCTCTCCGGCGCCAACTGGTCCTCCCATTTCCGCAAGAGCGACTCGACTCTGGTCAACGCCTCCACCTGGGGACTGATGCTGACCGGCAAGATCATCAAGCTGGACAAGAAGCTCGACGGTAACCCGGCCAACCTGCTGGGGCGCATGGTCAACAAGCTGGGGGAGCCGGTGGTGCGCTCCGCCATGTACGCCGCCATGAAGATCATGGGCAAGCAGTTCGTGCTGGGGCGCGACATGAAGGAGGCGCTCAAGGCGAGCCGCAAATCCCGCGAGCTGGGTTACACCCATACCTACGACATGCTGGGTGAATCGGCGCTGACCATGCAGGATGCCGACAAGTATCTGACCGATTATCGCAACGCCATCGAGGCGGTGGGCAACGAGCGGATCAGCGACGGCGGCCCGGCCCCCTCCATCTCCATCAAGCTCTCGGCGCTCCATCCGCGCTATGACGTGGCCAACCGCGAGCGGGTGCTCGGCGAGATGTGCGAGCGGCTGGTGGGGCTGGTGCGTCTGGCCCGCGACAAGGATGTGGCCATCAGTATCGATGCCGAGGAGATGGACCGCCTCGAGCTGTCGCTGGACCTGTTCGAGCAGCTCTACCGCTCCGATGCCAACCGTGGCTGGGGCAAGCTCGGCATGGTGGTGCAGGCCTACTCCAAGCGCGCCCTGCCGGTACTCTGCTGGCTCACCGCACTGGCCCGTGAACAGGGTGATCTCATTCCGGTGCGACTGGTAAAAGGCGCCTACTGGGACAGCGAACTGAAATATGCCCAGCAGGCGGGCCTGCCCGGCTACCCGCTCTTTACCCGCAAGGCGGGCACCGATATCTCTTACCTCGCCTGCGCCCGCTACCTGCTGAGCGAGCCGACCCGTGGCTTTATCGCCCCCCAGTTCGCTACCCACAACGCCAATACCGTGGTCAGCATTCTGGAGATGGCCGGTGATAGCCAGTTTGAATTCCAGCGCCTGCACGGCATGGGCGAGGAGCTGCACAACGCCGTGCTGAGCGACAATCCCGGTCTGCACTGCCGCATCTACGCGCCGGTCGGCGCCCACAAGGATTTGCTGCCCTATCTGGTGCGCCGCCTGCTGGAGAACGGGGCCAATACCTCCTTCGTCCACAAGCTGGTGGATCCCAACACCCCGGTGGACTCGCTGGCCGAGCACCCGCTGCGCACCCTCAAGCGTTACTCCGGCTTTGCCAACGACCGCATTCCCCAGCCGGTGAACCTCTTCACCGACCGCAAAAACTCCAGCGGCGTCAACATGAATATCCTCTCCATCCAGCGCCCCTTCTTCGCCCGCTTGAAAGAGCTGGAGAGCAAACAGTGGCTGGCGGGCCCCATCGTCGATGGCGAGACCCTCAAGCGCAGCGAGGCTCGCACCGTGCTGAGCCCGCAGGATGTGAGCCTGACTGTCGGCAAGATCCACTGGGCCGACGAGCAGGCGGTGGAGCAGGCCTTGGCATCCGCCCATGCAGCCTTCCCGCGCTGGCGTGAAACCCCGGTGAGCGAGCGTGCCGCGGCGCTGGAGAAGCTGGCGGATCTGCTGGAGGCGAACCGCGAGCAGCTTGTCTCCCTCTGTACCCGCGAGGCGGGCAAGCTGCTGCAAGATGGCATCGACGAGGTGCGCGAGGCAGTCGATTTTTGTCGCTACTACGCGGTGCAGGCGCGCAGCTTGATGGGGCAGGCGACCCTGCTGCCCGGCTACACCGGCGAGCAGAACGAGCTGTTCCTGCAGGGGCGCGGCGTCTTTGTCTGCATCAGCCCGTGGAACTTCCCGTTGGCGATTTTCCTCGGCCAAATCGCTGCGGCGCTGGCCACCGGCAACACCGTCATCGCCAAACCGGCAGAGCAGACCGGCCTTATCGCCCATCTGGCGCTGACGCTGGCCCATCAGGCCGGTATCCCGGGCGACGTGCTGCAGCTGCTGCCCGGTGACGGCGCCACCGTCGGCGCCAAGCTGACAGCGGATCCGCGCATCGGCGGCGTCTGCTTCACCGGCTCCACCGAGACCGCCAAGCTCATCAACATGACCTTGGCCCAGCGTGATGGCGCCATCCTGCCGCTCATCGCCGAGACCGGCGGCCAGAACGCCATGATCGTCGACTCCACCGCCCTGCCGGAGCAGGTGGTGCGCGACGTGGTGAGCGCCGCCTTCCAGAGCGCCGGTCAGCGCTGCTCGGCCCTGCGGGTGCTCTACCTGCAGGAGGAGATCGCCGAGCGGGTGCTGGAGATCCTCACCGGCGCCATGCAGGAGCTCAAAGTGGGCAACCCGGCTGAGCACAACACCGATGTCGGCCCGGTCATCGACGCCGATGCCAAAGCCGGTCTCGATGCGCACCTCGCCTACATGGTGCCCCGCGCTCGCCTGATTGCCCAGGCGCCGATGCCGGCCGCGACCATGGAAGGGCACTTTGTCCAGCCGACCGCGCTGGAGATAGGCTCCATCCGCGAGCTGGCCAAGGAGCAGTTCGGCCCCATCCTGCACGTGGTGCGCTACGCCACCCGGGATCTGGACAAGGTGATCAGCGACATCAACGGCACCGGCTACGGTCTGACGCTGGGGATCCACAGCCGCAACGAATCCCACGCCGAGGAGCTGGCGAGCCGCATCAACGTGGGCAATGTCTACATCAACCGCAACCAGATCGGTGCCATGGTCGGGGTGCAGCCGTTCGGCGGGCAGGGGCTCTCCGGCACCGGTCCCAAGGCGGGCGGCCCCCACTATCTGAGTCGTTTTGTGACCGAGAAGACCCGCACCATCAACACCACAGCGGTGGGTGGTAACGCCTCCCTGCTGGCGATGGGCGATGCCTGATCGGCGCAGCGAGAGAACGATTGACAGCAGGCCGCCTTCGGGCGGCCTATTTATTGCGGGGGTCATCTGGGTTGGCGAACAGCGCAATCGATGCAAGCGGGGTCGTCATCCGGTGACGGCGGTCGTAAGATGGTGCCTCGATGGGGCGGGATGCCCCTTTTTTCCACATAGAGCCTTGATGCGTATGTCATTGACTGAACAGGCCCGCTGGTTTGTGCTGGGGGGCGATCATCTGGTACTGCTCGATGAGCTGGGGCGGATACCGCAAGGGGAGCAAGCCCGCTTGCCCGGCGAGTTGGTTCAAGCACGTTTCGAGCGTTTCGACGAGTGGCAGGGGTTGCCCTGCTATCTGCTCGATCTGGGGGCCGAGGCCGACACGACTATGATGGCCCCCTTGCGCCAGCTGATGGTGGCGGGGGACGAGGAGGGCTTTCGCCTCGCTGGTCGCGCCTGGCAGCTCGCCACCTTCCGCCGCACCCACCGCTTCTGCGGCGAGTGCGGCGCCCCCATGACCCCGAAGGCGGGGGAGTGGGCGCAGGTGTGCCAGCACGGCCATACGGCCTATCCGCGCATCTGCCCCTGCATTATCGTGGCGGTGCGCAAGGGGTCGGAGATCCTGCTGGCGGCCCATCGCCGTCACTATCAGGCGGACGATCCCATGTATACCGTGCTGGCCGGCTTTGTGGAGGCGGGGGAGAACCTTGAACAGTGCGTGGCGCGGGAGGTGTTCGAGGAGAGCGGCATCCGGGTGCGCAACGTGCGCTATGTGGCGAGCCAGCCCTGGCCTTTCCCCCACAGTCTGATGATGGGCTTTACCGCTGACTACGAGAGCGGCGAGATCAAGGTGCAGGATAACGAACTGGTGGCCGCCGCTTTCTTTGCTGCCGACCGGCTGCCACGCTTGCCACCCCACGGCACCATTGCCCGGCGGCTGATAGAGTTGTCGCTGGCTGGCGAGGAGTAACAGCGCTTATCTTTTCGCCAACCTTTTTGCACTTCTTTTTAAAAACGGGGCGCTCTGGTTTGCGCCCCTTCACATCTTTGCAACCGAGAGTCCATTTGCCACGTTTTGGGCAGTCCGCTCCGGTGGGCAAAGTGGTATTATGGCCGCCATTTTATGCGTGATACGAACTCAGGAACTGGGATGAAAGAGCTGAAGAATGATCGATACCTGCGCGCCCTGCTGCGCCAGGACGTAGACATGACGCCGGTATGGATGATG
Source organism: uncultured Aeromonas sp. (assembly GCA_945957575.1). Lineage (GTDB taxonomy): Bacteria > Pseudomonadota > Gammaproteobacteria > Enterobacterales > Aeromonadaceae > Aeromonas. The sequence goes on along the minus strand of CAMFLW010000065.1, from coordinate 4,320 downwards.
CGCCAGGCTGGCCGCTATCTGCCGGAATACAAGGCGACTCGCGCCCAGGCGGGGGATTTCATGTCCCTGTGCCGCAACGCCGAGCTGGCCTGTGAAGTCACCCTGCAGCCGCTGCGCCGCTACCCGCTCGATGCCGCCATCCTCTTCTCCGACATCCTCACCGTGCCCGATGCCATGGGGCTGGGTCTCTACTTCGAGCAGGGTGAAGGCCCGCGCTTCGAGCGTCCGATCACCTCCATGGCCGACGTGCAGGCGCTGCCCATTCCGGATCCGGAAGATGAACTGGGCTATGTGATGAACGCGGTACGCACCATCCGCCGCGAGCTGAAGGGCGAAGTGCCGCTCATCGGCTTCTCCGGCAGTCCATGGACCCTGGCCACCTACATGGTGGAGGGGGGCAGCTCCAAGGCGTTTACCAAGATCAAGCAGATGATGTACGCAGAGCCGCAAACCCTGCATCTGCTGCTCGACAAGCTGGCCGACAGCGTAATTAGCTATCTCAACGCCCAGATCAAGGCGGGAGCACAGGCGGTCATGGTGTTCGACACTTGGGGCGGTGTACTCACTCCGCGCGATTACCGCGACTTCTCCCTGCAGTACATGCACAAGATCGTCGATGGCCTGATCCGCGAGCACGACGGTCGCCGCGTGCCGGTCACCCTGTTTACCAAGAACGGCGGTCAGTGGCTGGAGCAGATCGCTGCCACCGGTTGCGATGCGCTGGGTCTGGACTGGACCACCGACATTGCCGATGCCAAGCGTCGGGTCGGTGACAAGGTGGCGCTGCAGGGCAACATGGATCCCTCCATGCTCTACGCCACTCCGGCTCGCATCCGTGAAGAGGTCGCCTCCATTCTGGCCGGTTTCGGTCACGGCAATGGCCACGTCTTCAACCTCGGCCACGGCATCCATCAGGATGTGAACCCGGAACATGCCGGCGTGTTCGTCAACGCGGTACACGAGCTCTCCGCCCAGTACCACGGCCGTTAAGGCCGGGGTGGGCGAAGAATAGTGCGATTGAAATTCGGGGCCGTCAGGCCCCGTTTTACATTTAAAAAGGCGCCGCGGCGAGAGAGCGTGGCGGCCGTGCAGGAGGCAAGATGAGCAGCAAGTCACTGGATTGGGGTATCGATCTTGGCGGTACCAAGTGTGAATGCGTGGTGCTGGATGGCGACGAGGTGCTGCTGCGCCACCGCATCCCCACCGAGCGGGCGGGCGGTTATGACCATATGATCGGCCAGATCGCCAAGCTGGTGGCTGAGTGCGCCGAGAAGATTGGCCAGCGCCCTACCGTCATCGGCATGGGCACGCCGGGGGCGCGGGATCCACAGACCGGTCTGATGAAGAACTGCAACACCACCGAGCTCAATGGCAAGCCGTTCAAGGAGGATCTGGAGCGCCGGCTCGGCGTGCCGGTGCTGATCGCCAACGACGCCAACTGCTTTGCGCTGGCAGAAACCCATCTTGGTGCGGTGCGCCAGCACCATCCCGATGCGAAAGTGGTGTTCGGCATCATCATGGGTACCGGGGTCGGCTCCGGCATCGTCATCAACGGCCAGATCCTCAACGGCCACCACGGCATCGCCGGTGAGTGGGGCCACAACGTGCTCTCTCCCGATGGCCCCGAGTGCTACTGCGGCAAGCGCGGCTGCGTCGAGACTCTGATCAGCGGCCCGGCGCTGGAGGCCTGGTACGAAGCCAAGGCCAAGCGTCGCCTCTCTCTCGCTCAAATCGCGGCCGCCACCGCCCACGATCATGTGGCCAAGCTCACCATCGACCGGCTGCACCTGCTGTTTGGTCAGGCGCTGGCCAATGTGGTCAATATTCTCGACCCGGATGTTATCGTCATCGGTGGCGGGGTGGGCAATGTGCAGAGCCTTTACAGCGCCGGACGGCAGACTATTTTGCCCTTCCTCTTTAATCCCCGCTTCGCAACCCCCATTATTGCTCCTGCCCTTGGTGACAGTGCCGGGGTATTCGGGGCCGCACTGCTGGCCCGCGGTGAATTCAAGGAGGCCCTGCTGTCGTAGCCGGGGCTCCCGGGCGGTGCGCCGCCCTGTTGCAGTTTCAAGGAAACGGATTCTCGATGATCAAGATTGCCATCAATGGTTACGGGCGGATCGGTCGCAACGTGTTGCGAGCCCTCTATGAAAGCGGGCGCGACAAGACCATCAAGATCGTCGCCATCAACGAGCTGGCGGCCCCCGAGGCCATGGTGCACCTGACCCGTTACGATACCAGTCACGGTCGCTTCCACCATCCGGTGCAACTGGCGGGCAACAGCATGCTGGTGGGGGAGGATCTCATCTCCCTGTTTGCCGAGCGGGATCCGTCAAAGCTGCCGTGGCGGGCGCTGGGGGTCGACGTGGTGCTCGATTGCACCGGGGTGTTCGGCTCGCGGGCCGATGCCGAGCTGCATCTGGCGGCGGGGGCGGGCAAGGTGCTCTTCTCCCACCCGGCGGATGCGGATGTGGATGCCACTGTGGTCTACGGGGTCAACCATCATACCCTCACCGGAGCGGAGCGGATCGTCTCCAACGCCTCCTGTACCACCAACTGCGTGGTGCCGGTGATTGAAACATTGCATCGAGAATTCGAGATAAATTGTGGTACTATTACGACAATTCATTCGGCCATGCATGATCAGCAAGTCATCGATGCCTACCACAGTGACTTGCGCCGAACCCGCGCTGCCAGTCAGTCCATCATTCCGGTGGACACCAAGCTGGCAAAGGGGCTGGAGCGTATCCTGCCCCACTTCGCCGGCAAGTTCGAGGCGATCGCGGTGCGGGTGCCGACCATCAATGTAACAGCGATGGATCTCAGTATTACTGTTCGTAAAAAAGTGACAGTTAGTGACGTAAATCAAGCCCTGCAACGGGCATCCAGAGGTACATTACACGGTATTCTGGATTACACGGAAGAACCCTTGGTCTCCGTAGACTTCAATCATGATGCACACTCATGCATCATTGATGGTACCCAGACCCGGGTGAGCGATGCCAACCTCGTCAAGATGTTGATGTGGTGCGATAACGAATGGGGCTTCGCAAACCGGATGCTGGATACCACCCGGGCCATGATGGCCACAGGCTGAGCCTGTCCCGGGCGAAAGGTTACTGTTTTTAACATTACCTGGAAAATATAGAGGACTGAATATGTCTGTTATCAAGATGACTGACCTGGATCTGGCGGGCAAACGCGTTCTGATCCGTGCTGACCTGAACGTGCCGGTAAAAGATGGCAAGGTCACCTCCGATGCACGTATCGTTGCGACTCTGCCGACCATCAAGCTGGCTCTGGAAAAGGGCGCCAAGCTGATGATCACCTCCCACCTGGGTCGTCCGACCGAGGGTGAATACAACGAAGAATTCTCCCTGGCTCCGGTTGTCAACTATCTGAAAGACGCTCTGTCCTGCAAGGTGACCCTGGCCAAGGATTACCTGGATGGCGTAGAAGTCGCTGCCGGTGAGCTGGTTGTGCTGGAAAACTGCCGTTTCAACAAAGGCGAGAAGAAGAACACCGAAGAGCTGGCCAAAAAATACGCCGCCCTGTGTGACGTCTTTGTAATGGACGCGTTCGGTACTGCTCACCGCGCCGAAGGTTCTACCTACGGTGTGGCTCAGTTCGCTCCGGTCGCTTGTGCCGGTCCGCTGCTGGCGGGTGAACTGGAAGCCCTGGGTAAAGCCATGCTGAAGCCAGAGCGCCCGATGGTTGCCATCGTTGGCGGCTCCAAGGTCTCCACCAAGCTGACCGTTCTGGAATCCCTCTCCAAAATCGCTGACCAGCTGGTTGTCGGTGGTGGCATCGCCAACACCTTCATCGCTGCTGCCGGTCACAACGTCGGCAAGTCCCTGTGCGAGCACGACCTGATCGACACCGCCAAGAAACTGGCTGCCGAGACCAACATTCCTGTGACCACCGACGTGGTTGTAGGCGCCGAGTTCTCCGAGTCCACTCCGGCCACCATCAAGTCTGTTAGCGATGTGACCGACGGCGACATGATCTTCGACATCGGCCCGGATTCTGCCAAGGCTCTGGCTGACATCATCATGAACGCCAAGACCATCCTGTGGAACGGCCCGGTTGGTGTGTTCGAGTTCGACCAGTTCGCTGAAGGCACCAAGGTTATCGCTGAAGCCATCGCAGCTTCTCCGGCCTTCTCCATCGCTGGCGGTGGTGACACCCTGGCTGCCATCGACAAGTTCGGCATTGCTGACAAAGTCTCCTACATCTCCACTGGCGGCGGCGCCTTCCTGGAGTTCGTAGAAGGCAAGGTACTGCCGGCTGTTGCGATTCTGGAACAGCGCGCCAAAGCCT
>CAMFLW010000064.1 GCA_945957575.1 uncultured Aeromonas sp. | reverse complement strand
TCCAGGGGGTGAGCACGCAGCCGAGCCACTGACCTTCAAACAACGTGCACTCCGCTACGATGGGCATGGTGGCGTGATAGAAGGGCAACGCCTGCATCTCTTCGCGAGCGATCCGCTCGTACTGGGCTACCAGCAGAGGCGCGGGATCGCTTGCAAAACCGGCAAACTCCTGCACAGCATCAACCTCGCTTAAATGGGACTGCGCCATAGACCCTCCCGTGCTTGGTCAGCTTTTTCTTTCTCAGAAAGCGGGATGGCGGGTGCGCCAACGGCAGCCAGCAGGGTCAAAATCCGATCCGTCGCCTCCCCCATGGCAGCCGCCACCACGGGGGTGAGGCCGATGCGGGGCTCGAGGGATTCGGGCTCGACCCCGATCAGGGTGAGCCGCTTGGGCGACTCCCCCGTCATGTGCAGCGCCGAGAGCACATCCGCCAGCCCCAGCTGGTGCGGGGAGATTTTGCGACCAAACAGGGTCGGGATCTCCTCATCCTTCAGAGTCACCACGGTGCCCGGCGGATTACCGCTGCGCACCGCATCCACCAGAATGATGTGATCGCGACTGGCCATCGCTTCGAGCAACTCCATGCCGGCGGTACCGCCGTCGAGCAGCTCGATGCCGGGAGCGAAACGGTAGTTGCGCCCCAGCCCCTCAACGATGCGCACGCCGACGGCTTCGTCACTCAAGAGCAGGTTGCCCACGCCCAGGATCAAGGTGCTCATCACAGCACCTTCACCTGAGTCGTTTCGCCATTTTGGGTATCCACCACATGCACTGCGCAGGACATGCAGGGGTCGAACGAGTGGACGGTGCGCACCACTTCCAGCGGCTTGGCGAGATCCGCCACCGGGGTGCCCACCAGCGCCTGCTCGTAGGGGCCGGGTTCGTCGTTGAAGTTGCGCGGGCCCGAGTTCCAGGTCGATGGCACCACCGCCTGATAGTTCTCGATCTTGCCGCCCTTGATGACGATCCAGTGGGAGAGCATGCCGCGCGGTGCCTCTTCAAAGCCCACTCCGCGAAACTCCTTGTCCGCCGGGATCTCCGCCTTGATATAGGCGGTGGTGTCCCCCTTGCCGATGTTGTCCACCAGCGCCTTCCACTGATGCGCCAAGGTATCTTTGAGCACGCAGCAGCGCACCGCGCGACCGATGATGCGGCCCATGGTGGAGTGCAGCTGTTCAGTCTTGATGGCCGAACCGGTCAGCGCCTTGTAGATGCCGTTCAGCTGGTCGAAGTGTGCCACCGTCTCCGGGTGCTTGGCGGCCAGTTTCACCAGAAGGTCTGCGAGCGGCCCCACCTCCACCACCTTGCCGTAGAAGGTGGGGGATTTGACCCAGGAGTACTTGCCGTCATCCTGCCAGCCGGTGTAATCGGGCTCGGTCTTGCCCTCCCACGGCTTGAGGGGGGCGTCATCCTTGTACCAGGCGTGCTTGTTGCTCTCGGCAATGCCATCCATCAGCCAGGCATCCTGATGACTCTCGATGGGGCGATAACCCGCCAGATTGCCATTCTCGATATAGCCGCCCGGCATCAGGAAGCTGCCACCGTTGGCGTCGGTGGGCAGCTCCGGCACGCTCAGATAGTGCTTGGCCCCCTGCCCCAGGTTCAGCCACTCGGGATAGTGCGCGGCTATGATGGCGGCATCCACCTTGTAGACCTGCTCGATAAACTCGCCGAGCCGGTCGATAAAGCTCTTCACGTAGAGCAGCCGCTCCAGGTTGAGCACGCTCGGTGCATCCAGATTGATGGGGTTGGCCACGCCGCCCACCGCCAGATTCTGGATGTGCGGGCTCTTGCCACCGAGGATGGCGACGATACGGTTGGCATCGCGCTGGCACTCCAGTGCCTGCAGGTAGTGCGCCACGGCGATGAGGTTCACCTCCGGGCTCAGCTTCATCGCCTTGTGACCCCAGTAGCCATTGGCAAAGATGCCGAGCTGGCCGCTGGCTACCAGCGCGCGGATTTTATCCTGCACCTTGGTCAGCTCGTCGGCACTGTTGAGGGACCAGGTCGATACCCCCTTGAGCATGTCCGCCGCTTTTTGCGGATTGGCCTCAAGGGCCGCGGTGATGTCCACCCAGTCCAGCGCGGAGAGCTGGTAGAAGTGGACGATGTGATCGTGGATGTTGTGGGCCGCGATGATGAGGTTGCGGATGTACTGGGCGTTGACCGGCACCTTGGCGCCGATGGCGTTCTCCACCGCCCGCACCGAGGCGATGGCGTGAATGGAGGTACATACCCCGCAGATGCGCTGCACTATCATCCAGGCATCGCGCGGGTCGTTTCCCTTGACGATCTCCTCCATCCCGCGCCACATGGTGCCGGACGACCAGGCTTTGGTGACAACGCCGCCTTCGATTTCACAGTCGATACGCAGGTGACCCTCGATGCGGGTGATGGGGTCTATGGTGATACGTTGGCTCATACGTTGGCTTTCCCTCGGGCCTGATAATCTTGGTGAACACGTTCAAGTGATGGCAGTACCGGCAGCAGCCGGATCAGCAGCAAATAGGCACACACCTCGATGGCGACGAAGCCCAAGGAGATCAGCACTTCCGCCGCGGAGGGGAAGTAGTGGTAGCCATTGCCGGGGTTGAAGGCGAGCAGGGAGTAATCCAGTCGCCAAAGGGCCGCGCCAAGCAGCATGCTGAGGGCCCCCAGGAATAACATGCGCGAATCGCGGCGGCTCTTGTCCCAGTGGAACACCAGCAGCGGGAAGATCATCAGCGCAATCTCGCTCCAGAACATGATGGAGAAGCGGTTGAACTCGGAGAGGTACTCCGACTTGTCGTGGATGACGATCTCGGCAAAGCGCAGCGCCACAAACAGGATCAGGAAGATGTCGATCACCTGGGTCAGTTTGTAGAACAGCGGCTTCTCGTTGGGGCCACGCCCCGCCAGTCCCGCCTGCACCAGAGAGCCCTCAAACACCACGATGGAAAAACCCATGATGAAGGCGGTCAGAAGCGAAAAGACCGGCAGCAGCTCATAGCTTTGCCAGAGCGGATGGATCTTCTCCCCCGCCACTATCATCAAAGAGCCCATCGAGGATTGGTGCATGGTGGGCAGCAGGGCCCCCAGCGCCAGGATGAAGAACATGATCTTGTTGAGCCGCGCCATGGAGGTTTTCCAGCCAAACTTCTCCAAGAGCACGGGCGCAAACTCCAGCGCCATCACCCCGATATAGATGGTCATGCAGACCGCCGTCTCGAACAGCACCGAGGAGGTGTTGAAGTGACCGGGCAGATAGAAGTACGGCAGGTTCCAGTAACGCCCGACGTCGATGGTGATGGAGAGGCCACCGAGCGAGTAGCCGAACAGGCTCGCCAGCAGCGCCGGCCGCACCAACGGATGATACTCGCCCTGGTTGAAGACGTAGACAGCCCAGGCCAGCGCCCAGCCACCGCAGGCGAAACCGGTGCCGATCAAGAGGTCAAAGGAGATCCAGAGACCCCAGGGATAACCCCCGTTCAAATCGGTGACCGAGCCCAACCCGAATACGAGGCGCTTCAAGATCAACATGCCGCACAGCACCGCAAAGGGGGCCAGCACCAGCACCGGCCAGCTGACCAGCTTGCCACCGAGCGGATACGCCTTGTGATTACTCATGATCCTTGCCTCCCTTTGTGGTGCCCTGATCATGACCATCGTCATGATGGTGATCGTGACCATCCTTGTTGGTGTTGCGGCGTATCAGCACCGAGAGACCGGTCAGCACCACCAGCGGCAGCACCATCCCCTTGTAGAGGGTGTGCTGGATATGCTCGGAGCGCGCACCGGAGGAGAGCTCCGGCAGAGCGGGCATGTCGAGCTTGGTATAGGGCACCCCGGCCAGCACCAGTACCTGGGTGCCGCCCCCCTCCTTCTCGCCATAGACGTAAGGCTGATAGTTGGGCACTTCGTGCAGGTAAGGGTCGTTGGCGCTCAGGGTCTGACGCGGGTAGGCGTATTCGCTGCCCGGGGTCGCCAGCAGACGCCGCTTGGCTTCGGCCATCAGCACCTCGCGGGAGCCAAAGATGACGGCGCCGGTCGGGCATACCTCGACACAACCGGGCAACTTGCCCTGATCGATCCGCTCAAGCCCCTTCTGGTTACAGAGCTCGCACTTGTGGATCGCCCCCAGCGGGTTGTCGTAGTCATATTTGGGCACATCGAACGGGCAGCCCACCATGCAGTAACGGCAGCCAGTGCAGACGTCCGGATCGTAATGAACGATGCCGGTCTTGGGATCTTTTTTAAGGGCCTGCACCGGGCAGACTGAGACACAGTTGGGATCGACGCAGTGCATGCACTGCTTCTTGATGTAGGCGTAGCCATCCACCAGCTGATCCTTGTGCTCGCCGCTGCCGCTCTTCCACACCTGAATGATGTTGTTGGTGTAGGGGGTCAGCTTGTCGTTGTTGGACCAGGTTTGCGCCCCTGCCGGATTGGCCGGGTTACCGTTGAGGCGCTGACACTCCGCCACGCAGGCCTGACATCCAACGCAGAGGGTGGAGTCGTAGAGCATGCCGAGCGCGCCGGGGATAGGTGGCTTGTTCTCGGCCGCCGCCAGTGCGCTACCGGAGACGGTGGTGCCCGCCGCCAGCGCACCGACGGAGGCAAATTTGAGGAAATTGCGTCTGTTCACGGTTACTCCTCCCGTGATGGGGACTGCCCGGCTTCGTGGCGCTTCTGCTGGCGACCGAGTTCACGCACCGTCATCAGACTCACCCCCACCAGCACCCCGAGGGCACCACCGATAAGGCCGGTCGCGGTGGGCGAGGTATAGCCCCCCTCCTGGATCTTCACGTCGGGTTTATCCACCCGCGGAGTCGGGTTCTCTACCTTGGCGAGCTGGAAGATCCCCTTGCTAAAACCGACACCCTGCTCGTTGCAGCCATAACAGGGGTGACCGATACCGACCGGCCAGATGCCGCCGCCCACATCGCAGAACTCCAGGGTCGAGCAGTTGCCATAGGTCTCCGGTCCTTTACAGCCCAGATGGTATAGACACCAGCCCTGACGGTGCCCCTCGTCGCCAAACTCCTTGGCAAAACGGCCTGCGTCGAAGTGCGGACGACGCTCGCAGTTCTCATGGATCAGGCGCTCGTAGGCAAACAGCGGACGCTTCTTGCTATCCAGCGCCGGCAGCTTGCCGTAGGTAATGTAGTAAGCAACCGTGGTGAGGAAGTTGTGGGGATTGGGCGGGCAACCCGGGATATTGATGATGGGGGTGCCGATATTGCCAAGGGCCTCTTCCAGGCTGACGGCACCGGTCGGGTTGCCGCCACTGGCAGGGACGCCACCCCAGGCGGCGCAGGAGCCGATGGCGATGACCGCAGCCGCATCGGCGGCGGCGCGGCGAATATGGTCGACGATGGGCTCTCCGGCCACCATGCAGTAGACGCCACCATCCTTGAGCGGAATGGAGCCATCCACCACCAGCACATACTTGCCCTTATAGCGTTCGATGGCGTTGTGCTTGTTCTCTTCTGCCTGATGACCAAAAGCCGCCGAGAGCACCTCGTGGTACTCCAGCGAGATGGTATTGAGGATCAGGTTCTCGATGGTGGGGTGAGTGGCGCGCAGCAGCGATTCGGTACAGCCGGTACACTCCTGCGCCCCAATCCAGATCACCGGCGGCCGCTCGGGGCTGGTGAGCGCGGTGGCCATCTTGGCCACGGCATGCTGACTTAATCCCAGGGTTGCGGCCATACCTGCGCACAATTTCATAAAGTCACGGCGATTAATCCCATGAGCCGATAAAAAATTATCCTCGACCATTCTTCTTATTCCCGTAGTGAGCACTTGTCTGGTAAATGCTTAATAGAAGAAATGCTAAGGACTCACCTCCCCCTCAGTATTGATCTCTATCAATTCCACAGGAATTGAACCTATTTATAGGGCGCGTCATATCACAAACCAAAATAATTACCCCCAAAGAGATAATTGCAGCCCCGTAAATTTAAAGTTTGTAATTGATTATGAATTAATTAATCACAACGCGTTCCAGGGTGGCGTTTTCGATGGATGCAAATCACGCTACCAACTGAATCGCTCAAGAGATAACAAGAGGATGCAACAAGCGGAGAGTCGGCGTTGAAAATGCCTGATGCCATATACCTTTACTGCGCTTTTGCATACATCCCTGCCAACACTGGCACGGCGTTGAGTGGTTCTACAAGTGGCTCTACAAATAGCACCGCGATAGGTACATCTGGTACATGATGGGTGATACCTTGGCTACAGGACAACATCTATAAACTGCCCCCAACTTGATAATATATTTTTGCTGGATCGCTTTACGCAAAATAGTGCATTCCTATTCATCTAAAAATCCAAGCGGATTCGGCTATCTGTGATAATGCCACCTGCTTGGCAATGCCTTTTTATGAGAGGAATCAAAAATAGTTACAGCTCTTATTTACCTTCACGTCACCATGTTAATTAACCAATACGTAAATATGAGCGATGTGTGGCGCGGCTTTCAGGGTGTGATCCGTCTGTATTGGCCGACAAATACCGAGCGACAGCCCGCCATGTTCAATCACGAAATGATCCTTGACCATATCGATGACATATTTGGCCATGACATGCATGCCAAGCGTGCCTACTGGCCAACGCCACCCCAGGTTATCGAGTCCGGTTCGTTGGCCATCCATGCCATTGGCAATGGCTTCTCGCTTGCCAATGGGCTGGAGCGAAACCATGCCGTCACGTCAAACATTGCAACGTTACGGGCAACGCTGGGGCATCAAGACCCGTTTACGTGACATCAAGGACGATAAATTCGGGATGGGAGAGGTGCACATCAAAAACCCGGCCCGCCGCAACTGGCAGTTTCTGTTCAGTACGCTGGCCATTGTGCTGCCAACCCTGCTGGGCAAGGCCGGTGACAGTGCCGGACTGGAGCGGGCCATCAAGGTCAACACGAGCAAAACATGGACCTGTTCAATCTTTCGACAGGGGTCATTTACTACCAGTTGCGACCCAAATGAAAGAGGCCTACGCCAGCGTGTTGATGGAAAGCTTACCCATTACCTGAAGCAGCACCGGTTATATACCCGCACATTTGGGATTATTTGAGTCTTAAAAAATGAAGGGGGTCAACACTTTTCAGTTATGTTTCAATTGGTTCCGTTCAACGGCATGTGCATCAGCTCAGCCATGGTATCGATAGTAACGAGCGGCCTGTATGCCAGCAATCTCGCTTTGTCATGAACTCCCCAAGTGACGCCAATTCGCGGCATGGCGATCGCCTCAGCCATCGCCATATCGTGCACAGAGTCGCCGATCATCACCGCCTGCCGGGGTGAAAGTCCCAGCTCGTCCAGGATCTGCTCAAGCATCAGCGGATCAGGCTTGGAGTTAGCCTCATCGGCCCCACGGCTGGTCACAAACAACGGGCGCAGCCCGGTCTCATCCAATACCCGATCCAGCCCACTGCGCGATTTGCCGGTCGCGACGGCCAGTTGCAGCCCTCGTGACCGCCAGTCATGCAGCAACTCCCCAGCCCCGGCAAACAGCGGGCTGGGGGTCGCATCGTGCAGATAGTGATGACGATAGCGATCGATGAGTGCGGCAATCTGGCGCTCATCAATGGCGCAACCACTGTCGCTACACAAAGGGAACAGGCGGGACATGGCAACATCAAGGCTCAATCCGATGATCTGCCGGATCTGGGCTGGTGCAGGTACCGCCAGCTCACAATCTCTGGCAGCCCCCTGCACACAGGCAACAATCCGGCCCACCGAATCCATCAGGGTACCGTCCCAATCGAAAATGGCGAGCCGGATATCCTGCATCAGCGCGGCAAGCCGTTGAGGAAGTTGTCGAGTTCAGGTGCCAGCGGTGCCTCTACCTGCATCTCGCGACCATCGGACGGATGGATGAAGCTGAGCTTCCAGGCATGCAAAAAGAGCCGTTTCAGGCCTTGGCTGCGCATTTTCTCGTCAAACGCCGCTTCACCGTACTTATCGTCACAGGCGATCGGGTGACCTGCATGCAGGGTGTGCACCCGGATCTGGTGAGTACGACCGGTGATGGGACTGCACTCGACCAGGGTCGCTTCGGCAAATTGACGCACGATACGGAACCGGGTTTCCGATGGCTTGCCATCGGCGCTGACCCGTACTACCCGTTCGCCAGACTGCAGGTCGTTTTTGCGCAGAGGTGCATTGACCACCTTGACGTGAGCCTGCCATTTGCCACGAACCAGCGCCAGATACTGCTTGCGCATGGTCTTGACGCGCAACTGCTCATGAAGGCTGCGCAGGGCGCTGCGTTTTTTAGCAACCAGCAGTACGCCAGAGGTATCGCGATCCAGTCGATGAACCAGTTCGAGGAAACGGGCTTCCGGCCGCAGGGCACGCAGCCCTTCGATAACGCCAAAGCTCAGGCCGCTGCCGCCGTGTACTGCCATGCCGGAGGGCTTGTTCAGCACGATCATGGCATCGTCTTCAAATAGGATCTGGCTCTCCAGACGCTGGATCACCCCCAGATTTGCCGAAGGCAGCTCATTCTTCTCGGCAACGCGCACGGGAGGAACCCGCACCTCGTCACCTGCGCAGAGTTTGTACTCCGGTTTGATGCGCTTTTTGTTTACCCGCACTTCACCTTTGCGAAGGATGCGATAGATCAGGCTCTTGGGGACGCCCTTTAGCTGAGTCTTGAGAAAATTGTCGATGCGCTGCCCGTCATGCTCAGCTTCGATGGTGAGCAGCTGCACTTGTTGATGTATCTGTGTCATGGCGCGGATTTTACCACTGCCAGCGCCCCTTGGCTGCTGGTTTGTTGAAAAATGGCGCCTTGCTATAAAAGAGGTTTAAATGGGATAATAAACAAGGTTTTGTCATTGTGTTCAAGCCTTGTACTAAGTGGCCAAAAAGTATGCCACCCAATCCCGAAACACCGTGTCTAGAAGAACATGACGGTTCCCGGGTGCGAGGTACAACGCATGGAGAACACAAACATCACCGTTTATTTGTCTCCATTTCGGCATCCTTATTCATCCCTTCTCGAGAAGGGATGACCAGAGCGCCCTTAGTTTGCGCCTCATGCATACCCCAACCGGGAGGTTGCCCCAGTATGCTGAAGACCCGAGGCCGGCGCCGGCAGGACCCAGATGGAGGAAATCAAAATGACACAATAATGAGAACTCAATGAAAAGAATGCTTATCAACGCAACTCAAGAAGAGGAGTTGCGCGTAGCGCTGGTTGACGGACAACAGCTCTACGATTTGGATATTGAAAGTCCGGGACACGAGCAGAAAAAAGCGAACATTTACAAGGGTAAGATCACCCGCGTAGAACCCAGCCTTGAGGCTGCTTTTGTCGACTACGGCGCCGAGCGCCACGGTTTCCTGCCGTTGAAGGAGATCGCCCGCAATTACTTCCCCTCCGGTTACTCCTATCAGGGTCGTCCCAACATCAAAGAAGTGGTCCGTGAAGGTCAGGAAGTTATCGTCCAGATCGACAAGGAAGAGCGTGGCACCAAGGGTGCAGCCCTTACCACCTTTATCAGCCTGGCAGGTAGCTACCTGGTACTGATGCCCAACAACCCCCGTGCCGGTGGTATCTCCCGCCGCATCGAGGGTGATGAGCGGACTGAACTGAAAGAAGCCCTGAGTGGATTGACCGTGCCGGAAGGCATGGGCCTGATCGTGCGTACCGCCGGTGTGGGCAAGTCACCAGAAGAGCTGGAGTGGGATCTGAACGTGCTACTCAACCACTGGGACTCCATCCACAAGGCCTCCCAGGAGCGCGCGGCACCGGTGCTGATCCACCAGGAAAGCAACGTGATCGTGCGTGCCATCCGTGACTATTTGCGTCGCGATGTGGGCGAGATCCTGATCGACAATCCGGTGATTTTTGAACGCGCCAAGGCCCATATCGAGCTGGTACGTCCCGATTTCCTCAACCGTGTGAAGCAGTACAAGGGTGAAGTCGCCCTGTTCAACCACTTCCAGATTGAAAGCCAGATCGAGTCAGCCTTCCAGCGTGAAGTGCGCCTCCCCTCCGGCGGCAGCATCGTTATCGATCCGACCGAAGCCCTGACCTCCATCGATATCAACTCCTCCCGTGCCACCAAGGGCGGCGATATCGAAGAGACTGCGCTGCAAACCAACCTGGAAGCGGCCGATGAAATTGCCCGTCAATTGCGTCTGCGCGACTTAGGGGGCCTGATCGTTATCGACTTCATCGACATGACGCCGGTTCGCCATCAGCGCGAAGTGGAAAACCGTCTGCGTGAAGCGGTTCATCAGGATCGTGCCCGCATCCAGCTGGGCCGGATCTCCCGTTTCGGTCTGCTGGAGATGTCTCGCCAGCGTCTGCGCCCCTCCCTCAACGAGTCCAGCAGCCATATCTGCCCCCGTTGCCAGGGCCAGGGCGTGATCCGTGACAACGAATCCCTCGCCCTGTCCATCCTGCGTCTCATCGAAGAAGAGGCCATGAAGGACAACACCGAGCAGGTTCACGGTCAGGTGCCGGTGGATGTTGCAGCCTATCTGCTTAACGAGAAGCGTGCCGCCATCGCCAGTCTGGAACAGCGCAATGATGTGCGTGTTTACATCATTCCGAACCAGCATCTGGAAACCCCGCACTACGAAGTGACCCGCATTCGTCAGAACGAGATCCCGGAAGCGGCCAGCTATGAGCTGAAAACCGAGATTGCCAAGCCGGTCTACCAGCCGAAGCAAGCTCAGGTGATCGAGCGTGAACAACCGCTGCTGCAAGGCTTTGCCCAGCCGACTCAACCCGCGCCGGTTGCAGCTCAGCAGCAGACAGCCCCGGCCGTTGCCGCTGCACCTGCCGAAGCAGGTTTCTTCAGCAAGCTGATCAAAGGCATTACCGGCCTGTTCAGCAGCGATGCAGCCCCTGCCGAAGTTAAAGCGCCCGCCGAGAAACCGGCTGCTCGCGAAGCACGCAAGGAAGAGGGTCAGCGTCATCAGCGCGAAGAAGGTCGTGGCCGTGGTCAGCGTCCTCGTCGTGACGACAATCGCAGCAACCGCAACAACGTGGAAGCTGGCGAGAAGCGTGAAGGTGGCAACCGCGAAACCGGTGAAAACCGCAATCGCCGTCCGCGTAAAGAGCGCGAGCCTCGTCAGGAACGTGAAGCCCGTAGCGAGACCCGTGGCGAAGTGCGCAGCGAACAGCGCATGGAACGTGAACCTCGTCAGGAGCGCGAGCCTCGCGAACCGCGCCAGGAACGTGCGCCGCGTCCGGCCCGTGAACCTCGTGCTCCCCGTGAGCCGCGCGCCGAAGTCGTTGTTGATGCAGTAGATACTGTCGATGAAACTGCCGCCCAGCCACGTCAGGAGAAAGAGCAGAAAGTGGCCGAGCGCCGCGAACGTCGTCAACTGCGCAAGCAGATCCGCGTCGATGTCGCCACCTCTGACACCCCTGCCCTGCCTGTTGACGATGCAGCAGTGCAAGCTGAAGTGATCGATGCCCCCGTTGGTAACGAGCAGGAAGAGCAGAGTGAAGGCCAGCGCCGTTCACGCCGCACTCCGCGCAGCCAGCGTATCGAAGGTCAGCGCCGCAAGCGTATCAACGAAGATGCCCGCAGCCAGCGTGACGAAGAGCAGTCAACTGCCGATGTTCAACTCACAGCCGCAGCTCAGGCTGATGCCGCCAAGGTGAAAGCCGAAGAGCCGGCGGTACCTGTTGTCACCATCCCGAGCGCCGAAGCCGTCGCTGCAGCCCTGCAAGCCTCTGCGGCACTGACCGAGCATGTGGTTGTCGAAGCCGTTGCTGAAGAAGCTGCCGAGCAGGCCACTGCCCAAGTTGCAGCAACGCAAGTCGATGTGGCCGCCAGCCCGGTTGTTGCCGCTGTTGCTGAGGTCGTGATTGCTGCAGAGCCGGAAGTAGCCGTTGTCACTGCTCCGGTTGCTAACGTGGTCACCACCACCGAGGTGGAAACTGCACACGTAGTTGAAACGGCCCCGATTGTTGAAGAAGCACCTGCTGTAACAACTCCTGTTGTGGAAGCCGCACCTGTCGCCGCGGTTGTCGAAACACCAGCACCTGTCGCTGTCATCGAAACCCCGGCTGCCGTGGCTACGGTAGTGGTGGAAGATGCACCGGTCGTCGCCAAACAGGTAGTACACGGTGCCGGCTTGCTGGCTCGTGCCCGCAAGGCATCCGCGCCGATGGCTACGCCAGCCGAAGCCCCTGCCCTGCCTGCCCGTGAACCGGTTAACTACCCGCCGCTGGTACGCAACGAGGTGAGCACATCAGGCCGTCATGGTGGCAGCACTGCCGCCGTCAACGTGGCAACCTGCCCGGCCGGTCGCCCTTAAGCCACCCGGGTTAACCCCTAAACAAAAGCCACACCAGCCGGTGTGGCTTTTTTATTTCTATTGTGACGGGCTTTGCCGCGTGGGTTGAGAGAGATGCACAGCAAAAAATCGGCTCATCGCGATCGGCTGTTCAGTGCACTGGCCATTGTGCTAACCCTGTTGAGTTAGGTCGCTAACCCTGCGGGCAGGAGAGAACCATCAAAGTCAACACAAGCAAATGCGGATCTACTCGGTCTTAAGTCAGGGGGGTTGTTTACTACCAGTTGCTCGAGCAGGGTTTGGATCTCAGCGCCTACTGCTTGGGCATTCAGATCTCTGGCTCCTACACGCAGCAGGTCGGTGAGCGGATCTGTTGATTCTGCCTCTGGTTGTGGCAATGCCCTGAGGGGAAAATTATTCATGACATATCACCCCTGTTGATTGAGATTCTTGCTGGAATCAATCAGCAGGATACGCAACCTTCTCTATCCCCCGTACCCCAGCAATGACCATAACGCCATCATGAGATGCTTAGTAAACCTAAACTCGGCAATAGCTGAGCAAAGCAAGCCTGTCATGTGAATGGTCGAAATTGTCTTTCTCTGTCAGCCATCAACGTCATCCCCAGGAGCTAAAGACAAGCATCCAGATACTTCAGCCCTCAGTAATGGTGACAATATTAGTGTTCAATTAGCGCTCACCTGGGACACAAGGAGCTTTCCCTGAAAACATACCTGTTCAGATGATTTATGAAATTACAGGCATGAAAAAGGGCCCGCAGGCCCTGAAACAAAATAACAATGGTATCAACCAAACAGATGATGGCTGACGATGAACAGGCCGCCGGAGAGCAACATGGTCAGCGGCAAGGTCAGCACCCAGGCCATCAGGATGGTCTTGATGGTCTGGCTCTGCAGGCCGGATTTGTTAGCTACCATGGTACCCGCCACCGCAGAAGAGAGGATGTGGGTAGTGGACACCGGCATACCGGTCAGACTGGCGACTCCGATGGAAGTTGCAGCCGTGATCTGGGCCGCGATGCCCTGGCTGTAGGTCATGCCGGTGGTACCGATCTTCTCGCCCACGGTATGGACGATACGACGCCAGCCCACCATGGTGCCGCAACCCAGCGCCAGTGCGATGGAGACGATCACCCAGGTCGGTGCGTATTCGGCGGTCGCAGTCAGATCCTTACGCCATTTGGCCAGATCGGTCAGCTCCTTGGCTGGCAGCGGCAGTTTGGCAGCCTTGCGGGCGGTGTCATCGATACAGAGCAGCAGACGACGCACTTCGCGGCGGTCGGTCAGGCTCATCTCGTCATAAGTACGCACAGCTCCCAGACGGGCATCCAGGGTGGCCATCGCCTGCAGCACGCCATCGGCGGAGCAGTGAGTCATCAGCTCTTCCTGAGCCGTTGCCGGTGCAGAGAAGTTGATGACACCAGAGAGGGCGGACTGGTTGCGCTGGTAGATCTCTATGATGCGCTGGTTGGCATCCTGGGTCCGGTCCAGATCATAGGAGCGGCTGTTCATGTCCAGTGCGAAATAGGCGGGCGCCATACAGATCAGCACCAGCATTACCAGACCGATGCCCTTCTGGCCATCGTTGGAGCCGTGCACGAAGCTGACGCCCATGGCCGAGGCCACCAGGGTCAGACGAGCCCAGAACGGCGGGTGTTTCTTGCCATCCACCAGTTGACGCTCTTCCGGCGTTTTGTGGATCTTGTTGCTGGTCCAGATGCGCTTCATCGCCAGCAGCAGCAGCGCTGCAATGATGAAACCGATGGTGGGAGAGATGATAAGGGAAAGCATGATGTCGATCGCTTTGCCCACGTTGATCCCTTCTGTCACCGGCTTGTGGCTGATCCAGGCATAGGCGCCGCCAACTCCCAGGATAGAACCGATCAAGGTATGTGAACTGGAGGCCGGGATCCCGAAAAACCAGGTGCCCAGGTTCCACACGATGGCGGAAAACAGCAAGGAGAAGACCATGATCAACCCTTGGGTGGAGTCCATCCCAAGCAGCAGGTCGATGGGCAGCAGATGGACAATGGCATAGGCCACTCCCAGACCGCCGAACATGACGCCAAAAAAGTTGAAGATCCCCGATGCGACGACCGCCAGGTGAGCCGGCATCGCCTTGGTATAGATAACCGTTGCTACCGCGTTGGCGGTATCGTGAAAGCCGTTGATAAATTCATAGGCAAGCACAAAAAAAACGGCCAATACCAAACCGATTGACCACCACAAACCCAAACCACTAAACATTTCAAACATAAAAAAAAGCCTGTTTATGAGTTGCGGCGGATTATGCCAGATGGCGGCCAACACCATAGCCACCCGTGAAATATTTCAGCCATAAAAAAAAAGAGCTTTTTGGGAAAAAATATCCTAGAGCCAGTATTCATGCGGCTTGCCATCGATTAATTAAAGCCATCAATGATTGCAAAAAAGGGCAAAAACAGCTGATATTTCAGCCAATTATTTCATTTTTATGACGTTTTTATGGCGGATAAATGGGAAAAATTGGTGATAAAACGACCCACCCCCATCAAACTCATCCGACCTGCGCCACAAAATCCATATCCGTTTGATTCTAGATGCAAAAAGGGAGCACCTTGTGCTCCCTTGAATCGTTGCAGTGTTGCCAGTTATCAGTCCTGATTGATGCGGCTGGCAACGGCACCCTG
This sequence comes from uncultured Aeromonas sp., assembly GCA_945957575.1. Lineage (GTDB taxonomy): Bacteria > Pseudomonadota > Gammaproteobacteria > Enterobacterales > Aeromonadaceae > Aeromonas. The sequence continues at coordinate 2,458 of CAMFLW010000064.1, read as the reverse complement.
CTGGCTCTTGTACTTGGCATTTTCCCGCTTGTTGTAAGGGCGGGCCGCGACGCCGGAGAGCATCTCGAAGTTCAAGGCGCCGATCTTCATCTTGGGGCGCAGCGCCAGCGGCAATTTGCCGCCATTGTAGAACTCAAGCACGATACGGCCGGACCAGCCCGGATCGATACGGTGGGCCGTGACGTGCACCATCAGACCGAGACGGGCCAGCGAAGAGCGGCCGTCGAGCCAGCCGACGATATCAGCCGGCAGGGTAACGGATTCGTAGGTCACCGCCAGCGCCAGCTGACCCGGGTGCAGATAGAAGGCTTCGCCATCGGGGATGTGGATCTCGTCACTCATCACCCGATCGATGGCATCGGCCATCTCGCTGCTCGGACCGCTCAGGTCGATATAGGGAGCGGTATGATCGCGAAACACCCGAAACTCGTTACCCAGCAGCACATCGACGCTGACGCCACTGATCCGCTCTACTCCGGGCCGTGGCTCAATGACGATCTTGCCCTCATCCAGATGGCGTTCGATATCGGTATCACACAGACGCATTGGGAGACTCTCCTGACTACTTTGTGCTTTAAAAAAGCCGGGCATCACCCGGCTTGTTTCAACTTAACCAATCAACATGTGGCGAATACGCGCCTTGAGCATGTCGATTGCGATACGGTTCTTGCCACCACGGGGCACAATCACATCGGCATACTGCTTGGAGGGCTCGATAAACTGCAGAAACATGGGGCGTACGGTCTTTTGATACTGCTTGAGCACGGAGTCCATGGTCCGGCCACGCTCCTGCACGTCACGCACCAGTCGGCGCAACAGGCAGATGTCGAGCGGGGTATCCATAAAGATGGAGGCATCCATCAGGTCGCGCAGACGGCTGTCGGTCAACAGCAGAATACCTTCCAGAATGATCACCCGACGCGGGGCGAACGGAGTCACCTCACTCATCCGGGTGTGCTCGGTGTAGGAGTACTGGGGAATGTCTACCGCATCCCCTTTAACCAGCTGACTCAGGTGCTGTACCAGCAGTTCGTGATCCAGCGCATTGGGGTGGTCATAGTTGGTCTTGACCCGCTCTTCCATGGTCAGGTGGGTCTGATCGCGGTAGTAGCAATCTTCGGTGATCACGCCAATCTGACCGGCACCCAACTCGGCCACCAGCTCTTCATAAATGGTCTGGGCGATAAGACTTTTGCCAGACGCTGATGCGCCCGCAATACCGATGATCACACACGAATGTTGAGTATCAGACATGACAAATACCTAAAAGAGAAGAGCAGTGGGGATGGTTTAAACCGATCCATTATATAAAAAAGGGTGGGTCATGCCCACCCTCAATTCCCTTTCAAGTGACCAATCGCTGATTATTCATCCAGCGCCATGGTGTAGAGGGGGGTCGCAATCGGTTTTGCGCTGAAAAAGAGCTCAGCCCCCACCCTGCGTGCCAGCTTCAAATAGGCTTTGGCCAAGCTTCCTTCCGGTGCGCCGAACACCGTCGGGCAGCCATCATCCATGTGCTGGCGGATATCGATGTGCAACGGCAGTTGATCAAGCAGTGCCACTTGATACTGCTCAGCCATCTTCTGGCCGCCACCGGTACCGAACAGCGGCTCATGGTGACCACAGGCGCTGCAGACGTGATAACTCATGTTCTCGATGATACCGAGCACCGGCACATTGACCTTGTGGAACATGGCGATCCCCTTGCGGGCATCGGCCAGCGCCACATCCTGCGGGGTGGTGACGATCACCGCCGCCGAGGTGGGCACCTGCTGGGCCATGGTGAGCTGGATATCACCGGTGCCCGGCGGCATGTCGACCACCAGATAATCCACCTCGCCCCAGCGGGTCTCATGGAGGATCTGCGCCAACGCCTTGCTCGCCATCGGGCCGCGCCAGATGGTGGCATCCTGCTCGTCTACCAGATAGCCGATGCTGTTGCTCTTGAGGCCACAGGCCATCACCGGCTCCATCAGCTTGCCGTCGCGACTGCTGGGACGCTCCTTGAGGGTGCCCATCATGGTAGGGATGGAGGGGCCATAGATATCGGCATCGAGAATGGCGACCCGCGCCCCCTCCTTTTTCAGGGCCAGCGCCAGGTTGACCGCGGTGGTGGATTTGCCCACCCCGCCCTTGCCGGAGGCGACCACGATGATGTTGCGAATGCCCTGCACGGCATTAAGCCCCTGCGCCCGCGGCATGCTGGCGACGTCAATCTCCAGTGCCCAGTCGATACGGGCGGCACCGGTGGCACTGCGCAGCCGGGCATCGTAGTTCTCTTTGAGCTGATCGAGCAACGAGAGACCGGCAAACGGCAATACCAGCCGGATAGTGAGCCCCTGACCCTGATTGCTGATCTCGCGCACAAATCCGGCAGCGACCAGATCCTTGCTCCAGCCTGCCGGCTTAAATTCGGCGAGGATCTGTTTTACTGAATCAATCACCATTAACTCCTCAT
>CAMFLW010000063.1 GCA_945957575.1 uncultured Aeromonas sp. | reverse complement strand
TCGAGCTTGATGACGATCTCTACTTCTATATCGCCAGCCAGACCCGGCACATCGGTGAGAGTGCCTCCGACATCCTGCGCCGTCTGCTGGAACAGCCTGCTCAGGGGGCCGCGTCAGCCGCCGTTGCCGAGCCAGCCGTGGCAGCACCACCCCGTGCCGTTGCCGCACCGCAGGGGCTGCAAGCCCTGCTCGACTCAGGCGAACTGCAGCAGGAAGAGAAGTCCATCAACCGTTTCATGCAGGTGCTGAGTACCCTCTACCGGGATGATCCGGTCGGGTTTACCCAGGCCACCGAAATCAAGGGGCGCAAGCGCGTCTATTTCTCGCGGGATCCCGAGGCTCTGCGCGCCAGTGGCAGCACCACCAAGCCCAAGCCGGTACCGGAAACCCCGTTCTGGGTGATCACCAACACCAACACCAGTCGCAAGCAGAACATGGTCGCTCAGCTGATGAGCAGCATGGGTTACGGCGACGAGGTGATCGCGCAGGTGTGCGGCGCAATCTAACGGTTTTTCAAGACTCAGGCCTTGCCCGGCAAGGCCGCCATTACGCAAGGAAAACGCCATGGCTCAGCATTCCCACGCCGGTCAGCCGGCCCGTTTAAGCGACCTGACCAACATCCCCCGTCTGGTCAGCGCCTACTACCTCAACAAGCCGGACATGAGCCGCCCCGAACAGCGAGTTGCCTTCGGTACCTCCGGCCACCGTGGTAGCGCCCTGCACAGCGCCTTTACCGAATCCCATATTCTGGCGGTGACCCAGGCCCTGGTGGAGTATCGCCAGCAGGCCGGCATCACTGGCCCGCTGTTTGTCGGCATGGATACTCACGCCTTGTCCGAATCCGCCTTTGCCAGCGCAGTCGAAGTGCTGGCCGCCAACGGCGTTGAAACCCGCATTCAGGCTGGCCTCGGTTTTACCCCGACCCCGGTCATCTCGCACGCCATCCTGCACTACAATGCAGGCAAACCGGCTGCCCGTGCTGACGGTGTGGTGATCACCCCGTCCCACAACCCGCCGGAAGACGGTGGCTTCAAGTACAACCCGCCCCACGGTGGTCCTGCTGAAGGGGAGATCACCAAGTGGGTGGAAGACCGTGCCAACGCCATTTTGGAAGCGGGTCTGGCCGGCGTGAAGCGGATGCCGTTCGCCGAGGCGCTCAAGAGCCCGTTCGTGGTCCTGCACGACTATGTCACCCCCTATGTGGATGATCTGAAGAACGTGCTGGACATGGATGCCATCAAGAACGCGGGCATCAAGATCGGTGTCGATCCGCTGGGTGGCTCCGGCGTCGCCTACTGGGACGTCATCGCCAAGACCTATGGTCTGAACATCGAGGTGGTGAACTACAAGGTCGACCCGACCTTCTCCTTCATGACCCTGGATAAAGACGGCAAGATCCGGATGGACTGCTCCAGCCCGTTCGCCATGGCCAGCCTGATTGCCCTCAAGGACAAGTTCGACATCGCCCTTGGCAACGACCCTGACTACGACCGTCACGGCATCGTTACCAAGTCCGGCCTGATGAACCCGAACCACTATCTGGCGGTGGCAATCCAGTATCTGTTTACCCATCGCACCGGCTGGGCTGCCGATGCGGCCGTCGGCAAAACGCTGGTCTCCTCTTCCATGATCGACCGGGTTGCCGGCGAGATTGGCCGCACCCTGAAAGAGGTGCCGGTCGGCTTCAAGTGGTTCGTGGATGGCCTCTACAGCGGCGAGTTCGGTTTTGGTGGCGAGGAGAGCGCTGGCGCCTCCTTCCTGCGCAAAGATGGCACCGTCTGGACCACCGACAAGGATGGTTTCATTCTGGCGCTGCTGGCGGCCGAAATTCTGGCGGTCACCGGCAAGGATCCGCAAGCCCACTACGATGCACTGGAAACCAAGTTCGGCCGCTCCAGCTATCGCCGTATTGACGCCCCGGCCAACAGCGCCCAGAAAGCGGTGCTCTCCAAGCTGGATCCTGCTCTGGTAGAAGCCTCCACCCTGGCCGGTGAGCCCATCATCGCCAAGCTGACCAAGGCGCCGGGCAACGATGCTGCCATCGGCGGTCTCAAGGTGGTGACCGAGAACGGCTGGTTCGCGGCGCGCCCCTCCGGCACCGAGTCCATCTACAAGATCTATATGGAGAGTTTCAAGGGCGACGCGCACCTCGACCTCATCCAGCAGGAGGCCCAGCAGATCGTCTCCGCGGCACTGGCCAAGGCCGGGGTCTGATTTCGGGTCAATCTACCGTGAATAAATAAAGTAATTGGTATAAAAAGGAGCCGTTAAGGCTCCTTTTTTTATCTGCTGCTCGCGGTCTGTCAGCGCGCTGCCTTCACCGCCAGCCCCAGCTGCCACACCGCCATGGCGTAGTGGGTGCTGTGGTTGTAACGGGTGATTGTGTAGAAGTTGGGCAGGCCGTACCAGTATTGGTAGCCGGTGCCGACATCGAGGCGTAGCAGGCTCGCTTCGCTGTGGTTGCCCAGGCTGCTGGTTGGCGTCAGCCCTGCGCGGCGCAGGGTGGCGACCGGGTAGCGGGTCTGGAAGCCGTGCTCGTATCCGGGCAGTTGGCCCTGACCGCGCACCGCCACCGGTTGGCCTTTCTCCCAGCCGTGGGCCTTGAAGTAGTTGGCGACGCTGCCGATGGCATCCACCGGATCCCACAGGTTGGTGTGGCCGTTGCCGTCAAAGTCCACCGCATAGCGCTGGAAGCTGGAGGGCATGAACTGGCCGTAGCCCATGGCACCGGCGTAGGAGCCCTTGGGTTCGGTGGGGTCCATCCCCTCATCGCGGGTCATCACCAGGAAAGCCTCTAGCTCGCTGGTGAAGAACTCGGCGCGGCGCGGGTAATCAAACGCCAGGGTGGCCAGCGCATCCAGAATGCGGGTCTTGCCCATCACCCGGCCCCAGCGGGTCTCGACCCCGATAATGCCGACGATGATCTCCGGCGGTACCCCGTAGATCTGCTCCGCCCGGTTCAGCTCGCTTGCGTATTCACGCCAAAAGTTGACGCCGTTCTGTACGTTGTCGGGGGTGATGAACTTGGCGCGATAGCGGTTCCAGGCGCCGGTCGGGCCGGTGGGCTTCGCGGTGGTCGGCGCCTGGGCATCCATCAGGCGGATGATCCAGTCGTAACGCTCTGCCTGTGCCAGCACCTGATGCAGCTGGGCGTTGTCAAAACCGTGCTTCTCGACCATTTTCTGGACGAACCTGTCCACGTTGGGGCGATTGGCGAAGTCCCCCTTGCTAACCCCTTGTGTATAAACGGGTTTGCTCGATGGCGCCTGATTGATAAAGGCGCTCTTGGGCTGGGGGACGACCACGGGCTTTGGCGCTGGGGCGCTGCTGCAGCCACCGAGCAGGGGGAATAACGACAGAGTGAGAAGAGAGGCAAGGCGACGCATAGGGTTCTCAAAGAGACTGATAAAAGTGCCGTCATGGTAAAACATTGTCATCCCCGTGCAAGTGTTCCGTGCGCCGCACCCATCGCCAATTCATCGCGTGATGGATTAACCCTCCGGTGAGGGCGGCACTGGTTAGCGCCGGGGGGGACGCAGCGTGTGGTAACCGCTCCAGAGCCGGGTCAGGGTGGTGATGGTGCAGAGCAGGGCAAAGCCGTAGGCGAGCGGGGCGAAGGCGGCTGGCCACAGGCACATCAGCACAAAGAGGGCGATGGTTTCGCTCCCCTCGGTGAGGCCGCCCAGATAGTAGAGGGATTTGTGGTGGTAGACCGGATTGTCGATGCCCCGCTTGCCCGCCATGATGGCAAAGGCTAGAAAGCTCGACCCTGTGCCCATAAAGGCAAACAGCAGGGTGGCGGCGGGCAGTGCATTGGCGGGGGCGGCGAGGGCAAAGCCCAGCACCACGGCAGCGTAGAAGATAAAATCCAGCGTGATGTCGAGAAAGCCGCCGCAATCGGTGATGCCGGTTTCCCGCGCCACAGCGCCATCGAGCCCGTCCAGCAGCCGGTTGAGCAGGATGGCCGCGAGCGCCCACTGATAGCAGCCAAAGGCCAGCAGCGGCAACGCCAGCATGCCGATGGCAAATCCGGTGAGGCTCACCTGATTGGCACTGATCCCCGCACGGCAGAGCGGTTTGGCAAGCTGGGTGAGGGGGCTGCGGATCACGGGGATCAGATGGCGATCAAACAAGGTGAACACTCCTCGGTTAACAGTGGCATTCGGTGAGGTTGAGTATGGTGCCCGGCGCGTCTTCCGCATCGTGGGTCACCAGGATGGCGGGGATGGCCAGCGCCTTGATCTGCGCGAATACCAGCTCGCGAAAGGCGGCCCGCAGCGGCTTGTCGAGGCGGGAGAAGGGCTCGTCCAGCAGCAGAGCCTCGGGCTCGGCCAGCAGGGCTCGCAGCAGGCTGACGCGAGCCTTCTGGCCGCCGGAGAGCGCCCCCGGCAGCTTGTCCGCCTGATTTGTCAGATCCACCTGCGCCAGCGCGGCCACTGCTTTTTCCCGCCGCGCCCCGTGCCCCTTCACGCTGGCTGGCATGCCAAACATCAGGTTCTCGGCCACCGTCAGATGGTCGAACAGCAGATCATCCTGAAACAGCATGCCGATGCGCCGCGCCTGGGGCGGCAGCTGGGTGAGCCGGCGTGCGCCGAGGGTCACGTCCCCCTCCAGCCGGATGGGGCCGCTTGCGGGTATTACCCCCGCCAGCGCCGCCAACAGCGAGCTCTTGCCACAGCCACTGGGGCCCATCAGGGTCAACACCTCGCCCGGCATCATCTGCAGGGCGGGCAGCGAGAGCAGCAGGTTTTCCTCCAGATAGAGGCGAAGGGGTGTGGTGCTCAGCATATGGCTATTTCCATCATGAGAGTTCATCGTGAGCCGTTCCCTTTGAGCGCCGGGTTGAGTCGGGCCGGCAGCCAGAGCGCCAGCAGATAGATAACGAGTGGCAGCAGCAGTTGCAGCAGGCCGTAGAGCCCCGCCAGCCGCCGGTTGAGGCCGCTGCCGATGGCCACCGCCTCGGTGGTGATGGTGACCACCCGGCCTGCGCCAAACAGCAGGGTCGGCAGGTATTGGGCCAGACTCACAGCTGCTCCGACGCCGAAGGCAAACAACAGCGGACGGGCCAGCAGCGGCCCTTTCACCTGCCACCAGGCTCGCCATGGCGTTGCCCCCAGCAGCAGGGCGCTCTGGGTGATCCGCGCGTCGAACTGGCGATAGGGGCCGTGCAGGCACAAATAAACGTAGGGAAAGACAAACAGCAGCTGGCTCCAGAGCACCCAGCTCCAGCCGATGCCATCGCCTCTCCACCCGAGGCTGAACCAGTCCACCCCGAGCCGAATGCCGAACAGCAGGCTGGCCTGCGGCAGCAGCAGCGGCAGGCAGATGAGCCAGAGCGGCCAGGGGCGGCGGCCCGCCTGCGCCTCCAGACTCAGCACTGCCATCGCCAGCGCTATCGCCCCGCTCGCCAGCGCCAGCAGGATGCTGGTGGTCAGCAGCGGCGATAGAGTCGGCAGCAGGTCGAGCCAATAACGGCCGCTCCACTGGCTCGGCCAGAGGGCGGGAAAGGGCCAGCGCCGGGCCAGCGACCAGAGCAGCAGGGCGGCCAGCACCGCCAGATTGAGGGCAATCAGGGTCGCCACGCTGCCGGTGGCAAGGGTGCGGCCAAGAGCGCTTGGGTTTGCTCGCCTGCCATCGAGCCAGCCGGGTTGGCCAAGGGTTCGATGGGCCAGCTCCAGCAGCCGCAGCAGGGCCAGCAGCAACGCCGTGATGGCGAGCAGCAGCAGGGCGCCGCTGGCGGTGGCGCCGCGCCAGACCAGATCCGGGTCCTGATACCAGAGCCACAGGCGCACAGCCAGCGGAGCGGGGGCATCGGGCCCGAGCAACTGGGCCAGATCCACTACCGCCACCCCGTAGGCGGCCACCGCATAGAGGGGCAGGCGCAGGGCGGGCCACAGCGCCGGCAGCAGCAGGCGCCACCAGATCTGCGGAGCGCTGAAACCGAGGCTGGCCCCCAGCCACTGCTGGCGCGCCACCCTGGCGGGGTCTTGCACACCGAGCGCCATCAGCAGCAGGAAGGGGGTCTCCTTGAGGGTCAAGGCGAGGATGAGCCCGAGTCCGGCGGGATCGCGCAGGGTTTGCCAGTCGGGGGGCAGTTCAAATCCGGTGAGGGTCGGCGAGAGCAGGCGCAGCAACCAGCCGGAGGGGGCGAGCAGAAAGGCAAAGCCGATGGCAAAGGCGACATGGGGCAGCGCCAGCAAGGGTGAGAGCAACCGACGCAGCCAGCCGAAGGCCCGGCTGTCACTGTGGGCCAGCAGCAGGGCGGTCAGCAGCAGGCTGGTCAGGGTCGAGACGGCGCCAATCCACAGGCTCAGCAGCGCCGAATGCCAGAGGCCCGGTTGGGCCAGCAGCAATTGCAGATGAGGTCGGGTCAATCCCTCAGCCAGCAGCTGCCAGCCCCCCGCCAGCAGCGGAAGGCCAAAAACCAGAGCACACCCGGCGGTGAACAGAGGACGCCAACCGAGGGGATCGTAGCCAAACCGGCTCATCAGTGGCCGTAGCGCTCGGCCCAGGCGGCTTCGAGCCTGAGCTGCCAGCTGGGGTGGGGCTCTGCCACTGCCTTGAAGCGCAGTGCCGATTGTCCCTTGGCGGAGTCCGGCAGGGCATCGCTGCGCAGCACGCTGGGATCACCCCAGTACGCCGGATCAGCCTTGCGCGCCTGAGCGGCTGGGCTTAGCAGGAAGTTGGCGACCACCTTGGCCCCCGCATGGGCGCTGGCGTTGAAGGGGATGGCGAGAAAATGGCTGTTGGTGAGCGCCCCCTTTGCCATGGCGACCGCCTCGACGCTGGGGGGCAGGGCGCCAATCTGGGCTGCGCTCTGCGCCTCCTGCGGGTTGAAGCTGATGGCCATCGCCAGCTCGCCATCATCGAGCAGCTGGCGGGTTTCTGCGGCGCTGGCCGGAAACAGCTTGCCCTTGCGCCAGAGTGCCGGGTGCAGCTCATCGAGCCAGGCCCAGAGCGGGGCTGTAATCCTGATGAACTCGGCATCGGTCGCCTCCCGATAGAGAGGGGCGGGATCCGGCGTCAGCTCCAGCAAGATCTGCTTGAGAAAGCTGGAGCCGTGAAACTGGGGCGGCTTGGGATAGGTGAAGCGGCCGGGGTGGGCCTTGGCCCACGCAAGCAGGGCGGCAGCCGAGGTGGGGGGGCTGGTGACCTCTTCGGTGTCGACCATCAGATTGAGCTGGCCGATGCCCCAGGGGGCTTCCAGCCCTTCCACCGGCAGGGTGAAGTCCTCACTCACCGGCAGGTTGTTGTCTACCAGCGCCATGTTGGGGAGCTCCCGGGTAAAGGGGGCACCGAGCAGCCCCTGCTCCTTGAGCGCCTTGAAGTTCTCGCCGTTGACCCAGAGCAGGTCGATAGGGCCGCCAGTTTGCTTGCCCGCCTGCTTGTTGGCCAGCAGCTGGCTGACGCTCTGGGCGATGTCATCCACCTTCACCTGCACCAGCTTGACCTGATAGTCGCGCGCCAGCTCCTGCCCGGCCCACACCAGATAGGCGTTGATCTCCGGGCTGCCGCCCCAGGCGTTGAAGTAGACGGTCTGCCCCTTGGCCTCATCAAGGGTCTGTTGCCACTGCGGGTTGCCGGCGGCGTTGGCCTGAGTGACGAGAAGACTGCCTGCCAGCAGGGGCAGGGCGCACAACAGCTGTTTGAACGAGGGCAATGAGTGTCGCATCCGGGTTACCTGGAGTTGGGTCTGGCGCCGCGGCGCCAGCGGTGATAACGGGTCAGCAGCGCCAGCAGGGTGGCGGGCTGACGGGCCCGTCGCCACTCGCCCGCCAGATACTTGTTCCCCTCCATCAGGGTGGGGTAGGCGTGGATGGTGGCGAGGATCTTGCCAAGGCCGAGGCGGTGGCGCATGGCGAGCACGAATTCGGCGATCCGCTCGCCGGCGTGAGTGCCCACCAGGGTGGCACCCAGGATCTGATCCTTGCCGGGCACGGTGAGCACCTCGATAAAGCCTTGGCGCTCGCCGTCGGCGATGGCCCTGTCCAGCTCGGCCAGCGCGAAACGGGTCAGCTCGAAGGGGATGCCCTGTGCCCTGGCCTCTTTCTGGTTGAGGCCGACCCGGGCGATTTCGGGGGTGGTGTAGATGGCGGCCGGCATGACCCGATAGTCGGCCCGAAAGCGCTTGAACGGGCTGAACAGGGCATTGACCGCGGCATACCAGCCCTGATGGGCAGCGGCATGGGTGAGCTGGTAAGGGCCCGCTACGTCCCCCACCGCCAGAATGCTTGGGTAGTTGGTGGCGAGGAAGCCATCGACCGCCACCGTGCCGCGTGGTGTCAGCTCCACCCCCAGCGCTTCGAGCCCGAAGCCGCTGACGTTGGCGACCCGACCCAGTGCCAGCAGCAGTTGCTCCCCTTCCACCACCTGTGTCTCGTCGCCCCGACGCAGTTGCAGCCGGATGGGGAGATCTCCCTCAGCCGCAGGCAGATAGTCGGCTCGCTCGGCGTGCCAGCCGGTGAGCACCCGCACGCCGTCATGGGCCAGCTGTTCCGCCAGCAGCTCGGCCACCTCCCGCTCTTCGCGGGGCAGCAGCTGATCCGAGATTTCTACCAGGGTCACGGGCACCCCAAGCAGGGCAAAACTCTGGGCCAGCTCGCAGCCGATGGGGCCGCCGCCCAGCACCAGCAGCTGGCGCGGCGCGGTGCGCAGTTGCCAGAGGGTGTCGGAGGTGACCCAAGGCACCTGCTCAAGGCCCGGCAGCGTGGGCACCAGCGGCCGGGCGCCGGTGGCGATAACGATATGACGGCTGGCAAGGCGTTGGCCGTTCACCTCTACCTCCCAGGGGGAGACCAGCCGAGCCTCCCCTTCGATACACTCCACCCCCAGCCCCTGATAGCGCTCGATGGAGTCGTGGGGTTCGACCTCCTTGATGACGCGGGCGACCCGCTCCATCACGGCGGCGAAATCGGCGCTGGCTTGGCTTGGGGCAAAGCCCAGTTCACTGGCCCGGCGCTGTTCGGCGGCAAAGCGGGCACTTCGGATCAGCGCCTTGGAGGGGACGCAGCCGCTGTTGAGGCAATCGCCCCCCATCTTGTGCTTCTCGATGAGCGCTACCTTGGCCTTCACCGCTGCAGCGATATAGCTGGTCACGAGGCCGCCGGCCCCGGCACCAATCACCAGCAGGTTGTAGTCATAGTGTGTTGGCTTGCGGTAGGGGGCGTGCAGCCGATGCAGGGCGAGGCGCCGCTGCAGGCCCTTGAGCAGCATCGGCATCAGGCCGAGCAGGGTCAGCGCCACCATCAGGCCGGGGGAGAGGATATTGCCGGTGCTGGTGAGGTTGGCGAGCTCGCTGCCCGCCAGCACGTAGACGAAGGTGCCGGGCAGCATGCCAAGCTGGCTCACCCAGTAGTAGGTGCTGACTTTGATAGGGGTGAGCCCCATCAGCAGGTTGACCAGAAAGAAGGGGAAGATGGGGATGAGGCGCAGGCTCAGCAGATAAAGCGCCCCTTCCTTTTTCATGCCGGCCTGCAAGCTGGCCAGCTTGTCGCCAAAGCGCCGCTCGACCCAGTCGCGCAGCAGAAAGCGGGCGCTGAGAAAGGCCAGGGTCGCGCCAATGCTGCTGGCAAAGGAGACCAGCAGCAGCCCCCAGACAACGCCGAACACGGCGCTGCCAGCCAGGGTGAGCAGGCTGGCGCCGGGCAGGGAGAGGGCGGTACTCACCACATAGACGGCGACGAACAGCAGGGCGGCGCTGACGAAATGGCGGTCGACCAGGGCGGCCAGCTCGGCCTGACGGGCCTGCAGCTGGGGCAGGCTCAGGTAGTGACCAAGGTCGAAGGCGAAAAAGGCGCCGATGAGGCAGCCCATCACCAGCACCAGCAGCAGGCGGGAGCCTCTCATCAGGCGTCCTTGTTATCCGGTTGGGCCGGACGCTCTGGCTGCACCGGCAGCTGGCAGAAGCCCTGCGGGGCGATATCGAGGGCTGCGTTGAACTTGGCCGACATGTTCTGGAAGGCGATGAGGCCGGTGAGCTCCACCATGGCGTCGTCGTCAAACCAGGGCTTGAGGCGGGCGGCCTGCTCATCGCTGACCCCATCGAGGCCCGTCATCGCCTCGGTGTAGTCGAGCACGGCCCGCTCCCGCTCGTCGAACAGCGGGCTTTCGCGCCAGTTGGCGAGCGCCTCCACCTTCTCGCTGGAGCCTGCGCGCTTGATGAGGGTCATGGCGTTGATGTCGACGCAAAAGCGGCACCAGTTGAGCTGGGAGACCCGCACCGTCACCAGAGAGCGCAGCACGGGATCGATGGGAGAGCGCTTGCGGTTGATGACGCCATAGAGGGTGGCGACGGCGGCAAACAGGCGTGGCGAGCGGCCCCAGCACTTGCCCGGAATGAGCACCTGACCGTAGTTGCGCTGTTGCAGCCAGAAAAAGGGGCGGATAAACCAGGCATATTCCCGGTCGGGTTTCACCTCGACGCGCATTGATGACCTTCTTATTGCTTCAAATTGGGTTTGTAGGCCTGACCCAGCCGCTCGTTGAGGCGGATCAGAAAATCCTCGATCCGTGCCCGGTTGGTACCCAGGTCGCTCTGTCCCTGACGGGAGGCGGATCGCATGTCGATGCGGGTTTCGCTGGGGCCTACAAAGACTCGCAGCGCCACATCATCCTGAAAACCGAACCAGCCGGTGGTGGCCACCGCATCGAGACCATCCGGACTTGGCCGTACCTGCCAGCCGAGCTGCTCCATCAGGGCGTGGGCTTCGGTGATCACCTCGGCCGGGGAGGCCTTGGTATAGAGAGGACCGGGTTTACCCTCAAATGCTTTCAACGGAGCCGGATTAATCGGCAGATCCTGCGCCGTTCTGAGCTCGTTGGCCCAGCGCAACAGGGGCGGGTTGTAAGGATCCGTACTGACATCGTTGACCAGTGGTACGCGCAGCGCCTGTATCACAAAGGCCAGAGGTAGCAGCAGCGGCACGGCGCCCCAGCCATTGGCGTGTCGGCTGCGGCACCAAGGCAGGCGCACCAGCAACACCAGAGAGATAATGGCGCCAAGCAGGCAGAGGGCGAATCCCAGCCACCAGGGCCAGAGATGAAAGCGGCTGCCAAGAGCCCCTGCCAAAGGGAGCAACCAGGCCAGCAGTGGCCACCTGTATAAGCTGGGCATAGCGCGGGATCCATCCTCGAAGTGCGGAACGTGCCGAGAAGAATAAACTTAATAGCCTGATAACGTTAGTAAATTCGTATGGGCTCAGGGGGCTTTTGGCCCATGAGTCAAGGGAGACGGTAAAACAGCGCGAGGCCCGTTGCAAACGGGCCTCGCTGGAAGGGGATTGGGTCGCGCTGACGGGATGGATCAGTTGCGATAGAGCACCTTGATAAGGTGGAAGCCGAACTTGGTGCGCACCGGCCCCAGTACCTTGAGCAGTTCGCCCTTGAATACCGCATCGTCAAAGGGCTTGACCATATCCCCTTTGTTGAACTCCCCCAAATCGCCGCAGCGTTTGGCAGAGGCACAGGTGGAGAAGCGCTTGGCCATCTGGCCGAAGTCGGCGCCCTTTTCGATCTTCTCCTTGATCTCCAGACACTGTTTTTCGGTCTTGACCAGAATGTGCTGGGCACAGGCTTTTTTCATCGGGCGCTCCTCGGGTATTGGGGTTGGCAAATCGGGGGCGCAAGGTTACCTCAATTGGCCGCGTCCGTCAGCCGCCAGTGCAGCTTTGGGCCGTGCCTGCCAGATTATCTCCAGCCCGAGCAGGGCATAGAGGCTCCAGATGGCCAGCGGATTGAGCCACTCGCCGCCCAGTTGCAGGGTCATCAGGGCGCCTGTTGCCAGCAGCAGGGTGATCCCCGGCAGGCGCCAGTAAGCGGGCAGCGGTGCCAGCAGCGCCATCGCCAGCAAGATCCCGAGACCAAACGGCAGGTTGAGGGTGGTAAAGGCCAGCGCCTGCTGGCCACTCATGCCGGTCAGCAGGGCCAGCAGGGCGCTGCAACAGGCGAGAAAGGTGATGAACTCGAGACGATCGGCAATATAGTCAGCCATCTGTTCGCTACGTGCATGCATGATGTGTCTCCTTCAGTTGATGATTCAAGTGTGAGGGAGGGACGCTTGCAAAGGCAGCGGGATAATTCGATTGCCCTGAACGAGCATTTCTCAATCACCACCAGGCGGTGGGCTCTGACGAGAGCCGGGTTTGCTCAGTGGTTGTGGGGCAGGACTATGCTGATAACCCTGTCGTGGTGCCTCGCTTGCTGTTATGGGGGGGAGTAGCAAATAGTGCCTGACAGGGGGGCGCCTGGGTCAGGGCGGATCAGCTCGTCCCCATCGGGAAAGCGGGGCGTCGTAATTGTCACCAAAATGTGTGATTTGTGGTCAACCTCTTAAAATATATGGCGAATTTGCCTATGGCGCCGCGCTGTCGCTGGCCGATGCCTATGTTAGGATAAGGCTCGTCATTTTTCTGGTGCGCATTGTTGTGTCACGGCCATGCACCGTATGGCGTGCTGCGCCGTATTCGGGGTTGGCCCGAAAGGGCGTTGGTTTCCTTCACCACAGATTCAGGAATATTGACCTTTGACAGGATGCATTTCACCCCTGCTGGCAGGGCGTTCACTGTTCGGCTCTGCGTTTTACCGCGTCCTGCGGATACTGGGGGTGGGCCTGTTGCTGTCGCTGCTGGCCTTGCCCGTGTTTGCCGCCAAGCTCACCTATCAGATCAAGGGGTTGCAAGGGGACAACAAGGATAACGTTGAAGCCTACCTCAATGCTCTGCCGGTCTATCAGGAGCGGCAATACCGCCCTGCTCGCGCCAAGATCACCGAGAGCGTGCAAAAGGCGCTGCAGGTGTATGGCTACTACCAGCCCAAGATCACCCTGAGCCGCGACAAGAAGACCCCTTCCAAAGTCCTGATCGAGGTGGATAAAGGGGAGCCGGTCATCGTCTCGCGCCTCGATATTCTGTTGGAGGGGGATGCCGGCAGCGATGAGGTCTACAGCGCCCTGCTCGATCAGTTGCCACTCAAAGAGGGGGATCCCCTCAATCATGCCAAATATGAGTCGATCAAGGCGGATCTGGGCAGTCTTGGACTGGCCCGCGGTTACTTCGATGCCAAGCTGGGCAAGAGCCAGGTCAAGGTGTTCCCGGACAAGGGGACGGCGGAGATCTTCATTCTGTTCGAATCGGGCCATCGCTATCGTTTTGGCGAGATCCGCTACGATGCCACCCCCGAAGCGCTTCACCTTATTCGCCCGCTTATCAACATCAAGAGCGGCGACCCCTATCTCGCCATCCGTCTGGCCGAGATGTCGCAGGATGTCTCCTCCACCAAGCTGTTCCGTCAGGTCGATATCAAGCCGGTGCTGAGCGAGGCGAGCAACTACCGGGTGCCCATCGCAGTGACCCTGGATAACCGGGTCGATCACGAAATCGAGGCAGGTATCGGTTACGCCACCGACGTAGGCCCACGGATGAGTGCCACCTGGGAGAAGCCTTGGGTCAACCGCTACGGCCATCGCCTGTTTGCCACCGCCAAGGTGTCGGCGCCGGAGGCAGAGCTCAGCTTCGACTACCAGATCCCGGTGGGTAACCCGCTGCGGGACTACTACTCCATCCAGACCGGCTACCAGTACAAGGACAACAACGATACCCGCTCAGATCTCACTACCATCGGTGTGCACCGCTGGACGCGACGGCCGGAGAGTTGGGATCGGGACGTCTTTATCCGGCTGGAGAACGAGATCTATACCCAGGGCGCCGACGAGGGGAACAGCTTGTTGCTGATCCCCGGGGTCTCCTGGTCCCGACTGCGGGTGCGCGGCACTCTGGTGCCCGATTGGGGGGATCGCCAGCAGCTGACGCTGGAGTTCTCCGATCCCAGCTGGGGCTCCGACATCAGCTTTATGCGGGTGTGGGGGCGCAGCAAGTGGCTGCGAACCCTCGGCGATAACCACAGATTCCTGATGCGGGCCGAGCAGGGGGCCATCATAGGTGACAGCTTCTCGCTGGTGCCGCCGTCATTGCGCTTCTTTACCGGTGGCGATCAGACGGTGCGCGGCTTTGGTTACGAGAGCATCTCCCCCACCGGGCCGGATGGCAAGCTGACTGGTGGCCGCTACACCAGCGTGGCCAGTCTGGAATACAACTACCGCTTCAGCGAGAAGTGGCTGGGGGCCATGTTTGTGGATGGCGGCACCTCCACCACCGATTACAGCGAGCCCTGGAAAATAGGTACCGGCGTCGGTGTGCGCTGGGTCACCCCCATCGGCCAGGTCAGGCTGGATCTGGCGGTCGGGGTATCGGAGGAGGACAAGCCCTTGCGGCTGCATTTCGCATTGGGGCCTGAATTATGATGTTGTCTAAACGCTTTTTTCTTTGGCCGCTGCGGCTGTATCCCCCGCGGGGGTCTGCATTGTGATCTGGCTAAAACGCATCTTTCTCTGGCTGATGGGGCTGGTGTTCCTGTTGCTCATCGGCGTCAGCCTGCTGGGCTTTACCCATCAGGGCAACAAGTGGTTGTGGCAACAGGCCAAGGGGGCGCTGCCCTCCCTCAAGGGGGAGTTGGTAGCGGGCCAGCTTGGCTATGGCTGGACCCTGGAAGGGGCGGGTTGGCAGGATGAGCTGGTGGATGTCACCGTCGATCGCGCCGTATTCGACTGGGATCTTGGCAAGTTGCTGCAGGGCAAACTCTGGATCAAATCCCTTGAAGTGACCCATCCGGTGGTGAAGGTGGCTGACTCGGAGCCAGCCCCGGAAGAGCCGTCAGAGCCTTTCGTCTGGCATCCGCTCCCCCTCAAAATTCAGGTCGACAGCCTCAAGGTAGCCGATCTCGATCTGGCGGTACCCGGTGTAGCCGTGACCCTGGGCTCCCTCGATATCGGCGCCACCCTCAATCGCAAGGGGCTGATCGTGCGCGGGCCGGTGCTCGACAAGCTGAGCGTGACCATTGCTGATGCCCCTGCCAGCACCTCAGCCAGGGCGCCGGCTCAGGTCAGCGGCAAGGCCGCAAGTTCCCCGGTGGCCAAGAGCGCAGCAAAGGATGACAGCAACAAGGTCGCCAAGAGTGACAAAGGGGCCAGTGACAAGGCCGCCAAAGCCGAGCCCATCACACTGCCCGCCATCCATCTGCCATTCCCCATCCAGCTTGAAGGGGCGAGCGCGACTCGGGTGCAATACCAGCAGGGTGAGCTGGTCGAGGTGATCGACAAGTTGCTGCTCTCTGCCAGTGCCGTCGGCGATCGTATCGAGGTGCGCGAGCTGTCGCTGCGCCACGCCATGGCGGATCTGGCGCTCAAGGGCCATATCCAGCTCAGTGACGACTACCCGCTGGCAGTGACGCTGGATGCCAAGGCCCGCAAGGGACTGCTGGATGGCGAGTTGCAAGGGGAGCAGGCCACGCTGGCGCTGAGCGGTTCGGTTGGCAAGCTGGGGTTGGCGTTGTCGGCCAAGGGGCCGGTCGCCGCCAATCTCAAGGGTTCGCTGGCCGCGCTTGACCCCGATATGCCCTTCGATCTGGCCCTCGACTGGAAGAGCCTCGGTTGGCCTCTTCACAAGCCTGCCAAAGAGGAGCCGAGCTATCTGCTGGACAAGGGGAGCCTGACCGCCAAGGGCAAGCTCTCCGGCTATCAGTTTGCCCTCAATACCTCCGGCAAGGGGACCGATATGCCCCCCTTCAAGCTTGCGCTGGACGGGAAGGGGGATCTGGAGCGGCTCAGCAAGATCGCCTTGCAGCTCAATGCCCTCAAGGGGGAGTTGAAGCTCGATGGCAAGCTCGCCTGGAACAAGGGGATCGAGTGGCAGGGAACCACCCTGTTCAAGGGGGTCAATCCGGCTGAGTTGGTGCCTGAGCTGAAAGGGACGTTAGCCGGTGAGCTGGAGAGCCGGTTTGTGATGAACGAGGCGGGTCACTGGGAGCTCAACCTGCCCACCCTCAAGGTGGATGGCAAGCTCAATCAGTACCCGCTGGCCCTCAAGGGGGAGCTGCGCGGCAACGACAAGATGGAGTGGCAGATCCCGACCCTCTCGCTGCAAAGCGGCCCCAACCAGCTGCAGGCCAAGGGGAGCATAGCCCCCGCTCGCTGGCAGCTGGATGCGGCACTCGATGCACCCCAGCTCGGCGGTCTCTATCCCGATCTGAAGGGGGATATCAAGGGACAGGTTAAGGTAAGCGGTAACCAGCAGACCCCCAGAGTGGCAGCCGACTTGACCGCCGGCCGTCTCTACTACGCGGGAACCAATCTCGGCGGCATTACCCTCAAGGGCAACGGCGCGCTGGGGGCCAAGCCCGCTGGCGAGCTGTCACTCTCGGTTGCCGAGTTGACCCAGGGGGCCACCAAGCTGAGCCAGCTGCTGCTCAATCTGAACGGTGATTTCAACCAGCATCAGCTGACCCTGACCATGAAGGGTGACCCGGTTGCGGCCAACCTCAAACTGGCGGGCGGCATGCGCGGGGATCACTGGCGTGGCGCTCTGTCCGAGCTCAAGCTCAAAACCCCGCTGCGCCGCTGGGATCTCACCTCGCCCTGGGCTCTGGACGTGGATCTGCCACGCCAGCGCGTGGCGATGGGGGATCTCTGCCTCGGCTCGCAAGGGGCCAGCCTCTGCGTGAAACGAAGCCAGGTGTCGGCGGCGCAAGGCTCGCTGGAGTTTGCACTGGCCGGATTTGACCTCAAGCGGCTGCGTCCCTGGTTGCCGGACAACTTTAGCTGGCAGGCGGTGCTCTCTGCCGACGGCCGGGCCAGCTGGCGTGGCAATCAGCCAACCCTGCATGCGGTGGTGCGCACCACGCCGGGCTCTTTTGTGTCTGATGGCCTCAAGACCGACTATCAGCAGCTGGCGTTGGGCCTTGATTTCGAGCGGCAGCAGGCGGCCATTCGTCTCGACTTTGCCTCCAAGCAGATCGGCAATATCGATACCGAGCTGCTGATCAGGGAGCCCTCCGGTCGCGGTCTGCTCGGCGGTCAACTCAAGTTTGACGATCTCAAGCTCAATACCTTTGCGCCGCTCATCCCTGAGGTGCGCTCCCTGCAAGGGGTCATCTCCGCCGATGCTCGTTTCGACGGCACCCTGGCGGCACCCCTGCTGTTTGGTCAGCTTAACCTGCGTGACGGTGAGGTGCAGACCCACTCCGACATGGTGACCCTGACCAAGCTGGTGACCCGCCTCAAGATCGAGGGCAATCGTGCTGAGCTCGATGGTGCCATGCTGGTGGGCAAGGGGCCGCTGGCACTGGGCGGCTGGCTCAGCTGGGCCAAGATGCCGGTCAGCGGCAGCCTCACCATTCAGGGCAAGGATCTGGAAGCGCAATATCCGGGCATGGGCCGGGTCAGAGTCTCTCCCGATATTGCCGTGTCGCTGGGAGAGGAGACCCGTATTAGCGGTCAGGTGGATATCCCCTGGGCACGCATTCTGGTCAAGAGCCTGCCGGAGTCGGCAGTGGCGGTCTCCGATGATGTGACTGTGGTCTATGACGATCTGCCCCCGGCTCCCAAGCAGGCCAGCCTGCCGCTGGCGATGAAGGTGGCGATCCGCCTTGGCAACGATGTGAAGCTCGATGCCATGGGGCTGAAGACCGATGTCTCCGGCGGTCTCAATATCCGTCAGGATCCCGAGAAACCGCTGGCAGGCAACGGCCAGCTGGTGCTGACCAACGGCCGCTTCAAGGCCTATGGCCAGAACCTCATCATCAAGGAGGGGCGGATCCTCTTCTCCGGACCGCTTGATCGCCCCTTCCTCAATATCGAGGCGTACCGGGATCCCGATACCATTGAGGGTCAGGTGACGGTCGGGGTACGGGTAACAGGCCCGGCCAGCAAGCCGGAGATCAACGTCTACTCCGAGCCGCAGATGGCGCAATCGGAACAGCTCTCCTACCTGCTGCGCGGTAAAGGACTGCAAACTACCGGGGAAGATGGTGGCTTCAACGGCCTGCTGGTAGCGGGGGCTGTCAGTCAGGCTAATGGCGTGGTGTCGAGTATTGGCGAGTCGCTCGGGATGAGCGATGTTTCCCTCGATACGGCGGGCAGTGGCGACAACACCCAGGTGACTCTGTCTGCCTATCTGTTGCCGGGCCTGCAGTTCCAGTACGGAGTCGGGGTGTTCAGCCCCATCGCCGAGTTCAAGCTGCGCTACGAACTGCTGCCGCGCCTCTATCTGCAGGCGATGAGCGGGGTGGCACAGGCAGTGGATATCTTCTATCGCTTCACCCTGTAACAGGGCAGAGATGAGAGTAAACGGGAGGCGCAGGCCTCCCGTTTTTTTATTGCGCGATCGGCAGCAGGTAAACGGCGACAAGGCATGGGGGACTGAGGCATAACGGATTGAGCAGGACAGAAATGCGAAAACCCGGCACTAGGCCGGGTTTTCTGAATGATGGTGGAGGGAGAAGGATTCGAACCTTCGAAGGCA
>CAMFLW010000062.1 GCA_945957575.1 uncultured Aeromonas sp. | reverse complement strand
GCAGAGCAATGGCGCCGGTCTTGCCGACCGCCTTCATGCTCTCCATCCCGGCAATGCCGGTAACCACGGTACAGAAAATAACGGGGGCGATGATCATCTTGATCAATTTGACGAAGCCATCACCGAGGGGCTTCATATCGGCGCCCAGTTCCGGATAGACATGCCCCAGAAATACCCCGAGGGTAATCGCGAGCAATACCTGAAAATAGAGGCTGCTAAATAGTTTCTTTCGCATTATTAACGTCCTGTTAATTTAATTGCACATTGTTATGGCAGCAATAAACATGCAGATAGCCGGACGAGATATCTGCGTACCTCACCCGATCCATGCTGTTTCTGCATTACTACGGGGACCACTTTACATGTAATAAAAAACAATTAAGAGACATTAATCACACAACAAAATTAACACCATTAACACCACAGCAACTGACAATTGTTTGCTCGCAGATTAATTTGAGTCTTCAACTAAATATGGCAGATATAAAAATACCCCGCATTGCGGGGCATTTTCATCAGGCATGACAGCGTCGGGATCAGGCCGAAGTATCGAGGGGTTCGAAGCCCTTGATCAGGTCATCGATAGCCTTCATCTGTTTGAGGAAGCCTTCCAGCTTCTCCAGCGGCAGGGCACTCGGGCCATCGCAGCGGGCAATTTTCGGATCCGGGTGGGATTCGATAAAGAGACCGGCCAGACCGACCGCCATACCGGCACGTGCCAGCTCGGTCACCTGTTCGCGACGACCACCGGAGGCGGCACCCAGCGGGTCGCGGCACTGCAGGGAGTGGGTCACGTCAAAGATCACCGGATAGCCACCGGTGCTCTTCTTCATCACGCCCAGACCCAGCATGTCCACCACCAGGTTGTCGTAGCCGAAGTTGGCACCGCGCTCACACAGGATCAGCTGATCGTTGCCGCACTCCTCGAACTTGTCGGTGATGTTCTTCATCTGGCTTGGGCTGAGGAACTGCGGCTTCTTGATGTTGATGACGTTGCCAGTGCGGGCCATCGCCTCCACCAGATCGGTCTGGCGCGCCAGGAAAGCGGGCAGCTGGATAACGTCCACCACCTCGGCGACAGGCTTGGCCTGATGGGGTTCGTGCAGATCGGAGATGACCGGCATGCCGAAGGTAGCTTTCAGCTCCTGGAAAATCTTCATCCCCTCTTCCAGACCCGGACCGCGGTAGGAGTGGATGGAGGAGCGGTTGGCCTTGTCCCAGCTCGCCTTGAACACAAACGGGATACCCAGCTTGCTGGTCACTTCCACGTACTTCTCGCACACAGCCATCGCCATATCGCGGGATTCCAGCACGTTCATGCCGCCAAACAGCACGAACGGTTTGTCGTTGGCAACGTCGATCTGGTTGATCTTGATATTCTTCTGTTCCATCTAAGACATCCTTAATAAAAGGGCCTGAAGCCTAGTTACTCCGTTGCGACCGGACGCAGCGGCCTTGATATTCTTCTGTTTCAGTTTCAAGCCGCCCTTAATGGAGGGGCTTGGGGCTCAGATCCAGCGCGGCCAGCTGCACTTTCAGCACATCGGCGACCGGATCGTCCGGGCATTGTTCAATAAAATATTCAAAATCGTCGGCGGCCTGGCGCGGGCAGTCGAGCTGCTCGTAGATAAAGCCGCGATCCCGCGTCTCGAGCGGATCGCCAGGCTTCATCCGCAGCAACAACTCGCTGCAACGCAGCGCCTCGGGCATACGATCTTCCCGCAGCAGGGCCCCCTTGCTGACGTTGAGCAGCCGCTCGATGATCTCCCACTGGCCGGAGGGCTGCAGGTAGTCGGGAGTGAGGGTCGCCAAGTCCCCCAACGCACCGCGCAGCAGCAGCTCGATGCGGGCCAGACTCAGCTCGTCGCCGGTAAAGGGGTCGACATAGACCTCCCCCTCGCCGCCGGCAAAGCTCACCAGGAAGTGACCGGGGAAGCAGATCCCCTCTACATCGAGCCCGAGCTTGCGCCCCAGCTGGATGATGAGGATGCCGAGACTGACCGGGATCCCCTTGCGCTGCACCAGCACCTGATTGAGGTCACAGTTGTTGGCAGAGAAATAGTCCTGCCAGTCGCCATGAAAACCGAGGCTGTGGTAGAAGCCCTGCAGCAACTGCTGGCGCACCTCGTCGCAGGTGCCCTCTTCGATCTGCTCATCCAGCCACTCGTCCAGCAGGTTCAACTCGCGGATCCCCTCCTCGACCGAGCCATAAATCTCATCGCTGACTGATAACGCCAGCTCGGTGATGTCGTGGGCTTCGAAATCGGTCCATTCGTCTATGTGTAACATTCTCTTCATGCCTTAGCCGAACACACTCGTCTGTTTGAGCACTGCCAACTTGGCAATAAAGTAGATCCAGCCGAGCGCCCCCAGAAAGGAGCACCAGCGCACCAGATTGCTTTTGGCCAGCCGCAGCGCCATCGCCGCCAGAAATACCAGCACCAGAATGGCCATCAGCTTCTCGCTGAGCCAGGGCGTTCCGTTATTGAGCGGGTTGAGATCCAGCACCATGCAGAGCAATACGCCGGAGAGCACCACCAGACCGTTGAGCCAGCCGCTGACCTTCATCACCGGCGCGCTGTAAGCTCGGCCAGTGGCGGTCTGTACCCAGTAGAAGCGGAGCATAAACATCAGCACGGCCCCGGCAATCAGGGTGAGGTGCAGGTGTTTGAGCACAAAAACCATATTCAATCCTTGCATGGGGGCGCACAGGCAACCCGCCGTGTAACAGTAAGGGGCTGTCAGCGCAGCGGGCAGAGGCCCAGCGTCACCCTGTCGTTATCCCCGTAATCACGCACCGTGGCTACCTCACGGTAGCCGCCATCACGCAGCAACTGACGCACAGCCTCCCCCTGATCCCAGCCATGCTCCAGCAGCAACCAGCCATCGGTCAGCAGATAAGCGGGAGCATGGGCCACGATGTGGCGGATATCGGCCAGCCCGGCGTCATCGGCAACCAGCGCCGAGCGGGGCTCAAAGCGCACGTCACCCTGCTCGAGATGGGGATCGGCGCCATCAATATAGGGGGGATTGGAGACAATCACCGCAAATCGTGGCGTATTGTCGCGATCCGGCTCGCCAAGGGGCTCGAACCAGCTGCCATCGCGCACCTCGATGGGTAACCCCAGCGCGACGCTGTTCTCGCGGGCCAGCGCCGCGGCATCGGCCATCCGATCCACCGCCCACACATCGATTTCGGGCCGCTCGGACTTGAGCGCCAGCGCGATGGCGCCGGTGCCGGTGCCGAGATCCAGCACGGCGCAGGGCCCTTGCGGAATTCTGGTCAGCGCCTGCTCGACCAGCACCTCGGTATCGGGGCGCGGGATCAGGGTCGCCGGGCTCACTTTCAGCGGCAGCGACCAGAACTCCCGCTCGCCCACCAGATGAGCAATGGGTTCGCCATTGAGACGACGGGCCAGCCACGTCTGCAGGGTGGCCTGCTGGGCGGCATCCAGCTCACGCTCGGGCCAGGTCATCAGATAGCTGCGACGACACCCGAGCAGATGACAGAGCAGTACATCGGCATCGGCGCGGGGGGACTCCCCCCCTGCCAGTACGGTCATGATATGGGCACGAGCCTGCTGGATCTGCATCAGTACCGTCCCACCTTAATCAGGCACGTCTGAATGCGAGCTTGCCGATTCTGCATTTGCATCAATTGCTCTCGGCCAGCGAGGCGAGCTGGTCGGCCTGATACTCCTGCACCAGCGGAGTGATGACGCAGTCCAGATCCCCTTCCAAAATTTCGGAGAGGCGATAGAGAGTCAGGTTGATGCGGTGCTCGGAGAGGCGACCCTGCGGGTAGTTGTAGGTACGAATGCGCTCGGAGCGATCACCGGAGCCCACCAGATTGCGGCGGGTGCTCTGCTCCGCGGCGCGGTGGCGCTCATCCTCGGCCGCTTGCAGGCGGGCGGAGAGCACCGACATCGCCTTGGCGCGGTTCTTGTGCTGGGAGCGCTCGTCCTGACACTCCACCACCAGACCGGTCGGCAGGTGGGTGATGCGGATGGCCGAGTCGGTCTTGTTGACGTGCTGACCACCGGCACCGGAGGCACGGAAGGTGTCGATCTTCAGATCGGAGGGGTTGATCTCGATCTGCTCGGCTTCCGGCACTTCCGGCAGCACGGCGACGGTACAGGCGGAGGTGTGCACCCGACCCTGAGATTCGGTCTCCGGCACCCGCTGTACCCGGTGACCACCGGATTCAAACTTGAGGCGGCCATAGACGCGCTCGCCGTCGATCTTGGCGATCACCTCCTTGTAGCCACCGTATTCACCGTCGTTGCAGCTGACGATGGAGACGCGCCAGCCCTGACGCTCGGCAAACCGTGAATACATGCGGAACAAGTCACCGGCAAAGATGGCCGCTTCGTCGCCACCGGCACCGGCGCGGATCTCCAGATAGCAGTTATTGTCATCCTTGGGATCCTTGGGCAGCAACATCAGTTGCAGCTCCTGCTCCAGCGCCTCCAGATTGGCCTTGGCGAGCGGCAGCTCCTCCTGCGCCATCTCGCGCAGGTCGGCATCCTCCTCCTCCAGCATCATCTGGGTGGTCTCCAGATCATCCTGAGCCTGACGGTAACGCTGGAAGGCGTGAACGATATCTTCCAGCTGGGCATATTCGCGGGTCAGGGCGCGGTAGCGATCCTGATCCGAGACCACATCCGGCTCGCCGAGCATGGCCTGTACTTCTTCGTGGCGCTCGATGAGGCCTTCCAGCTTTCTGATCAGTGACGGATTCATAACTCTTGCATTCTCAATGGAGGACGGGACAACCGGCAGGTTGCCCGAAAATTATGGCTCTTGTGACAACCCCAGCGCCTGCCGCAAGCGGGAGAGCTCGCTCTGATCCCCCTGGGAGGCAGCCTGGCGCAACGCCTGGGTCGGCGCGTGGATCAATTTGTTGGTGAGGCGATGGGCCATCGCCTTGAGCGCCTGTTCGGCACTCTCGCCCTGCGCCAATGCCAGCAGGGCCCGTTGCAACTCTTCATCAGCCACTTGCTGGGACTGCTGACGGTAATCGCGAATGAGGTCGACCGAGCTCTGGCCGCGATACCAGCCCATAAACTCGTCGCGCTCTTCCTGCACGATCACTTCCGCCTGTGCGGCAGCCCGTTTACGGGTTTCGAGGTTCTGCTCGATGATCCCCTGCAAATCATCCACCGTGTAGAGATAGGCATCGGAGAGCTCATCGACTTCGGCTTCGATGTCGCGCGGCACGGCAATATCCACCAGAAACATGGGTTTGAAGCGGCGGGCCTTCAGCGCGCGCTCCACCATCCCCTTGCCGATGATGGGCAGTGGGCTGGCGGTCGAGCTGATGACAATATCCGCCTCGTGCAGATAGTCGGGGATCTCTTCGAGCGTCATCACCTGGGCGCCGAATTCGGCTGCCAGAGTCTGGGCGCGCTGCAGGGTGCGGTTAGCCACCATCATCTTGGTGACGTTCTGTTCGCGCAGATGGCGGGCCACCAATTCGATGGTTTCGCCGGCACCGACCAACAATACCTTGGTCTGGGAGAGGTCGGCAAAGATGCGGCGGCCAAGGCTGACGGCCGCAAAAGCCACCGACACGGCGCTCGCGCCAATCTCGGTATCGGTACGCACCCGTTTGGCCACCGAGAAGGATTTCTGGAACAGCCGCTCCAGCGACCCCTTCACCGACTCCGCCTGCTGGGCATGGGCGTAGGATTGCTTGATCTGGCCGAGGATCTGCGGCTCTCCCAGCACCAGCGAGTCGAGCCCGCACGCCACTCGCATCAGGTGGCGCACCGCCTCTTCGTCATGGTGCTGGTAGATGGCGCTGACCAGTTCGGCCGCATCCAGCCCGTGGAACTGCTGCAGCCAGCGCAGCACCTCGCCCTGCTGTTCACCGGCCAGATTGCAGTAAAGCTCGGTCCGGTTGCAGGTGGAGACGATCACCGCCTCGTTGATGCCGGGTTGGTTCACCAGCTCACGCAAGGCGCGATCGATGCAGTCCGGGCCAAAGGCGACCCGCTCCCGCAAGGCGACACTGGCGGTGTTGTGGTTGATTCCGAGGGCAAGCAAACTCATGAGTGGGCGACGATCATTTCATACGCTGGGTGCAAAGGCTGCCAATTGTACGAGAAAGGGTAAGTCTTTAAAAGCAATACGGCCGCCCCGTATACTGTGGCAAATTCCTCTCTCTGGAGCCGTCTCTTGCTGCTACGTATTTTTACCCTCACCTGCCTGCTGTTGCTGGCCGGTTGTGCCGCCACCCAGCCCCAGCGTGACCAGGTGAACTGGAACCAGGAGCGGGCCCGCCTCGAGCAGCTGACCCACTGGCAGCTATCCGGCAAGATGGCCATCATCACGCCACAGCAAAAGGGCAGCGCCCGTCTCAACTGGCAGCAGGATGGCGAGGATTATCGCCTCAACCTCACCAGCCTGATCGGCACCAGCATTCTGGAGCTCTCCCGCAGCAAGGGGGAGATCACCCTGCTCGACAGCGACGGCAATCGCCACCAGAGCCAGGATGCCGAAGCGCTTATCTATCAACTGACCGGCTGGAATATTCCGGTTGCGGGATTGCCAGAGTGGATCAAGGGGCTGCCAGGTCAGGCAGAGTTTGAACTCAACCCCGACAGCAGTCTGGCCAGCGTGCGCGACGGCCAGTGGCAGATCGTCTATGGCGATTATCGGGATCAGGATGGCTACCGCCTGCCACACCAGCTGACCATGACCGGCCAGAACAGCCGCCTCAAGCTTCAGATCAACCAATGGACTCTTGCACGTTAATGGCTTCCACACGCTGGCCGGCACCGGCCAAACTCAACCTGTTTTTACACGTCAATGGCCGTCGTCCCGATGGCTATCACGAGCTGCAGACCCTGTTTATCTTTCTCAACCACAGCGACTGGCTCGAGTTTGAAGTGATACCGAATAGCGACACTCTCACCCTGAGCCCGGCCATTCCCGGGGTGCCGGATGAGCAGAATCTGATTATCCGGGCGGCGCGGCTGCTGCAGGCAACCCTGCCGAGCCCGCAAGGTGCCCATATCCGGCTGGAGAAGGTGCTGCCCATGGGAGGCGGCATTGGCGGCGGTTCGTCCGATGCAGCGACCACGCTGGTAGCGCTTAACCACCTCTGGCAAGCGGGTTTGAGCGAAGATGAACTGGCAGCGCTCGGCGTCCAGCTGGGAGCGGATGTACCGGTATTTGTTCGTGGCAAGGCGGCCTTTGCCGAAGGGGTGGGCGAGCGGCTACAACCGGTCGAACTGCCCGATGCCTGGTATCTGGTGCTCAAGCCCGATTGCCATGTAGCGACCGCAGCCGTATTCCAGGATCCGGAGCTGCCGAGAGCCACGCCGAAAATGTCGCTGGACAACCTGCTGGAAGGCGAGTGGAAAAACGATTGCGAATCACTGGTGAAAAAGCGCCACCCCGAGGTTGCCAATGCGCTCGGCTGGTTGCTAGAATACGCGCCGTCAAGAATGACGGGCACAGGAGCCTGCGTCTTTGCTCAGTTTGAAGACGAAGTGACTGCTCGGGAAGTGTTGGCCTGAGTGCCGAAGGGGCTGGATGGGTTTGTCGCCAAGGGCGAGAACATATCACCACTCTTCGCCACTTTGCAACAGTTCAAATGATTGGGGTATCGCCAAGCGGTAAGGCAGCGGGTTTTGATCTCGCCATTCCTAGGTTCGAATCCTAGTACCCCAGCCAATTTTACCGAACGGTATTGATGATGATTAACGTGGCCGGTTTTGCACTCGGCCACGGATTCGGGTTACCGGTATCATCACAATCATTGGGCAGCAGACACCTTGTACGTTATCTTGATAAATCGTTTGCCCCAAAACGATAGGGTCTGATTTCAGACTCCCCCACATACTGGATGCAACCCCGAGGTTTCAAACCGTGCCTGACATGAAGCTGTTTGCTGGTAACGCAACGCCGGAACTAGCCCAGAAGATCGCAGATCGCCTGTTTATCAAACTCGGCAATGCTGCCGTAGGTCGCTTTAGCGACGGCGAGATCAGCGTACAGATCAATGAGAATGTACGTGGTGGCGATATCTTCATCATTCAATCCACCTGTGCCCCGACCAACGACAATTTGATGGAATTGATCGTCATGGTGGATGCTCTGCGTCGTGCTTCAGCTGGCCGTATCACTGCCGTTATCCCCTACTTTGGTTATGCCCGTCAGGACCGCCGCGTCCGCTCCGCCCGTGTACCCATCACCGCCAAGGTTGTCGCTGACTTCCTCTCCAGCGTCGGTGTGGATCGCGTGCTGACCGTTGACCTGCATGCCGAGCAAATTCAAGGTTTCTTCGACGTTCCGGTAGACAACGTGTTCGGTAGCCCGGTGCTGCTGGAAGACATGAAGTCCAAGAACCTCGAGTCTCCTGTCGTTGTCTCCCCGGACATCGGTGGCGTCGTGCGTGCCCGCGCCATCGCCAAGCTGCTGGATGACACCGACATCGCCATCATCGACAAGCGCCGTCCCCGCCCGAACGTCTCCCAGGTCATGCACCTGATTGGTGACGTTGCCGGCCGCGACTGCATCATCGTTGATGACATGATCGACACCGGCGGCACCCTGTGCAAAGCCGCAGAGGCCCTGAAAGAGCGCGGTGCCAAGCGTGTATTCGCTTACGCTACCCACCCGGTCTTCTCCGGTTCCGCCGTCGAGAACATCAAGAATTCCGTAATCGATGAACTGATCATCACCGACTCCATCCCGCTCACTGCGGAGATGAAAGCGGTCGGCAAGGTCAAGCAGCTGACGCTGTCAACTGTACTGGCCGAAGCCATTCGTCGCATCAGCAACGAAGAGTCCATCTCTGCCATGTTTGAGCATTGATAGATTCAGCAATAACGAAAACCGCCATCAGGCGGTTTTCGTCTTTCTGGACCTTCTCTTTCCAACTTTCTGCTATCTGGTACGACCCTGCCCCCGGCAGGCTTAAGGATTTACCCATGAATTGCTTGCGTCCCCTCCTGCTCGCGACCCTCACCTCCGCCCTGTTCGCCTGTCAGCCCGTCAAAGAGAGCCCGCCCTTTGTGCTAACCCTGGCTCACATGAACGACACCCACTCCCAGTTTGATCCGGTCAATGCCGAGATCAAAGGGCAGATCTTTGCCCAGCAGGGGGAGACGGACACCCTCTATACCCGCTTTGGCGGTTACCCGCGCCTGCTGACCATGGC
The DNA here is from genome assembly GCA_945957575.1 of uncultured Aeromonas sp. Classification (GTDB taxonomy): domain Bacteria; phylum Pseudomonadota; class Gammaproteobacteria; order Enterobacterales; family Aeromonadaceae; genus Aeromonas. The sequence goes on along the minus strand of CAMFLW010000062.1, from coordinate 9,603 downwards.
GAAAGCCTATCAGGCCGAGGCGCTGGCCAAGAACCAGCCCTTGCTGCTGCTGCACGGCGGTGATGCCTGGCAGGGCAGCGGCTACTTCAAGCTCAACGAGGGGATGGCCAACGCCGAGTTGCTGAGCCAGTTCGGCCTCGATGCCATGGCGCTGGGCAACCACGAGTTCGATCTGGATAACCAGAAGCTGGCCCGCTTCATCGAGGGGGTCAACTTCCCGGTGCTGGCCGCCAACCTCGACACCAAGGCCGATCCGGCCCTCAGCAAGGCTGACAATCTCAAGCCCTTCGTGGTCTACGCCTTTGACGGCAACCAGAAGAGCCCGGTCACCGATCTCGACAACCTGCCGCAAGGCAAGCAACTGGTCGCTGTCATCGGTCTGGTACTGGAAGACATGGGCAATATCGCCCCCAACGTCGGCAAGCTGCGCTTTGGCAAGGAAGTCGCTTCGGCTCAGGCCACGGTCGACATGCTGCAAGCCAAGGGGATCCATCAGATCGTGGCGCTCACCCACATCGGCAACGAGCGGGATCTGGCACTGGCCGCCAAGGTAAACGGCCTCGATGCCATCGTCGGCGGCCACTCCCACAGCCTGCTCGGCGATTTTCGCAATATCGGCTGGGGCAAGACCGGCGATTACGCCAAGCTGGTGACCAATCCGGATGGCATCGGCAAAACCTGCGTGGTGCAGGCGGGCTCCTACGCCCAGGCCATCGGTCTGGCACAGGTGACCTTTGACAGCCAGGGTCAGGTGACCGACTGCCAGGGCCACAACAGCCTGCTGGCCAGCCGCGACTTCTTCGCCGATGCGGCGCGCAAGCAAGCACTCGACGAGACCCGCAGCAAAGAGGCAAGCCAGTTTGTCGACAACCAGCCCAATCTGGTGACTGTGGATGAAGATCCGCGCCTGCGCGGCATCATCGACAGCCACTACAAACCGGCGCTGGAGAAAGCCTACGGCCCGGTGATCGGCACCATCCCCGAGCAGCTGCAAAATGCCCGTCGCCCCGGCGACAACGGCAGCGACAGCCACGGCTCAGATGTAGCGCCGCTGGTTGCCGAAGGGGAGTTCTACTGGGCCAATACCCCAGCAGTGCAAGCCCTGACCGGCGGCCCGGTCGACTTCGCTCTGGTGGCGGTGGGCGGCGTGCGCGCCGACCTGCCCGCTGGCGAATGGCGCGAGGGGGATAGTGCCCTCACCCTGCTGCCGTTCAAGAACCAGCTCTCGGTGCTAACCCTGACCGGCGCCGAGGTACGCGCCCTCTTGACCGAGACCATCACCGCCACCCTGCCCGCCAGCGCCCATGCCGGCAAATTCCCCTATGGCGGGCACCTGCGTTACACCTTCCAGGAGACCGACGCAGGCAAGGCGGGCACCCTGACCCAATTGCAGCGCAAGACCGCAAGCGGCGAGTGGCAGGATCTGGTTGATAGCCAGCGCTATCGGGTGGTGATGAACGCCTACAGCGCCAACGGCAACGATGGCTGGCAGGCACTGGCCAATGCCCAGCGTCAGAAGAGCGAGCGGGTCGATATCGCCAGCGTCAATGGCAAGCTGACCGCCTTCCCGGTGCTCAAAGTGGCACAAGACGGCGAGCTGCTCGGCGCCGTCTACGCCCCGGGCCAGCCCCTCGATTGCAAAGCCAGCGGCGTGGATTGCGGCACCGATGCAGCCTCTTTCGTGGAGTATGTGCGCGATGCCCGTCCCACCCTGACCGCACTGGATGAAGAGACCGTCACCCTGCTGCGTGCCAAATAACGACGGTAGTCAACCCGGCACAGTCCATCGGCAAGCTGAAACGGGCCTCATGCAAGAGGCCCGTTTGCCCACCGTTAGCCACCCATTGGCCGCAATAATGCTGCAAATCCCGCCATAACATGCGCATTGGTTGAGTGATCGCCACTCGGCGGCTAGAATATTGCGTCCTATTGCCCTGGGTAGTGTGCCCACGGCAGCTGCGAGTGAAGACATCAAGCGTGACAAGCCAAATCAAACTGATCGTCGGACTGGGCAACCCCGGCCCGGAATATGCCAAGACCCGCCACAATGCGGGCGCCTGGTATGTGGAGCAACTGGCCCGCTGGCACAATGTCAGCCTGCGTGAAGAACCCAAGTTCTTCGGCCATACTGCCCGCATCCTGGTCGAGGGGCAGGATGTGCGGCTGCTCATCCCGAACACCTATATGAACCTCTCTGGCAAGGCGGTGGCCGCACTGGCGCGTTTTTATCAGATTGAACCGGAAGCGATACTGGTTGCCCATGATGAACTGGATCTGCCGCCTGGCATCGCCAAGTTCAAGCAGGGTGGTGGTCATGGTGGCCATAACGGCCTCAAGGACATCATCGCCAAGATGGGCAACAACAATAACTTCTTCCGGCTGCGTCTCGGGATCGGCCATCCCGGCAGCAAAGAGCAGGTGGCTGGCTTCGTCCTGACCAAGGCCCCCAGCAGTGAACAGAACCTGATCGACGCCGCGCTGGACGAGTCTCTGCGCGCCACCGACATCCTGTTCAAACAAGATATGACCAAGGCCATGAATCGCTTGCACAGCTTCAAGGCGGAAAAGGGTTAGGTCGGTTTGACCCTGTACGGGCATTGTGCCGGTACATGAGCAACGACCAGAACAAGCATGACATGGGCCGCCTGCGGGCGACCCCCAACAGCATCCATCAAGTAAGGTAACAATCCATGGGTTTTAAATGCGGTATCGTGGGCCTGCCCAATGTAGGCAAATCCACCCTGTTCAACGCGCTGACCAAGGCCGGTATCGAAGCCGCCAACTTCCCGTTCTGCACCATCGAGCCGAACACAGGTGTGGTGCCGATGCCGGATCCCCGCCTCGATCAGCTTGCTGCCATCATCAATCCGCAGCGCGTTGTGCCGACCACCATGGAATTCGTCGACATCGCCGGTCTGGTTGCCGGTGCCTCCAAGGGTGAAGGTCTGGGCAACCAGTTCCTGGCCAACATCCGTGAAACCGAAGCGATCGGCCACGTTGTGCGCTGCTTCGACGACGAGAACATCATTCACGTTGCTGGCAAGGTCTCCCCTGCCGACGACATCGAAGTGATCAACACCGAGCTGGCCCTGTCGGATCTGGACGCCTGCGAGCGCGCCATTCACCGTCAGTCCAAGCGCGCCAAAGGCGGCGACAAGGATGCCAAGCTTGAAGTGGAAGTGCTTGAGAAGATCAAGGTCGCGCTGGAAAACGGTCAGATGATCCGCGGCATGAAGCTGGATAAAGAAGAGCTGGCCGCCGTGAGCCACCTCAACTTCCTGACCCTGAAACCCACCATGTATATCGCCAACGTGGCGGAAGATGGCTTCGAGAACAACCCCTATCTGGACAAGGTGCGTGAAATCGCCGCCGCCGAGAACGCGGTCGTGGTCGTGGTCTGCTGCGCCATCGAAGCCGACATCGCCGAACTGGACGATGAAGATCGCGCCGAGTTCATGGCTGACCTGGGCATTGAAGAGCCGGGCCTGAACCGCGTTATCCGCTCCGGCTACCAGCTGCTCAACCTGCAGACCTACTTCACCGCCGGTGTGAAAGAGGTGCGCGCCTGGACTATTCCGGTCGGTGCCACCGCCCCGCAAGCGGCTGGCAAGATCCACACTGACTTTGAAAAAGGCTTTATTCGCGCCCAAACCATCGCCTTTGAAGACTTTATCAACTACAAGGGTGAGCAAGGCGCCAAGGAAGCGGGCAAGATGCGCGCTGAAGGGAAAGATTACATCGTCAAAGATGGCGATATCATGAACTTCCTATTCAACGTCTAAATTAAAATTATAGATTACTTTCAATGACATGCGATCACAAGGCGCAGCCATTATTAGTTTGAGTACACTTTTGCGTACACACTAGGCAACGCTAGGCATGCATAATTGTTATCAAAAGGGCCTATCTAAAATCTGATAGGCCCTTCTCTTTCCCAGATCCCACCTTACTTCCTTTTGAGTCCCACCTTTCAATTTGTACACCACAGTGCAGCCACAGCGCGCATTCCATAGCTAGAAACCAGAGAGGAAAATAAGTCTCATTTGAACTTATTTCAGATATATATTATCTCCATGAACCTACCCAAGGGACTGCTCTGTGCAGTCCCTTTTTTATTGGAGATCTCCCATGGCTCACCTGATCGACACCATGGCCTACACTGGCCAAACCCCCTGGCATGGCCTTGGCAATGTTTTGCCCCCGCAACAATCCCTCGATATCTGGCTACAGGCAGCCGGGATGGATTGGACCATCGAGCAGAGCGACGTGATGTTTAACGTCGCCTCCGATGCACTACATATCCGCCCCTACAGCGACAGCAAGGTACTTTATCGCTCCGATACCCTTGCCCCCCTGTCGGTGGTCTCAAGTCGCTACAACGTGGTACAGCCTCATGAGGTGCTGCACTTCTATCAAGACCTAGTGGAAGCCGGTGGCTTTGAGCTGGAAACAGCAGGCTCGCTCAAAGGTGGCCGCAAGCTGTGGGCACTGGCTAAGACCGGCCAGGATCTAAAACTCAAAGGCAATGACTTGGTAAAGTCCTATCTACTGCTGGCGACCAGTTGCGACGGCACGCTCTGCACCACGGCGCAGTTCACCTCGCTGCGAGTAGTCTGCAACAACACCCTGCAGATGGCACTGCGCGGCGCTACTGGTGCCATCAAGGTGCCCCACTCCACTCAGTTCGATGCTGCTGCCGTCAAAGAGTCGCTTGGGCTCGGACTCTCTCATTGGGATGAGTTCAAGGCACAGACTAAGGAATTGGCACAACGGCCCGTCGCCCCCGAAGAGGCACTGCGCTTTTTCAGCGACCTGCTGGCGCAACCGCTGGATGAGGAGAGCATCATTCTCACCAAGCCGGTACAACGGCTGCATGAGCTCTATCAGGGCGCGGGTATGGGCTCAGAGCTTGCCAGCTCCCGCAATACCGCCTGGGGGTTGGTCAATGCGGTCACCGAATACGTGGATCACCACCGCCGTGCCCGCAGCCAGGATCACCGGCTCGATTCCGCCTGGTTTGGTCAGGGCGCCCAACTCAAATCCCAAGCCTTGAATCAAGCTCTTACCCTGCTGCAGTAATTCCTCTTCCCTATCTAAGCCGCATAACGACCTCCCCCGGACTGGCGCAAGCCAATCCGGGCGTTGGCGTTTATGCCGTTAACAAGGAATAGTCATGAAAGCAAAAGCCAAATATGGCCAAGCCCTGCGGCTGGCCTCCACTACTCAATTAAACCGCGAGCAGTGGCTCGCAATCCGCAAACTCGGCATTGGCTCCTCCGATGCCGCCGTGGCAGTGGGGCTATCCCCCTACAAATGTCCACTCAGCCTGTGGCTGGAGAAGACCGGTCGCAAGGAGCCGGAAGATATCTCCCACAAGGCAGCGGTGCTGTGGGGCATCGAGCTCGAACCTGTGCTGGCACAGGTCTATGCCAAGCGCACAGGCTACAAGGTGCGCCGCGTCAATGCAGTGCTGCAACACCCCGAACAACCCTTCATGCTCGCCAACCTCGATCGGGAGGTGGTCGGCCACCCCGATGGGCCGGGCATTCTGGAGATCAAGACCGCCAGCTATCACAGCGCCCCCCAGTGGGAAGAAGGGGTGCCGGTGGCTTACCAGTGTCAGGTACTCCATCAACTGGCCGTCACCGGCCATGCCTGGGCCGAAGTGGCTGTGCTGATCGGCGGCCAGGATTTTCGGATTTACCGCATCGAGCGTGATGAGGAGAAGATCCAGGATCTCACCGAACGGGAAGCGCTGTTCTGGCAGATGGTGCAACAAGACCAGCAGCCCGAGCCTGACGGCTCCAGTGATGCTGCCAATGCCCTGAGCTGGCTCTTCCCCCGTGACGATGGCCAGACGGTGGATCTCTCAGATTCACCCGAGTTCAACCAGCTGTTTGGCGAGCTACTGCGATTGCGTCAGCAAAAGGAAGCGGTCGAGCTGCAGGAGTCGCAGCTCAAACAGCGGCTGCAAGCCACCTTGGGTGAAGCGACAGCCGGGCTGTTTGCCGATGGCAAGATCACCTGGAAGCGCAGCAAAGACCGGCTGGCGCCAGATCTGGATAAGCTCGGTCAGGATCATCCCGACCTGCTCACCCGTTACGTCAAACCGGTGCCCGGCGTGCGCCGTTTCACCATTCAACCCTTGAGGCAAACACCATGATCAAAGGACTGGCGATCACCCCGCCCGTGATCGGGCGGATCTGCATCGGCAAGCTGGTGCAAAAACAGGATAAGTGGGTGCCGGAGAAGGACGACAGCTTCACCCTCACCACCCAGGTACAACAAAAAGGGGGATGGTTGCTCCATCCCCTGCATCAACACTACTCATCGCAGAAAAGTGGCCAAGGGCAGGAGCAAACCAAGATCCGCGCCATTCCGGTGCGGGTGCTGTTCAACGATAGCGACCTGAACCTGCGGGCGGAATACAGCGCCTTTGACCGGCAAACTGGCAGGCCGCTCTGTGTCGGTAATGGGGAGGTGGCAAGACGTGTGGGGGCGCAAGGCATGGAGGAAGTCAGCTGCCCCGGGCCAGAGCGCTGCGCCTTTGCTGGGCAACAGGGCTGCAAGCTGTACGGGCGACTGAACCTGTTTGTGGAGGGACAAGGGGATGAGCTGGGCAGCTTTATCTTCCGCACCACCGGCTACAACTCGGTACGCACACTGGCGGCGCGACTGAAGTACCTAGAGGCTGTGAGCGGCGGCCATACCCGCTATCTGCCACTCACCCTGAGGCTGCGAGCCAAGAGCACCATCCAGTCCTACCGCACACCGGTCTACTACGTGGATTTGACCTTGCGGGAAGAGACCAACCTGACCGAGGCAGTCAGGCTGGCACAGGAGGCCGCCCAGCGTGACCAAGAGGCGGGACTCGCCATCGACCAGATGGAGCAGGCCGCGCGCGAGTTGCTGCGTAACGGCCAGTTTGAGGATATCGATGAAGAGGTGCCGATGCTGCTGGAGGAGTTCTATCCCGAAGCCAACAGCGACGAGACGGCGAATGATAACGCTGGTGTGGAAGCGACAACCTCGCATGCCGCACCACAGAGCCAAGCAACAAGAACGCCACAGAGGCCACAACCAAGAAGGAGTCCACTCACCAACAAATTGGGGAAAGGGAGCCCATCCTCTCCCCAGTGAATGGCGGGTGATCAGCGGGGACGCGCCAACCGCTCCACCAACCGCTCTACCGTTTCCAGCAACAGGGTTCGGTCAGCATCCTCAAGCCGGGCCAGTTGCTGGCTCAGCACAATGCCCTGCTCGGTCGGGCGGTTACTGGTCTCGCGTAGAAAGTCCGCCAGCTCACAACCAAACAATTGAGCGAGCTCCGCCAGCCGCACCACGGTCGGCACCACGATACCCCGCTCCATCCGTGAGACGGCTTCCATCCCGATATTGAGATGTTCAGCCACCTGCTCTTGGGTAAACCCTGCCTGGTTACGCTGACGCCCAATCGCCTTACCCACGTTCTTGGCTAACTGCTCAAAGTTGATATCTGTCATAAGTCCTCCAACCAACTCGTATGGTTGGATATAGACCTGTTGACATGAAGAACCATGAGAGATGAGTATCAACCAATTAGGTTGATATTGGTGCTTTGGCGTGGAATTTCAGAACGAAAGGAAATCCACCACCCAATACTCCACAACCCTCATTTCCCGCTGTTCAACCACCGCATGGCCACGGGAAATGAAAAGTCATTTTTTATCCATAAGGAGACATCATGAAACGTTACTTTGTTATCGCGGGCCTGCTTTTTCTGGCCCTGGCCATCAACATCGCTTGGACCGGCAAAGCTCCCTGGCTTGGATTTTGGGGGCTGACCGCCTCCTTCGTGTTCGGCACGCTTTTTACCGGTGTTGGCATGTGTATCGGGGAGTGGTTTCGCCGCTTTACCCACCCGGACTGGATCTCGACCAGCGGCGCTGTCGAGACCTTCAAGGTCAAAGTGTTTTGGCTGATGGGGCCGCAGACCATCGGGGCACTGATTGGCTTCTTCGCCTTTCAGGGCTTTATGAACAATATCCTCGGCTATGCCGTGTAAGGAGTGTGGGATGCATCAATGGATAATAGCCCTGCTGGGCTTGCTGCTGACGCCCGCAGTACTGGCGTTTGGAGACCATGGCCGCTGGAACGATGGCTGGGGTCAGGGGGTGACGGAGTATTCGGCAACGGTCGATGACGCGACCTATCTCTATCTATCGTGCCGGATGGGCCAGCTTAGCCGCATCGAACTCAACCAAGCAGGCCAAGCACCGACTGAAACCGTTTGGCTGCGCATCGATGGTCATACCTATCCCCCGCTATCCAGCATGGTGGCAGGCAATGACAGCAAGGCGTTCTATGACATGTGGGCCGCGCTGCGCGCTGCCAAGTCGTTGCAAGCCATCACCCAGGATGGCCGCACCGTTGAGCTGCCGGTAGCGGGTGTACAAGAGGCCCTGCCCGCTGCGACAGACGCTGCCTTTGGCTGCGCCTTCCCGGCTCCGGAGCCTGAGCCAGCCGCCGCCCCCTTGAACTTTGAACTTCGCGTACAACAGGGCGTACTGCAGGTCGTGTCTCGTAATGACCCTGTCACGATTAATGACATCACCATCAACCGTGGCCAGTGTCAGTTGGTTCGGGAAGTGCCGAGCAATGATTGTGTCAGCGGTCGTGTGAAATGGAGCACCTGTCTCGCCAGTAAAGACCGGTTAAAACCAGAGTACATCAAGCAGGTGTTCCCTGTTGCGATGAACTTTGGACAGCAAACTCGGTTCACCCTCAAGTCAACACCGCTGTGCCGAGTACTGGAGGTGGTTATTCATACCGACCGGGGAGATGCCGGTTACACCTTCGAGTGAGCCCACTCCACTTCGCTATGCCCGGTCTCGTACCGGGCTTTTTGTTTTCTAAAAGGAGCAGACATGCAACCTGGTGACCATCTGATCGTAAGCCGATGGGGCTACGACCATCACGGCCTCTACGCGGGCAATAACCAAGTCATTCACTATACCGGACCTTTCTCGAGTGAAGGCCCGGTGACAGGGCGGATTATTGTCTCATCGTTGGAGATATTTACAGACAATGGCGACTGCTGCCTGCGTGAATACAGCCACCGTTACTACAGCCCGAGCGAAAGCTTGGCGCGAGCACATCAACGGCTGGGAGAGCGGGCCTACAATCTGCAGTTTAACAACTGCGAGCACTTCGTGACCTGGTGTATCCAGGGTGTACACCACAGTGAGCAGGTAGACCAGGCGTGGGGGACAGTCTTGTTAGCCATCACGATTGCACAAACTCCCCTGCAGCCAAATCGCACCACCGCGCCTATGTTCCCCGCACTATTCACACAGCTGACGAACAAGCTGCCAACCTGGCTAATGCCCTGGCGACTGCGCTAGTCCCAACCCTTTATTCGGAGAACACCATGACCATTCCCTTTTTCCGGGACGGCTTTGCCCTGCCCGTAACCCAAGCATTGTTGGTTCTGCTCAACCAAGAGGTCGCTAACACCGAGCTCAACCTTGAGCGCTTAACCCAACTGACCTTCAACTTTCGCAACCCCGGCTACAGTGCCGAGCAAGGCGGCGTGCACCCGGTCGAGATCCGCCTGATCCGTGG